>DATMLO010000242.1:0-2967 GCA_035570495.1 Allostellaceae bacterium | reverse complement strand
CTCGACATAGCGCCGGGTGAGCGCCGCGCCGCCGAGCATCACCGGCGTGTCGAGCCCCATGCGGCTCATCTCTTCGAGGTTCTCGCGCATCACCACGGTCGATTTGACGAGCAGCCCCGACATGCCGATCGCATGCGCGTGGTGTTCCTTCGCGGCTTCGACGATCGCGCCGATCGGCTGCTTGATGCCGAGATTGACCACCCGATAGCCGTTATTCGTGAGGATGATGTCGACGAGGTTCTTGCCGATGTCGTGCACATCGCCGCGCACCGTGGCGAGCACGACCGTACCCTTTTCCTGACCCTCGACTCGCTCCATGTGCGGCTCGAGATATTTGACCGCGGTCTTCATCGTCTCGGCCGATTGCAGCACAAAGGGGAGCTGCATCTTTCCGGCGCCAAACAGCTCGCCGACCGTCTTCATCCCGCCGAGCAGATGCTCGTTGATGATGTCGAGCGGGGCATAGGACTGCATCGCCAGGTCGAGATCGGCTTCGAGGTCGAGCCGGTCGCCCTCGATGATGCGATAGGCGAGGCGTTCCTCGATCGCTTCTGGCCGGCCCTTCTTCTCGGCTTTCTCAACTGCGCGGTCCTCGAACAGCGCGATAAACACCTGCAGCGGGTCATAACCTTCGCGGCGGCGATCGAAGATCAGGTCTTCCGCCGCCTGCCATTCCTCGGGCGGGATGCGGTGCTGCGGCAGGATGCGCGAAAAATGCACGATCGCGCCGGTCATCCCGCGCTTGAGCGCATGGTCGAGGAACACCGAGTTCAATACCTGCCGCGCCGGTGGGTTGAGGCCGAAGGAGATGTTCGAGAGGCCGAGGATGATCTGGCACTCGGGCAGCTCCTTCGCGATCCGCTCGATGGCGTCGAGCGTCGCGAGGCCCAGCTTGCGGTCGTCCTCGTTGCCGGTGCAGATCGTGAAGGTCAGCGGGTCGAACAGCAGGTCGCTTGGTGGCAGGCCGTGCTTATTGACCGCGAAGTCGTAGAGCCGCTTGGCAACCGCGATCTTTTCGTCGACCTCCTTGGCCATGCCGCGCTCATCGATGGTCAGCGCGATAACCGCGGCGCCAAAGCGCCGCGCCAGTTCGAGCCGCTTGTGCGCGGCGTCCTCGCCATCCTCGAAATTGATCGAGTTGATGATCGGCTTGCCGCCATAGAGCCGCATTGCCGCTTCGAGCACCGGGAACTCGGTCGAGTCGACGACCAGCGGCGCGTTCACCGCGCCGCGCATGCGGGTCACCATCTCGGTCATGTCGGCGATTTCGTCGCGCCCGACAAAGGCGGTGCACAGATCGAGCGTATGCGAGCCTTCCTTGACCTGCTCGCGCCCCATCTCGACGCAGCCGTCCCAATCGTGCTGCTCCTGCAGCCGCCGAAACGCGCGCGAGCCATTGGCGTTGCACCGCTCGCCGATCGACAGATAGGCGTTTTCCTGGCGCAGGCTTACCTGGCCATAGAGCGAGGCGACAGCCGGGGCCCAGACCGGCTTGCGCGACTTCGAGACCGGCCGCGAACGCTCGCGGCCGATGCGCTTGAGCATCGCATCGAGCGCCGCGATATGGCGGGGCTCGGTGCCGCAGCAGCCGCCGATAATGTTGGCGCCGTCCTCGAGCACAAAGCGCTCGAGCCATTGCGCCAGCTCCTCGGGGGAGAGCGGGTATTGTGTGCGGCCCGAGACGAGTTCCGGCAACCCGGCATTGGGCTGCACCGAGATGAAACGCGGCCAGTTGTCGCCGAGCCATTTGACGTGCTCGGCCATCTCGCGCGGTCCGGTCGCGCAATTGAGACCAAGGCCATCGACCCCCATTGCGTCGATGATCGTCGCCGCCGCCGCGATATCGGCGCCGACAAGCAGGGTGCCGGTAGTCTCGACCGTGACCTGGACGAAAATCGGAATGTCCTTGCCAGCGGATGCGCGCGCCCGCTTGGCGCCGTTGACCGCCGCCTTGATCTGCAGCGGGTCCTGGCAGGTCTCGATCAGGATCGCATCGACCCCGCCGGCGACAAGCCCGTCGCACTGCACGGTGAGCGCGTCTTCGAGCGGCTGGTAGGCGACATGGCCGAGGCTCGGCAGCCGCGTCCCCGGCCCGAGCGAGCCAAAGACAAACCGTGGGCGGCCGTCATGCGCGAACTCGGCGATCGTCTCGCGCGCCAGCTCGGCCGACATTTTGTTGAGCGCGAACGCCTTCTCGGCGATGCCGAACTCGTTGAGGGTGATCGGCGAGCCGCCAAAGCTGTTGGTCTGGATCGCGTCCGACCCGGCGGCGAGATAGTTGCGATGGATTTCGCGCACCAGATCGGGCCGGCTCTCGGTCAGGATCTCGGTGCAGTTCTCGTGGTTGTGGAAATCGCGCGCGATATCGAGGTTGCGCGCCTGGGTCTCGGTGCCCATCGCGCCGTCGCACAACAGCACCCGATCGGCGAGGTAATCGAGCAGATGAGCCATCGCCGTGCCTCTAGGCCGCGACCGGCTTGGGCGCACGGACGCCCAGGAAATGGCAGATCGCGACGATCAAATCGGCGCGGTTGAGCGTGTAGAAATGGAATTCATTGACGCCGTTCGCCTGTAGCCGACGGCATTGCTCGGCGGCGAGCGAGGTGGCGACAAGGCGGCGCGTGTCGGGGTCGTCGTCGAGCCCGTCGAAATGCGCCGCCATCCAGGGCGGGATCGACGCGCCGCAGGTCGCGCTCATGCGGCGCAGCTGCGCAAAATTAGTGACCGGCAGGATACCCGGTACGATCGGCACCGTGATCCCCGCCGCCGCGGCGCGGTCGCGGAAAGCGAGAAACAGCTCGATATCGAAAAAGAACTGGGTGATCGCCCGGCTGGCCCCGGCGTCGAGCTTGGCCTTCAAATTGTCGAGGTCGTGCCCGGCGCTCGCGGCTTCCGGATGGGTCTCGGGATAGGCGGCCACGCTGATCTCGAAATCGGCCACCCGCCTCAAACCGGCGACAAGGTCGG
>DATMLO010000241.1:0-42622 GCA_035570495.1 Allostellaceae bacterium | reverse complement strand
GACCATCACCGGCGGTCAATTGAAGGTGCAGCGCGAGCGCGGCACCGACCTGACGATCTTTTCGCCGCGCGCCGCCGGCATGGGTCACCATCTGGGCGATGCAACGACCAGCGAAGCCTGGGCCGCCGCGTGCAACGAGCTTATCCATCGCGTCTGCTCGCTGTTTCCGAAGAACTTTATCGGCGTCGGCATGCTGCCGCAGAGCGCACGGGTCAGCCCGAAGAACTGCCTCGCCGAGATCGACCGCTGCGTCAATGAGTACGGCTTTGTCGGGGTCAACCTGAACCCCGACCCGTCGGGCGGCCACTGGCAGGACCCGCCGCTCGGCGACCGCTACTGGTATCCGGTCTACGAAAAGATGGTCGAATACGACATCCCGGCGATGGTGCATGTCAGCGCCGCATGCAATCCGGCCTTCCACACGACGGGTTCGCATTACCTCAGCGGCGACACCACCGGCTTCAACCAGCTGATGACATCGCAGGTCTTCAAGGATTTCCCGAGCATCAAATTCATCATCCCGCATGGCGGCGGCGCGGTGCCCTATCACTGGGGGCGTTTCCGCGGCCTGGCGCAGGACGCGAAGCTTGGGTTGCTCAGCGAACTGATGCTGAAGAACGTGTTCTTCGATACCTGCGTCTATCACCTGCCCGGCCAGGAGCTGCTCGCCAAGGTGATCCCGGTCGACAACATCCTTTTCGCCTCCGAGATGATCGGCGCGGTGCGCGGCATCGACCCCGAAACGGGCCATCATTACGACGACACCAAGCGCTATATCGACCAGTTGCCGCTGTCAGCGGGCGACAAGGCCAGGATCTTCGAGGGCAATGCGCGGCGGGTCTACAGCCGCCTATCCGCACAGATCGCGAAGCAGACGGCGGCTTAGCACCCTCACCCGTCTCGCGCCAACCGGCGCGAGCCACCCTCTCCCGTAAAGCGGGAGAGGGGATATGGAGACGCGGTCAATTCAGCCGCAGTTCCGTGATGTGCGCCGGGTCCTGCTTGAGCTCGCCGCGTTCGACTTTTTTGACGATGTCGACAAGGCGTTCGTTGGCGGCGGCGCGGATGCCGACTTGTTCGCCCTCACGCACGACAAACCCGTTCAAAAACTCGATCTCGGTGCGACGGCCCTTCGCCATGTCCTGGCCCATCGAGGGGCGCTGATCGGGCGCGCCGCGCGGCGCGCTCAGTTTGTGATCGTCGTATTTGCGCAGCGCCTCGGGGTCGCCCTCGCCAGCCCGGGCAATTGTTTCCGGCTCCTGATGGTCGATCTCTTCGAGCCTGTAGCCGCGCGCCTGGCCGATGCGGATCGCCTCGCTGCCGAGCCGAGCCTGGAAATGGCGGATCGCCTCGTTGTCGGCGCATTGCGAGCCGGAAAGCCCGGTGCAGGCCGAGACGCCGTTCGCCATGGTGTTCTGCACCAGCTTGGTCCAGCGCTCGCCCCACAGATTGTCGGTGACCTTCGCGCTGTCAGCAGTCGAGACCAGCCGGCAGAGCTCTTGCCCGCGCTCGGTGATGCGGCCGCTCGGCTCGCCGGTGCGGTAGACGATGTGCCGGTCGCCGCCGATGAGGCCGCCGCGATGCACCTGCCCCGGTGCGTGCAACGCGCAGCTGATATGGCTGGCGATGCAGCCCATCACCTTCCCCCAGCCGACGACGTTGGCGATCGTCTCCTCGTTCATGCAGTTCTGCAGCGAGACGATGTAGCCACCCGGCGACAGGTACTGCTTGATGAGTCGCGCCGCCCACTCGGTGTCATAGGATTTGACGCAGACAAAGGCGATGTCGACCGGCGCCTCCTTGGCGAACTGCTGCGCCTCGGTGAGGTGGATCGCACGCGCCTTGACCGAAAACGGCTCCGGCCCCTGGTGGTGCGTGACACGGATGCCGTCGCGGTTGATCGCCTCGACATTCTCCGGCCAGAAATCGAGGAACGTGACGTCTTCTCCGGCCTTGGCCATATGCGCGCCGGTGTAGCTGCCCACGGCGCCCGCGCCGACCACGACAATCCGCTTGCCCATCGATTTCCTCCCGCCTCCGGTTTCCACGATCGTAGCGCCGCGCATCCCGGCTTCAATCACAATCGACACTATCGGGAAGCAGCGCTGCCCGATCGGCGGTTGTCGCGCCGGCGAGTTCGGCGGTATCAGACGCGCCTGCCCAAAAATCGGGCAGGAAAATCAGGGAGGAGCCGGCCGATGCCAGACGCTGGCGGGACGACGGCAAAGGAGCTGGGACGCGTCGTCGAAGGACGCGGCGCCTGGGTCGCCGCCAGCGCGGTGCTGGGGCTGTTGTCGATCTCCTACGGCTCTCCGCTGTTGATCGTCATTGGGCTGAAACCGATCACCGCGAGCCTCGGTACGGCGCGCGAAATCACCGCGCTCGCCGCGGCCTTGACCTGGGTCGGCACCGGGCTCGGCGGCATCCTGATGGGTTGGGTCGCCGACCGCCTCGGCGTGCGGCGGATCGTGATCTTCGGCGCGATCAACATCGCGCTGGGCCTCGCGCTGTCGTCCCTTGGCACGATCTGGGCGCTGTTTATCGGGCAGGGCCTGCTGCTCGGCCTGCTGGGTAACGGCGCTCTGTTCCCGCCGCTGCTCGTCTATGTCAGCCGTTAGTTCGACCGGCGGCGCGGCACCGCCTTGGCGCTGATCGCGTCCGGTCAGTACATCGCGGGCGTCATCTGGCCGAGCCTCTTCGAGCAAGCGATGGCGCGTTATGGCTGGCAGGCGACAATGACCGGCTTTGGCATTTTCGCGGCGCTGGCGATCCCGCCGATCGCGATGCTGTTTCTGCATCCCGCGCCAGAACAGCCCTACACCGAGGCGGCCGTCGCGGGACGGCGCGGCCGGCCGCTGGGCCTACCGGCCAATCTGGTGCTGGCGATGCTGTGCGCCGCGGGGTTTTTGTGCTGCGTGCCGATGGCGCTGCCGCAGTCGCACCTCGTGGCGTTCTGCACCGATGTCGGCGTGCCGCCCGCGCAAAGCGCGCTGATCTTCTCGGTGATGACCGGCTGCGCATTTTTCAGCCGGCAGTTTTGGGGCTGGCTGGCCGACCGCGTCGGCGGCCTCTTAACGCTGATGCTCGGCTCGACCTGCCAGGCACTGGCGATTTCCGCGTTTCTGCTGACCCAAAACGAGGCGGGATTGTTCGCCGTGTCGGCCGCTTATGGGCTGGGCTTCAGCGGCATCGTGCCCGCCTATGTGCTGGTCGTGCGCGAGCTGTTCCCGTCATCCGAGGCGTCGTGGCGAGTGCCGATGGTGCTGTTCGTCAGCATGAGCGGCATGGCATACGGCAGCTGGTTTGCCGGTGCGCTGTACGACCATTTCGGCTACTACGCACCGGCCTTCGTGCTCGGCGTCGCCTTCAACCTCGCCAACCTGACGATCGTCGGTTTTTTGCTGGCGCGGCAGGGGCTCAAAGGCGGGATGCGCGCGGCGATGGCGTAATCGAGGCGCACGCGCTCTGCGGACCGTGAAACTGCTCGTACAGTACAGCACGCGCAGTGTGACGGGCATCATTTCCCAAGCTGATATCTTACGATTTTCGGCGCTGCCGAACTCCAGCTCTTCCACGAAGGAAACGTCGATCGCGTTTTTGAGCTGTCGATCCCCGTTTTCGTAGGCTTGTTCCGCCAGGCGGAAGCAAATGCTCAGCGTGTCTCGGTCAGCATCCCAGATCGCTCGTTGAGCGCACTTTCGCAGCACCCCGACTTCAAGGTGGAGCAACCCTTCCTGCTGATTTATCGCGTCTCGCAAACCCGGCAGCGCGTCCTTAACGAACTTGAGAAATTCGCTTCGATGCATCCGGTCACTCATCACCCGCGCGCAATGGCGGGGTTTACTGGTTGCGCTGCCAGTCTTCCTGCCAAAGGAAATCGGGGCCGAGCACGTCGAGGTTCGGCGCGCCGATCTGGCCCATGACGAGATCGATCTCGCCGCGGAAGATGTCGACCGCCTTCTTGACCCCATCGAGGCCGCCGGCGACCGCGCCATAAAGTGTCGGCCGACCGAAAAAGCAGAAATCGGCGCCAAGCGAGAGTGCGATCAGAATGTCCGCGCCGCGGCGGATGCCGCTGTCGAGCATCACCGTCAGGCGGTCGCCGACCGCGCGCTTGATAGCTGGGAGCACATCAAGCGAGGCCGGCGCCTGGTCAAGCTGCCGCGCGCCGTGGTTCGACACGATGATGCCGTTGCAGCCGGCATCGGCGCAGCGGATTGCGTCGGCCGGGCTCATGATGCCTTTGACCACGAGATTGCCGGGGAAGAGGCTGCGGTAGCGCTCGAGGTCCTTCCAGGTTTGCGCGTGCGCCGGCACCATCGAGCGGTTGAACTTGACCGTGTCCTCGGCGCTCGCGCCGGGCGGCAGATAGGGCAGCCAATTGCCCAGCGGCGGCGTCCCGCCATTGGAGATGTATTCCCAGATCCACCCCGGGTGCTGCATCGCCTCGGCGAGCAACGCGGGCTTGAGGCTCAACGCCGCCCGCAGCCAGTTGCCGCGGATGCTGGCGTAGCCGTTGCGGGTGTTGCGCTCACGCTTCGAATGCACCGGCACATCGACGGTCAGCACCAGGGTCGAGAGACCGGCATCGGCGGTGCGACGGATGAGATCCTCGGTGACCTTGGCGTCACGCGACGAATAGAGCTGATACCACGAGTTCTTGGGCGCGACCCGGGCGGCGTCCTCGATCGTCTCGTTCGAGGCGCCCGACTGGATGTAGACGATGTTGTTCTCGCGCGCCGCCTCGGCCAGCATCATGTCGGCGCCACGGCGGAAGAGGCCAGCGCTGCCGGTCGGCGAGATGCCGAAGGGGCTGTTGAATTTCTGGCCGAAGATCGTCGTCGACTGGTCGCGCTTTGAGACGTCGACGAGATAGCGCGGCAGCAGATGATGCTTTTTGAAGGCCTCGGTGTTGCGGTCGAGCCCACGCTCGTCCTCTAGCCCGCCCTCGATAAAGTCGAAGGCGACCTTGGGCAGACGGCGCTTCGCCATCTGATGCAGGTCTTCGATATTGATCGCGTCGTCGAGTCTCATGGCGTGTCTGTCCCCAGGCGCAGCTTTTCTGGCGCGGATTCCCAAGCGCAGGGGAACATTGCGCAATTCGGTGTGACGGGACAACGCGGAAGTGCACCGCGCCTGGCAGCTGCCCGCTAGGCGCAGTACGGTATGCCGGTCGAACGCGCCGCAAAAAAGCGCGACAGGACGGAACAGGGAGAAATAGCGAATGACCGACAGCGATGTGGCGTTGTGGTGCGCGCTGAGCGGGCTGATGGCCGATTTCTGGTCAGACGTCGACGAGAACGGTGGCCGCGAAGCCTCGGCGTTTTATCTGCCCAGCGGGGTCTACGCGATCGGCAACAACCGGTTCGAAGGGCAGGACAAGATCGCGGCGTTTTACGACCGCCGCCGGCACGGCACAGTGTTGACCCGCCATGTTCTGTCGAACCTGCGGGTCCTCGCCAATGGCAAGACAGCCGCCCGTGCGACCGGATTGATGACCCTTTATCGCGCCGACGGCAAATCGCCGTTCCAGGGCGCGCGACCGCCGGCGATGATCGCCGATTTCGAGGCGCGCTGTGAGCTGGGCGAGGACGACCGGTGGCGCTTCCAATCGCATGTGCTGCGGCCGTTCATCATCGGCAACGACATGCCGGCCTCGATCGCGATCAACTCGCGCAGCCTGTAACTCGCCGACCAGCTCCTTGGCACGCCGATTGCGGCGGCTCCGGTCAACCGTACACAACGCAGCCTGGAGGACACGCCCAAGAAGCCTCAACGAAAGGGCGACCCATGGAGCTTGGCGTCTTTATCCCGATCGGCAACAACGGCTGGCTGATCTCGACGACATCGCCGCAATACAAGCCGACATTCGATCTCAACCGCATCGTGGTCGAGAAAGCCGAACGCTTCGGCTTCGACTTTGCGCTGTCGATGATCAAGCTGCACGGCTTTGGCGGTCCGTCTCAGTACTGGGACTACAACCTCGAATCTTTCACGCTCATGGCCGGACTGGCGGCCGTGACGAGCCGCATCCAGCTTTTCGCCACCTGCGCGGTGCTGACGCTGCCGCCGCCCTTTGCGGCGCGCATGGCGGTGACGATCGACTCAATTTCGCACGGCCGGTTCGGCATCAACATCATCTCCGGCTGGCAGCGGCGCGAGTACACCCAGATGGGGATCTGGCCCGGCTCCGAGCATTACCGGCGACGCTACGACTACTGCGCCGAGTACGTCTCGATCATGCGCGAGTTGTGGGCAACCGGGCGCTCCGACTTCAACGGCGATTTCTTCCAGATGGACGATTGCCGTTGCCTCCCGCTGCCGACGGCGAACATTCCCATCATCTGCGCCGCGCAAAGCGACGCTGGCACGCGCTATGCCGCGCGTTACGCCGACTACAATTTCTGCAGCGGCGGCCAAGTGAACCACCAACCGCCGCGACGGCGAGCGTCGCGCGCCTGATCGCCGCGAATGAAGAGGCCGGACGCGACTGTGGCGCGCTGCTGCTGCAGATGATCATCGCCGACGAGACCGACGAGGCGGCGATGGCGAAATGGGAGCACTACAAGGCCGGGACCGATGTCGAGGCGATCGCCTATCGCGACGCCCAGGCCGAGGACGACCCGAGCACCGATCCCTATTCCCAGCCGCTGCGCCGCAAGACGCTCGGCGTCGCCAGTTTGCCGACCAACCAGGGCGTATTTGTCGGCTCCTACGCCACAGTGGCGCGCATGCTGGACGAGATGGCGACAGTGCCCGGCGTGCGCGGTGTCATGCTGACGTTCGATGACTTCGTCGTCGGCATGGAGCAGTTCGGCACGCGCATACTGCCGCTGCTGCGCTGCCGTGACGGCAAGAGAAAGGCCGCTTGAGGGCGGCCTAGCCCCGGCTATTTCGCCGCGTCGCGGGTCTGCACCTTGCTGAAGTCGATCGCGTTGCTGCCCGAGGCGACCTCACCAAGGCGCGAGCCCTTGGTCTTGGCGAGCGCGGCGACAGCGGCCTCGTTCTCGGTGATCTTGGCCATGATCGCCTCCTTGGCGCGGTCGAAGACGCCGCGATTGGTCGCCACGAAGTCGCGCGACTCGCGCAGCTTGGCGAGGTAGCCGTTGATCTCGGGGATCACGTAGCGGGCGACCATGTCCCAGCTGCGGAAGGTGTTTTCCGGGTTGGCCCAGTCATGGACAAAGCCGACCACGGTGCCGAACCCGCCGCTCATTGCCAGCACCTCCTTCAACCGCGCGACGAGGTCGTCGGGGGTGCCGATCGTCGCCGAGGCGCCGGCGCCGAACGCGGTCTTCTCCATCGCCTCATCGGGATCCTTGAAGGGGGCCGCGCCCGGCCGCTGCAAGGTGCCGACGATGTATTCGTTGTGGTGGCGCAACAGGCCCTTGCGCGCCTCTTCGATGGCCTGCTCGCGGGTCTCCGCGATGTGCCATGACAGCAGCACCCGCCAATCCTTACGGTTGACGGTCTGGCCATGCTTCTTGGCCGCGGCCTCGGCGAAGCCCCATTGCGTCGGCAGCGCGTTAAGGCCTTCCTCGGCGAGCGAACCGATCGAGATCACGCCGCAGCCATGCTTGCCGGCAAGGGTCATGCCCGACGGGCTGATCTGCGAGGCGACGGCGAACGGCATGTCTTCTTGCAGGGGAAGAAGCTGGAGCGCGGCATCCTGGAGGGTGAACCAATCGCTTTTGTGGGTGACGCGCTCACCGCGCATCAAGCGGCGGATGACGCCGATCGCCTCGTCCTGCTGGTCGCGCTGGGTCATCGGATCGATCGCGAGCGTGTGCGCGTCCGACGCGAGCGCGCCGGGGCCGGAGCCGAAAATCGCCCGCCCGCCGGTCATCCAGTCGAGCTGCACCATGCGCTGCGCGACATTGAACGGCTGATGGTAGGGCAGCGAGACGACGCCTGTGGCGAGCTTGATGCGCTTCGAGCGCTCGCCCGCCGCGGCGAGGAACATCTCGGGCGAGCCGATCATCTCCCAGCCCGAGGAATGATGCTCGCCGCACCAGAATTCGTCGTAGCCGAGCTTGTCGAGCAACTCGACCAGATCGAGATCGCGGCGAAACTGCAGCAGCGGGTTCTCGCCGACCGGATGATGCGGGGCGAGAAAGGCGCCAAAGCCGAGACGGGGCATCGATAACTCCTGTCTTAAACGGCGCGAGGCGCCGGAAATCCACATTTCACCGCGAAGGGCGCGGGGGTTCCACAGAGGACGCTGCATGGAGCTTTGCGTCCTTTGCGTATCCTCCGCGTCCTTTGCGCTAAAACGGTTTGCTTTTTTTGGTTAGACGCCCTCGATGATCCGCATATCGCGATCGGCGCCGTTGCCAAGCGCGCGCAGCGCCTCCTGGTAGCCGGGGCTGTCATGCGCCGCCTCGGCCTGCGCGACGCTGTCGAACTGGATGATGACGGTGCGCTGCAGGAGGCCGGACTCGTAGCACTTCGCCGCGACGCCGCGCGCCAGAAACTTGCCGCCGCCGGCCTGGATCGCCGGGCCCGCGAGCTTGGCGTAATCGGCCAATTTGGCCGGGTCGGAGATAGATTTGTAGGTCGCTACCCAATAAGCCGCCATTGCCGTTCTCCTCTGATCGCTGGCGACAGCCTAGCTCGCCCCGCGCCGTTCGCCAAACCCAACCGCTCGCAAAATTATCAGGAGGTCCGCCTCCTGATACCCTCCTGTTATCGCCGAAAATAACAGGAGGATCGCGCCGCCTGTTATTCGGTCATCCCCACATTCGTTGCGGCCCCAAAAATTCCGCTTTGACCGCTCGCTAGCGCCCAATCGTTCTCTATATGTTCACGATCTCGACAAATTCAAGTCCAGCATGGATGAGGGTAGTGGGTCAGTCTGAAATCAGTCTCCTTCGGCATAATCGATAATGACCTCATGGAAGGCAGCTTTGCCCGAAGGGGTTTCATCACTCAGTTCACGGCCGCCACACGATGGCGTGCGAAGATGAACATGGCTTGCGCGCGCGGCGACAAGATCGCCAAGCGCAGATATGAGCAGGCCGATCCCCTCAGCGTCGCAGTGAATTTCGATAACGCTCTTCAACGTTTCGTCGATGCTGAAACTCAGCATGATCGTCCTCTTGGCTGGATCGTATCCGAAGCGAAATCACGCAGCCGCGCGTTTCTATTACGGGCGGCGCTTACCCGGCTTCGGCTCGCTGGCTTCCAGCAGCGCGGCAACATCGGAAAGTTCCCAATGCCGATCCGTTACGCCGGCGGCCATCGCAGGAGTCTCCCGAGAGCGTCGGTTCAGCTTTTGAACCAGTAATCCGTCGCGGCCGGAAAGACCGTGGTGCAGCGCGTCGCCTGCGCCGGGCCGTCGAGCGTATCGGCGGCGGCGCGCCAGACCGCGTAATGCGGCGCCGCGCGATGCGCCTCGAGCGCTGCCTCGTCCTTGTAGACCTCGTAGAAATAGTAGGTGTTCGGGTCCTGCCCATCCTGCAGCACGTTGAAGCGCGCGCAGCCCGGCTCATCGCCCTCGGAGCCGAGGGCGTCGACCTCGATCGCCTTGAGGAAATCGCCGCGCCGATCGGCCTTGACCTTCACCTTCACCCAGATCGCGATCATCGCTTTCTCCTTGAGTTCGCCATGGCCGGCCCCGGATCAAAGTCCGGGGGTGATCCGGCCATCCACGTCTTCAGCGACTTATTCAGAGCGTGAAGACATGGACCCGCGCGGGTCAAGCCCGCGGGAGGCGCGTTTTGGTGATCAGCGGTTTCTTCCGCGCTCGTCCTGCCACAGGAAATCGGGGCCGAGATCGCCGAGGCTCGGACAGCCGATCTGACCCATCACTAGGTCGATCTCGTTGACGAAAATATCGATCGCCTTCTTGACCCCCGGCAACCCGTAAGCCGCCGCGCCGTAGAGGGTCGGGCGGCCGAAGAAGCAGAAATCGGCGCCGAGCGCGAGAGCGATCAGGATGTCGGCGCCGCGCCTGACGCCGCTGTCGAGCAGCAGGGTCAGCTTGTCGCCAACCGCAGCGCGGATCGCCGGCAGCACGTCGAGCGAGCCCGGCGCCTGGTCGAGCTGCCGCCCGCCATGGTTTGAGACGAGGATGCCGTCGCAGCCGACATCGATCGCGCGCAGCGCGTCGTCGGGGCTCATGATGCCCTTGATGACCAGCCCCTTGGGAAAGAGCTTGCGGTACTGCTCGACATCCTTCCAGGTCTGCGCGTTGAACGGGCGCACCGAGGAGGCGAATTTGTAGACGCCCTCGGCGTCCGAGCCGGCCGGCGCATAGGGCTGCCAGTTGCCGAGCATCGGCGTGCCGCCGCCGCGGCGGAAATACTCGGCGATCCAGCCGGGATGCTCCAACGCCTCTACCAGGATCGAGGGCTTGAGGGAGAGCGCCTGCAACAGACCGCCGCGGATATTGCCGAAGCCGTTGCGCATGTTGCGCTCGCGCTTTGAGCTGGTCGGCGTGTCGACGGTCAGCACCAAGGCGCCCAGGCCCTGGTCGGCGGCGCGGCGGATCATGTCCTCGTTGATCTTGGGGTCACGCGCCGCGTAGAGCTGATACCAGTGGTTTTTCGGCGCGATCTTGGCCGCCGCCTCGATCGAGGCGTTTGACGCGCCGGACATGATGTAGGGGATGTTGGCGTCGCGCGCCGCCTCGGCCAGCATCAGGTCGGCGTGGTAGCGGAAGAGGCCCGCGCCACCGGTCGGCGAGATGCCAAAGGGCGAATTGAAGGTCTGGCCGAAAATCGTCTTGGTCTGGTCGCGCTTCGACACGTCGACGAGATAGCGCGGCAACAGCCGGTGCTTGTGAAAGGCGTTGGTGTTGGTCGCGAGGCCGCGCTCGTCCTCGAGACCACCCTCGATAAAGTCGAAAGCGATCTTTGGCAGACGCCGCTTCGCCTGCTGGTGCAGGTCCTCGATGTTGACGACATCATTGAGCCGCATGGCCGCCCTCCCCGCTTTTGTTGGGAGAAGCATGGCGCATTTTTCGCCAAGGCGACAAGCGCGCTACGGCTGTTGCAGCGATGCGCGGGCCGCTAGGCTAGACGGCAACAAAGCAAAGGATCAATCGATGCACTACACCACGCTCGGCCGCACCGGCATGAGGGTCAGTGTCGCCGGGTTCGGCTGCGGCGGGTTCAGCCGGCTGGGGCTCGGCACCGGCGGCGACGAGACCGGCGCGATCGTGATCCTGCGCCACGCGATGGATCTCGGGGTCAACCTGTTCGACACGGCGGCGTCCTACGGCACCGAGAGCGTGCTCGGCAAGGCGATCAAGTCCGTGGCGCGCGATGACGCCGTCATCTGCACGAAGGCGCCGTTTCGCTGGAGCACAGGCCGTGCGAGCCCGGAAGGCGTCGTCGCGGCGCTCGACAATTCGCTAAAGCAGCTCGACACCGACCATATCGACGTCTACCAGCTGCATGGCGTGCCGCCGGCGAATTACGCGCATGCCCGCGACGAGCTGGTTCCGGTGCTGCTGCGCGAACGCGACAAGGGCAAGTTCCGCTTTCTCGGCCTCACCGAGACCGCGCCGCACGACCTGAGCCATGAGACGCTGCACCAGGCGGCGGCGGACGGCGTGTGGGATGTCTGCATGGTCGGGTTTTCGATGATGCATCAGAACGCGCGCGAGCGCGTCTTTCCCGTGACCCGGGCGCACGGTGTCGGCACGCTGTTGATGTTCGCGGTGCGCAACATCTTTTCGCAGCCGGGCCGGCTGCAGGCCGAGCTGCGCCAGCTGGCGGAGCGCGGCGAGGTGTCGGCGGCGTTGGCGGAGAGCGACGACCCGCTCGGTTTCCTGGTGCATGACGGCAGCGCGAGCAGCGTCGTTGACGCGTGCTATCGCTATGTCCGGCACGAGCCGGGGGTGGATGTGGTGCTGTTCGGCACCGGCAGCACGGCGCACCTCAAAACCAATATCGACTCGCTCTTGAAGCCGAAGCTGCCGGAAGCCGACCACCGGAAGATCAACGAGTTGTTCGGGCATCTGGTCGGGGTCGGGCTCGACGCGCCGCATCTGGCGAATGTCACGGCGAAATCCTGAGGAGATCGATATGGCGAGCCGCATCAATCGGGCGATCGAGCTGTTGGGCCAAGGCCAGGCGATCTACTATGTCGGCGCCCATACCGGGCATGTGCTGACCACGGTGCAAGGGCGAAAAGATTCAGGGACTTGGGCCGATTATATTAATGTTGGCATGGAACACGGCGCGTTCGACATGACAGGCCTCGCCGAATACCTCGGGGGCCTTGTCGCCGGTGGACCGACGCGCTCCGGGCATCGCGCGCCGACGGTCATCGTCGAGGCGCCGGTCAACGGCATCAACGAGGATCATGTCCGCTACAACGCCTGGCAATTCCGCCAGATTCTGGGGCGCGGCGCGCATGGCGTGCTGCTGTGTCAGGCGGAGACCGGCGGGGCGGCGCGCGCCTTTGTCGAAAGCTGCCGTTATCCGCATCACCTCGAACGTGTCGACCCATCATTGCCGAGCCCGCTCGAACGGATGAAAGGCGCCGCGGGCAAGCCGGCGACGGGGCTTGGGGTCGGCACGCGCGGTCGCGGCTCGGAGACAACCGCGGCGGCGATC
The DNA here is from genome assembly GCA_035570495.1 of Allostellaceae bacterium. GTDB lineage: Bacteria > Pseudomonadota > Alphaproteobacteria > ATCC43930 > CGMCC-115725 > DATARH01. Next base: position 30,056 of record DATMLO010000241.1, on the reverse strand, counting down.
TGGGGGGTCTCGGAGCCGGAATACAGGGAACTCGCGGACCCCTGGCCGCTCAACCCGCAGGGCGAGCTGCTGCTCGGGGTCAAACTCGAGAGCCCCGAGGGCATCGCGCATTGCGAGGAGATTTTGGCGATTCCGGGGCTTGGCTTCGCCGAATTGGGGCCGGGCGATCTGTCGCTGGCGCTCGGCTACAAGGAGATGCCGCGCGACAAATACCCGCCCGAGATGGCCGAAGCACGCGAGCGCGTGCTGGCGGCGTGCAAGAAGAACGGCATCGCCTTTCTCGAAATCGGCACGCTGGCGAATGTCACGACCAAGATCGATCAGGGCGTGCGCGTCTTTGCCGGGCACAGCGAGGAGGCGGCGAAGATCGGCCGCGCGCATCAGAAACGGACGATGCCGGTTTAGCGGACCGCGCCTCAGCGGCTGCTTTTGCCCTCATTGCCGACCTTCGCTGCCAGACGCTTGACGCTCATCTGAGTTTGCCCGCACAATCTCCGCGATGGTTCCCTTCGGGGATCAAAAGGGAACGCAGTGAGGGTTTAGACCCGAAGCTGCGGCTGCCCCCGCAACTGTAAGCGGTGAGCCGCGCGCCATCTAAGCCACTGGGGGCCTTCGGGCCTCTGGGAAGGCGGCGCAAGGCATCGACCCGCGAGCCAGGAGACCTGCCATCGACGTGGTCACGCGCGGGCACATTGGCCGGGGTGCGCCAGTGGGGTCGGTTCCTATTCGTTAGGGGCCGCTTTGGTTCGCGGTGACGTGTCACGTTGCCGCGAGGTCATCTCCGATGCCCGTATTGCGTTTGGCCGGCCGCGCCGGTCTTGTCGCTGCTTTCTCCCTGTTCGCCATCCTGCTCGTCACGCCACCAGCCAAGGCCGACGACCCAAACCCCGCGCAGCCCGCCCCGCCGACGTCGGAAGCTGCCGCGCCGGATCAGGTCCCGCTACCACCGGTCACCGTCACGGCCACGATGCTGCCAACTCCGGTGAGTGAGGTGGGCAGCAGCGTCACCGTCATCACCAGCCAGGATATCGAGCAGAAGCAGGAACGCACCCTGCCCGAGGTGCTGATGGATGTGCCCGGTCTCAATGTCGTACAGACCGGCAGCCCCGGCGGCATCACCTACGTCTATATTCGCGGCGCCAACGCGAACCACACCAAGGTGCTGGTCGACGGCGTCGATGTCAGCGACCCGAGCGCGGGCGACGCGTTCGATTTCTCTCAGCTTCTCGCCTCCAACATCGAGCGGGTCGAAGTGCTGCGCGGCCCGGCGAGCGGTCTCTACGGCTCGGATGCGATCGGCGGCGTCATCAACATCATCACCAAAGGTGGCAGCGGCCCGCCGCATATGTATGGCACTATCGAGGGCGGCTCATTCGAAACCTTCAACCAGAGCACCGGACTGAGCGGCTCGACCGGCCGTTTCAGCTATAATTTCGACTTCTCGCACTATCACTCGGGCGAAACCACCGTGACCCCGGGCAGCGTGCTTCCGGCGGGCGTACCGCTCAATCCCGACTACTATGATGCACGCGCCGCCTCGACAAAGCTCGGCGCTCAGCTGACCGATAATTTCGATGTCGGCCTCACCGCGCGCTATGTCGATACCGACCTCAACTCGACCAGCGACGATTTCGACTTCACCCCGCCGCAGCCAGAGCCGCAGCAAAGCTACAGCCGCAACCACGAGCTGTTCACCCGCGGCTTCGCCCATCTCGTACTGCTCGACGGACGCTTCGAACAGACCGTCGGATTTGGCTATACGGCGTATTGGCGCAATTTCTTCGACCCGACTCCCGATGCGATCGCGAACGGCAACGATCCATCCGACTTTCACGGCGTTCGCGAAAAGACGGATTGGCAGGGCATCGTCAAGCTGGTGCCGGGCGAGACACTGGTGCTGGGCGCCGAGCATCAGCTCGAGCGCCTCAACAACACCAACCCGGCCTCCGCGCATGTCACGAACGATGCCGGCTATATCGAATTGCAGTCCGACATCAACGAGCAAATCTTCAACGCCGCGAGCTTTCGCTACGACGACAACGGCGCGTTCGGCGGCCATCCAACCTTCCGCGAAGCGCCGGCTTATTTGTTCTCCGAGACCGGCACCAAATTGAAGGCCAGCGTCGGCACCGGGTTCAAGGCGCCGACCCTCGACGAGCTTTACGACAGCTTCCCGGCCTTTGGCTTTTTCGCCAACCCCAACCTCAAGCCGGAAGAGAGCCTCGGCTACGATTTCGGGTTCGAGCAGTCGCTGTGGAACAAGCAAATCGAGTTCGGCAGCACCTATTTCCACAACGACATCACCAACCTGATCCAGAGCAATCTCGCCGGCACGATGGACGTCAATATCGGCCGGGCAACGACCTACGGCGCGGAAAATTATGTCGCCTACCACCCGTGGGAACCACTGACGCTGCGCGCCGACTACACCTACACGATGGCCAATGACGACATCACCCACACCGAGCTGATAGAGCGCCCGAAGCACAAGGTAAGCTTCAACGCCAGATGGCAGGCGACCGAGGCGCTGTCGTTGACGGCGACCGCGATCTATACGGGGAAATGGGCCGACATCAATCGCGACGGAACGGCGTCGGGGTTGTTCGCGCCGCCCTACACGCTGATCAATCTCGCGGCCAATTACGATCTGGGTCACGGCGTGAGCTTCTTCACCCGGATCAACAACCTGCTCGACGTGCACTACCAGGACCCGATCGGCTTCCTGCACCAGGGCCTGGGAGTCTTTGCCGGCGTCAAGCTCGCCTTCGACGTACCGACGGCCGTGCCGGCGATCATGCCGGGCGCAACCGGAACCGTGTCTGGGGTGACGGGGACCACGCCCGGGACAACAGGAACCGTGTCTGGGTCCACGCCTGCGGCGGCATCATTGCGATGAAGAACATGACACTTCCCCTCGTGCGACACCGCGGCTACCCTTTGACGAGGCGATGCGTTCGGGCAATCCACCCGGCTCGCCCAAGGTCATCCCTCCCATGGTCAAGATAAACCGCGTGTACACCCGCACGGGTGACGACGGGCGCACCATGCTCGGCGACGGCGCCCGGCTGCCCAAATTCCACATCCGGGTCACGGCGACAGGCTCGGTCGATGAAGCCAATGCCTTTATCGGCTGGGCGGCGCGCCATGTCGCCGATCCGGCACGAGCCATCCTGCAGCGCGTCCAGAATGACCTGTTCGATATTGGCGCCGATCTCTGCCGGCCGGAGCGGACAAGCCTCAAGGTCGAACCGCTGCGTCTGCAGGAGGCCCAGGTCGTATGGCTTGAGCAGCGCGTCGACGAGCACAATGCGGCGCTGGCACCGCTGATCTCGTTCGTACTGCCTGGCGGTTCGGAAGGATCGGCACTGCTCCATATCGCGCGAACGATCGTGCGGCGGGCCGAACGCGAGATCGCCGAGCTTGCCTTTCAGGAACCGATCACCCCGGCGGTGATCCGCTATATGAACCGGCTGTCTGACCTGCTGTTCGTGCTGGCGCGCGCGGAGAACGACGCGGGTGCGAGCGATGTTTTGTGGCATCCTGGCGCCCATCGCGATACTGCGCCAATGCCGACGGGGTGACGACCATGAGCACGCCGATGCAGCCCGAACGCCAGATCGAACCGGACGGCGCGCCGACGGATGTCTTTGCGCTGCCGACGGACGAGGCGAGCCTCGAAAAGCTGCTGCGCGGCTTGTTCGCCGAGCACTGGCAGGACATCACCTTCGGCCCGCTGATCCAGGGCGCCGCTTGGGAAATGCGCGCCCCGCGAGCGCCCGACGTGATCGGCATGATGGACGGTTACCTGACGATCGGGTTTGGCGGGCCGCATTTCCACATCTGCATCGGCGAGCACCGCGGAACCGAACTCAGCCCCGTCTCGCCGAAACTGGCGCATCATCGCCGCACGTCGCGCGCCGAGCTTTACCGCCGCATCAGCCGCGATGGCACGCCCGTGTCATGGGGCCTGCGCTTGTTCAACGGCAAAGGGGAGCAGCAGATCACAGTACTGCTCCCCAACCCGTTTCTCGACCGCGACGACAAAATCCTGCGAACCCCTGACTGGTCGCGGCTCGACCTGTGGGATCGACTGCGTGCGGAATGGCTAGGCCAGCCCGAGCCCGATCCGCTCGACCGCGCCGGCAAGGGTTTCCGCCACGACTGACCACTTCACCAACGGAGCATCAACATGCCCTATCTGACCTCCGCCTTCTCGACCGGCTGGCGCCATCATCTCTGGCTCGCGCTGCCGATCGCGGCGAGCCTCGCGTTCACCTTCGGCTTCGCTTGCGCGGTGCCGTTCGCCGCCTTTGGCGCTGTTGCCGCGATGACCCTGCGGCAGCGCGATGCGCTGCTGCTGACACTCGCATTATGGTTGGTCAACCAGGTCGTTGGTTTCACGATGCTGCACTACCCGTGGGACGGCATGACGCTGGCGTGGGGCGCGATCCTTGGCGGCATCGCCCTGATGAGCACCGCCGCCGCGCAGGCGACCATCCGCCGGCAGGGCGTCGTCCTGACCGCGATCGCGAGCTTCGCCGCCGCGTTTGTGGTCTACGAAGGCGGCCTCTATCTGATCTCCGCGACCATCATGGGTGGCACCGAGGATTTCGTAGCGGCCATCGTCATCCGCATCCTCGAGATCAATGCCGCGGGCTTTGCCGCGCTCTTGGCGGCCGCATTACTGGTCGCGGCGATCGGCCAGCGCGCTGGGTCGGTCAGGAAGGTACCTACACCGATCATGTCACGCTGACGAACGGCGCTGCGTCCACTGTCGGCGCGAAGCGGTCGCCGGCACTACAACCCGGTCGTCACCCCGGCCTTCGCGAGCGCGGCGATCTCGTCGGGCGAATAGCCGGCTTCGGCCAGCACCTCGCCGCTGTTTTCGCCGAGGTCGGCGACATGCGGCACCGCGGCGGCGCGCGAGGCGGTGAAGCGGAAGGGCGGGTTGAGCGCGAGGAATGTGCCGCCCTTGTCGTGGATTTCCGCCAGCGAATGGCGATGCGCGAGTTGCGGGTCCTGCATCGCCTCGGCGACGGTGCGATAGGGCGATGACGGCACGCCATGCCGGTCGAAAATCGCCTGCACCTCGGCGGTCGGCAGTTGGCTCGACCATTGTTCGAGCTCGTCCATCAGCTGGCCCCAGTTGATCCGCCGGTTCTGGTATTTCTCGAAGCGCGGGTCGGTGAGCCAGTCCTGCCGGCCGGCGGCGGCGGCCATGCTCTGGAAGGTGCGCTCGCTGGCGACCGAGAGGTTCACATAGCCGTCCTTGGTCGCGACCGGGCCGAAGATCGGGCGCGGCGGCGGCGGTATGTTGAACTGCGAGTTCTGCAGCTCGCCGAGGGTCAGCGACAGCATGCTTTCGAGCATCGACACGTCGATCATCTGGCCCGCGCCGGTGACCTGACGCTGGTGCAGGGCGGCGCAAATCGCGCCGAACGCGTAGGTGCCGCTCAGCACATCGGCGATGAAAATGCCGCAATAATCCGGTCGGCGCGGCTCGATCTGATGCGCGATCTGCGCCAGGTCGTAGCCCGACGCGGCGTGGATCACCGGCGCATAGGCCGGGCGGCCCGCCGACGGGCCGGTCTGGCCATAGCCCGAGATCGCGCAATAGACGATCGCCGGGTTGACCTCGCGCAGCTTCGGATAGTCGAGACCGAAACGCGCCATGACGCCGGGGCGGAAATTCTCGACCACGACATCGGCGGTTTTGACCAGCCGATGTACCACCTCGACCGCCTCCGGCCGCTTCAGGTCGAGCACCAGGCTTTTCTTCCCAGTGTTGAGCTGGCCGTAGGAGGTGCTGGCGCCGCCGCGAAGCGGCAGTCGGCTGCGCATCATGTCGCCTTCGGGGGCCTCGATCTTGATGACATCGGCGCCGAGATCGGCGAGCAGCCGCGCGCAATGCGGGCCGGCGATCGTCGTGGTGAAATCGAGCACGCGAACCCGGTCGAGAGCGTTCATCGGCGTTCCGTCCGTCATTTGTGCGTTTCACTTCCCAGAGCATCGAGGTCCCGGGGCATCGAGCTTGCTGCGTTGGCGCGCTCCTCGCAACGATCAAGCAAGGCGCGGGGACGGCGGCATTGCTTAAAGCATACAAAAAAGCGAACAATCCAAAAAAAGAGTGCGTGAACCGGGAGGGCGGAGATGGTCACCACATTGCGCGCGGTTTCTTGTCTGGCGATCGCGACGGCTATCGTGGGTTTTGTCGATTCCGCCCGGGCGCAGCAAGGCGCGCCGACCACCCTGCCCGACGTCTCGGTGACCGCGCCGCGCAACCCAAACGAAGTGCACCCGTCATCGGAGGGCGCGATCGGGACGCCCTATGCCGGCAATACCCGCGTCGAGGAAGCCAAGTGGCCAGTCATCCCGTGCACCACGTCCCGGGTCGCCTCGGGCGATACCAACGCCAGCTGCCGCCGCGGGCCGGTGGTGATGAATTTCGAGCATGGCGACGCGCAAAACATGCGGCTGCCGTCAAATTGCCAGATCGCGCATGACCTGGTGATCAGCAAGCTCGGCGGGCTCGATTTCGAGGCCGACAGCCTGATCTTCGACCCGTACTACATCAGCGGCCTTGGTCACCAGCGGCAAGATTGCTATGTCGAGGCGATCCCGCGCAGCATCCAGGCGCAGCTCGTCGACATGAACCACGTGACCCGGCAGGCCTCGGGATGGGGCGCCATGCAGCAGACCGCCGATCTCACCTATATGGAGTTCACCGTTGGCCCCAGCCGCTGTCTGGCGTGGGAAAGCCGTGGCCCGCGTTGGGGCGGCGGCTTTATCTGGCTGGCGCACGTCGCCGCCTGCCGCAACGATGGGCAGCCGGTGAGCCTGGCTGATGTCGCCTCCGTGATGGGCACGCTGAAGCTCGAGTCGCACGATTCCAACGGCAACCTGCACTGAGCCGGCCGTTTTGCGCTGACACCGGCCTGTCACCGAGTTGTGGTGGCATTTCCCTAATTAAGGGGGACACGTTGCCATGACAAAAGCAGACAGCGAATTCGACCTCGAACTGAGCCGGCGCAGGCTGCTGACGGCGGCGGGCATCGCCGGCGGGGTGGCGGTCGCGGCATCTCTGGTCGGCGGGGAAGTGGCGCAGGCCGCGGAACCGGCGGCAGCAGGCGCGCCCGCGTCATCAGCCATCGGGGCCGACCCGCTCACGACGCCGCCGGTCGCCGGCTTGCATCTGCAGTTCGGCGGGGATGCATCATCCGAGATGGTCGCGTCGTGGCACACGCTGCAGCCGGTCAAGAACGCACGAATCATGCTGGGGACGCTCAAGGGCCAGCTCGACCGCGTCGTCGCGGCAACCGAGAGCCGGTACACCGACGCCAAGTCGGGCCAGGTGATTTACGCCTATCACGCCAAGCTCAATCAGCTTAAGCCGAACGCCGAGTATCTCTATGGCGCGCTTCACGACGGCGCCGAGGCGGCCTTCGCCACATTCCGCACCGCGCCGCGCGGTCGCGCCAAGTTCACCTTTACCAGCTTTGGCGACCAGGCGACGCCGACCGTCGGCCGCAAATACAAGCCGCCCGAAGGGGTGACGATCGAGAACCCGCCTTTCGTCAACGACAATCTCGGCTCGCCGGCGGCCGGCGACACGGTGCTCGGGGTGGAGCGGGTGCAGCCCTTGTTTCATCTGCTCAACGGCGATCTCTGCTACGCCAACATCGCCGACGACCGGGTACGCACCTGGTGGGATTTCTGGACCAACAACAGCCGCAGCGCGAAGAACCGCCCGTGGATGCCGGCGGCCGGCAACCACGAGAACGAGCTCGGCAACGGGCCGATCGGCTACCAGGCCTATCAGACCTATTTCGCGCTGCCCCAGGCCGACGGCCACACCGATACGACGCGCGGGCTGTGGTACGCCTTCACCGCCGGATCGATGCGCGTCGTCAGCCTCGCCAATGACGACATCGTCTATCAAGACGCCGGCAATTCCTATGTCCGCGGCTACTCCAACGGCGCGCAGAAGGCGTGGCTGGAGAAGGAACTAGCCGCCGCGCGCGCGAACAAGAACATCGATTGGATCGTCGTCGTCATGCACCAGGTCGCGATCTCGACGGTCGACAAGTTTAACGGCGCCGATCTCGGCATCCGCCAGGAATGGTCACCGCTGTTCGACAAATACGGCGTCGACCTTGTCGTGTGCGGCCACGAACACCATTACGAGCGCTCGCACCCGATCCGCGGCGCGCAGCAGAACCAGACCCTGACCCCGATCCCGGCGGCGACCGCGACCGATGTGATCGACACCACCAAGGGTACGGTCCACATGGTGATCGGCGGCGGCGGCACCTCCGCGCCTTCGAACAAGCTGTTTTTCGAGCCGCTCGCCTGCCGGGTCATCACCGCGGTCGCCGACCAGCCCGACCCGAAGACCGGCAAACGGGCACCCGTCTATGTCAGAGAGGACGCGCCGTGGTCGGCGGTGCGCAACGCCGCGCATGCCTATGGCTTCGCGGCGTTCACGGTCGATCCCGGCACTAAGCCGGGCGGCGACACGACGATCCAGGTGACCTATTACGACGTCACCGGCGCCGACGGGCAACTCGCGAAATTCGAGACGTTCACGCTGAAACGGCCGCGCCGCGACGCATAGCGGGACGCCTATTCTGTCGTCACCCCGGCGAAGGCCGGGGCCCATTTTCTCGTCGCTCGAAAGGCTCAAGCATGGGTTCCGGCCTTCGCCGGGAGGAAGAGTGTAGGCTCGCCGGAGCTCCCTATCGAGTAATACGCTACACCGCGCGCTTTTCGTGCAGCGCGGCGATGTCCGACGGGCTGTAGCCGAACTCCTTGAGAATTTCGTCGGTGTGCTGGCCCTGATCGGGGGTCGGGTTGAGCCGCTCGGGCTGCGGGTAGGCGCTCATGTGGATCGGCTGGCCGACGATGTCGAAGGTGCCGATCTTGGGGTGGTCGACGGGCCGGCGGATGCCGAGATGCTTGACCTGCGGATCGGCGAAAACCTGATCGATCATGTTGATCGGCCCGCACGGAACGCCCGCTTTGCTGAGCGCGTCGACCCAGAATTGGCTCGGCTTTGATTTGACGACATCGGTGAGGTGGGCAATCAGCGCCGGCCGGTTCTTGGCGCGCGCCGGCTGGGTCGCGAAATCCGGGTTGGACGATAGGTCTTTGTCGCCCGCGACCTCGCAGAACTTCTTCCACAGGCTGTCGCCCGAGGCGGCGATGTTGATAAAGCCGTCGGCGGTCTGAAACATGCCAGTGCCCGGCGAGGTGGGGTGAAAATTGCCCTCCTGCTTCGCGACCTCACCCTTCATCGTGTAGCGCGAGGCCTGGAAGTCGAGCATGAAGATCTGCGCCTCGAGCAGCGAGGTGTGCACCCATTGTCCCTCGCCGGTGCGCTCGCGCGCGAGCAGCGCGAGGGTGATGCCATTGGCGAGCAGAATGCCGGCCGAGGTGTCGTTGATCGCGATGCCGACGCGGGTCGGGCCCTGGCCGGGATGGCCGGTGATCGACATGAGCCCGCCCATGCCCTGGGCGATCTGGTCGACCCCGGCGCGGCCTTCATAGGGGCCGTCCTGGCCAAAGCCCGAGATGCTGCCGTAGACGATGCGCGGGTTGATTTTTTTCACCGCCTCGTAATCGATCCCCAGCCGGTGCTTCACGGTCGACTTGAAGTTCTCGACGATGACGTCGGCCTTCTTGGCCATGCGCATGAAGAGCTCGTGACCTTCCTTCGACTTCAGGTCGATGGTGATCGAGCGCTTGTTGCGGTGCAGGTTCTGGAAATCGGGGCCGTCGCGGCGGCTGCCGGTCGCATCGGTCGCCTCGCCCGGGTGCTCGATCTTGATGACGTTGGCGCCCCAATCAGCGAGCTGGCGGACCGCGGTCGGGCCGGCGCGATGCGCGGTCAGGTCGAGGACGAGAAAGCCGTTGAGGGGCAAGGCGGTCATGGTTGTCTCCGGATCGGCGTGGTTGCCCGCCATGCTACAGCATGTCTCGCCCGTCCGAGAACGACCTTGCCGAAGCCGCCGTCGTTCAGCGCGTAGCGGCGAACCAAGCCTCGACGGCGGCGCGATCGATCTTGCCGTTTTCGTTGTAGGGCATCTGGTCGATCAGCAGCACGGTCCGCGGCACGGCGGCATCGTCCAGCCGCGCCGCCAAGGCTTCGATCACCGCGCGCTGATCGAAAGGGGCCGCGCCGTAGCGCTCGACCGCGGCGACGAGATGGTCGCCGCGGCTCAGCACGCAGACCACCGGCCAGCCGGTTTCGCGCAACGCCGCCGCGACCTCGTCGAGCTCGACGCGCACGCCCTTGACCTTGACCTGCAAATCCATCCGCTCTTTGAAGAAGATGTGGCCGGCGTGGCGCTCTGCCCAATCGCCGGTGAAACAGCCGGCGACGGTGCGGCCGGGGAGCGTGACCTCGCGGAACCGCTCGGCCGAGCGCTCGGGGTCCTGCCAGTAGCCCTCGGCGATCTGGGGACCGGTGATGACGAGTTCGCCCTCGTCGTCATGACGCCCGCCGACAAGATGCAGCCCCATCCCCGGGATCGGATCGCCGAGCGCGACCGTCGATCGGCACGCGGCTTCATGGTCGCCGGCCGTCATCACCAGCGAGGTCATCGACACGGTGGCTTCGGTCGGCCCGTAGGTGTTCTGCACGACGACATGCGGGCACGCCGCGAAGATCGCCCGCAAATGCTGGGGAAGCAGCGGCTCGCCGCAGAAATTGAGCCAACGCAGCGAGGCGAGATTGTCGGCCGTGACGCTGTCGGCCCGCATCATCAGGCTGATGACGCTGGGCACCGAGCTCCACACCGTGATCTTTTCGCGGGCGATCATGCGGGCAGGAAGCAGGCGGTCGCCGCGGCCATGAACCGGGAACAGCGTCGCACCGGCACAAAGCGCGCCGTAGATTTCCATGACGCTGAAATCGAAGCCGATATTGGCGTATTGCGCGGCACGGTCGCCGGCGGTGAACATGCGCGAGCCACGCATCCAGCCGACATAATGGTCGAGTGCGGTGCGCGGGATCACCACACCTTTGGGCGCCCCCGTCGAGCCCGAGGTGAAGATCACATAAGCGATGCGGTGACGACGCCGTGCGTCGTCGGGCAGCGGCTCGCCGGACGCGTCCGTGGGCCGCACCAGCGTCGCCCCGGGCGCTTCCGCCAACAGGCCCGCAGCGAGGTCGCCATCGCCGACAATGATGTCCGGCTGAAGCTGCCGCACGATCCGGCGCAGCTTCAAAAGCGGTGAATCGATATTGACCGGCGTGTAGTAGCCGCCGGCGAGAGCGGCGGCGAGCATGGCGGCGTACGCGTCGGCGCCGGAAGGCAGGGCGATCAGCACGCGCGGCTCAGTAACGCGGGCAAAGACTTGCGCGAGGCAGCGCGCGCGCCAAGCGAGCGCCTCGTAGCTGACGCCCTCCCCTTCTTCGACGACCGCCGAATGCGCCGGCCGTTTGCGCGCCCGCGCGAAGAACTCCTCTATCGCATCGCTACAAACCACATCGCCCCCGATGGCGGCCTACCCCCGCCCGCGGACACCGCTCCCAATTTGCTGCCGAATTTCCAAGAAGCTGAACGGCAGGCTTTTCCGAGACGGTACCGTGCATCCCGCCACGCGACAAGAACGCCCCACGCTGGGCCCGGGATAGCATCCGAATGTATCGACCCGGCGGTCCGCCCTCCAGGAACTCGGCGAAATACTCCTCGGCCGTGACGATGCGCGGGGTGATCCCGGCGTCGTGCGATTGGCGGCAGAACATGTCGACTTCGCGCCTGCCGGCCTCGTAGCCGTCGGGCTGGTAGCCCGCGCCCATCACCGCCTCGGCCTCTTCGAGCTCGCTGTCGAGCCAGGGCGAGGCGTAGGGGAAGTTGCGGATGCACGAGGCGAAGACGCGGTTGTTTTCGACGAACGCGCCGGTGAGCGCCTTGGCAAGCCACTTGTTCGCCTCCCACACCGCGCGGCGCAGGACGACAAGGTGTTGCGGCGGATAGGCCTTGGTGGCGCGGTAATAGTCATGTTCGATCGATCGCGCGTCGGGGAAGAGCCGCACGAGCGGGCCATCTTTCGGGTGGTAGAGGCTCGGGCGCGGCGGCGTGTAGATCGCGTCGAGATCGCCGGCGATCAGCATCTCGACGAGATACCGGCCCTCCGGCACCGTATGGACGCCGGCCGGCAGATCGCCGGGGTGCCGCGCCCGCCAGGCGCCCTCGACATCGCCGATCCACCATTCGAGCTTGTCCGGCGGCACGCCGATCCAATTGAGAAAATGGCGATACCAGATCGAGCCGCTCGCCACCCAATCGTACATGCCGATCCGCTTGCCGATCAGGTCCGGCGCCTGACGGATCGGGCCGTCCTTGCGGACATAAAGGTCGCGCGCGCAGAAATTCCGGAGCGGAAACACCGGCAGCGCGACAAAGCTGCGGTCGCCATTGACGATGCGGCGCAGGTGCCCGGCCATCGAGGTTTCGCCGCCATCGACACCGCCGTCGCCGGTCGCGCGCTGCAGCATCTGGGCACGCGCGATCCACGAGCCCTCGGTGCCATGGATCAAGGTCAGATCGACCCCCACAGGCTTGACGTCGCCGATCATCAGCGGCGCGAGCTTGGCGTAATCGGCGCAGGTCAGGCGGATCGGGATATCGGCCATTACGGGCCCTCCATTGTCGCGGCAGCGGGGCTTCTGTCAGAGTAGGGCCTGACCCATTTCCACAAAAGGCTTCGCCTCATGACCCGGCATTTCGGCGCCCTGATCCCCTCGACCAACACCACCGTCGAGATCGAATACAGCCATTTGATCCCCGCCGAGGTGGCGCAGGCGCATTACGGCCGGAGCAGCAATTACGGCGCCTCGCCTTTCGCCTCGCCGCTCGACGCCGATGTCGACTACCAAGCGAGGCTCCTGGGCACGGCGCGGGTCGAGATGATCTGCCTGATCCAGACTTCGGCGTGTCTCTTCAAGGACGATTACGACGAGGTGACGTGTTCGCGCATCACCGAGCATTCGGGCGGCGTGCCGGCGATCACCTCGGCGATGGCGATTGGCGAGGCGCTGAAGGCGCTCGGCACGCGCAGTGTGGCGCTGGTGTCGCCCTATTCGGAAGAGGTCAACGCCCGCGCCCGTCACTATTTCGAGGGCAAGCACGGGCTGAAGATCGTCGCGCTCGAAGGCTTCGCGGCGAAGGATTCCTACATGATCGGCAAGCTCGGCCCGGAGAACGCGCGCGACGCGTTCCGGCGCATCGATCGGCAGGAGATCGAGGCGTTTGTCGTGCCGGGCGGCAATTTCCCGACGATGCGCTCGATCCCTGAATGGGAAGCCGAATTCAAGAAACCCGTCGTCACCACCAACCAGGCGAGCCTTTGGGCGGTGCTGCGCCGCCTCGGCTGCAAGGACACGATTTCGGGCCTCGGCAGGCTCTTGGAGATGGCAGCTTAAGGGAGCCGCCATCGGCGCTCAGGACTTGTTGTCACCAGTGTTGGTGTATTTGTGCTGGTGAGTTTTCAGGTTGTACTCGAGCGTCGCCTTTTTTGACGGGCAACAATGCGGGTCGTTGCTCAGCCACCGGTTGCCGTAGAGGACGAGCGAGTTGTCCTCGACATACATGTGGTCCGCCAAAAAGCTCATATCCGCGATACCGGCATCGGTGACGGCATGCGCCGCGCCATTCTGGATCACTACGAGATATTGACCGCTGCCATTGCCGCCACCGCAATCGCCGGTATCGACCAGAACGGCGCGGTCGGTTTTGTTGATGGACACCATGGTCGATGAGACGACGTACTGTCCCGGGTCGTCATTCTTTGTCGGGCATGACGCTTGGAGCGGAACAAGGCCGCCGTCTTTCTGGAGGATGGCGCCCACCACATCAAAAGCCTGTTGAAGCTCGTCGGCGTGTGCCGCGACCGTCGACAACAAGACCGCGAGCGCGGCCGCAGCCCAAATCCTCATATCCGCTCCTCTCTGGCGATGTTCGAGTTTGGCCCAGACTATAGCTCACAGATGATCTGCTTGCGTTGGCCCAGGGTTTGTGCGATAAAACCTCTGGCCATCGCTTGTTGGCTACCAATTGGCTAACACGCTCCCCGGCCGGTGTCAACGACCCCAAAAAGGCCGCAGAAAGCCTTACGTTTTGCGCGATGAATATGGGGAAGGAGCGTCTGCTCGCCCCGGACGCGGCAGAAGCCCGATACCGCTCCGCAAACCGCTAAAGTCAAGCGTACGGCGCTTACGCGCCGACCACCTCGCCTATGTGCGCGCCGAGCGCTTGCATCGCCTCGCGGCGCTCGTCCAGGAATGCCAGCTGTAAATCTGCGCGACGCTGGGTCCCGGCCGGTGCCTGACCGTCCATCGAAAGCGACATGCTTTACGTGCCGACCAGCTTCGCAATGTGCGCGCCCAGCGCTTGCAGGGCGGCTGCACGCTCATCCATGTACTCGTACCGGTTACCCGATCCAGTCACCGCCGGGGATCACGTGAAGAAGGTCATGAGCTTTAAGCGCTCGGCTTCGTCTCCCGCGAGCGTCTCCCGTAAGGGCTTTCGGGACACTCCCGCGTTATCGATTTCCGCTATTCGTTTCGGCAAGATCGCACGGCCGCGAGGATCGGTCAGAAAGAGCAACATGCGTGGATTGGCGTCTGCCGCGCGCTCAATCGTCTGGTTGATGTGCGGATCGGCAAACCCATAGCCGATCACCATCAAGCGGCTATCCGGCTCCGACATATAAGATTCGAACTGCTGATGATACCACGTCAGCAGCGGGTGCTTGTTGATCGACGCGGCCTTGTTGCCCCCCATGACGAGCATCTGTCGTTTGTCCGCAGACCGCCAATTCCATGCCCCGTGTAGTTTGAAATAAGGCTGGTGGCTCGGTTCGAGCACGAATGGCGGCGGACGCGGTGTCCAAGTGACCTTATCGGGCTCGTTCGTGGTCAGGCTGGGATCGGGCAACACCTGGATTCCCGGTCTTCTCCACCCGTACCACTTCTTCGGTTGGTTAAGCGCCAAGTCCAGGTCGTGATAGTGCCGCTCGGGAAGAAGGTCTTGATTGAGCGAGAAGATCGCGTCGAATCCACTCAGGAAATGGGCGGTCTTGAACTGTTTGAGATTGCAGAAATCCCAGGATGGCCGCTGTTTGAAGGCGGTCTCCATCGTCAAGAACATCGTGGTGATCGCCGACTGAAGGATATCCAGATGGGCGCGGTTTTCCGATGTCGGCGACCTGTCGTATTCATCCTCGATTTCGGCAAGTGCCTCCTCGAAACCGCCCGTGCCGGCGATATGGGAGAGAACTTGTGTGACGTGGCGATCAGCGCGCAGAGCCGGCACGGTGGGGAGGAAATCGTTGACCTCGGTGGCGTTCCAGCCACCCCAATTACAGCTAAAGCCTGCGCCGACTAACAGGACGTATTTCATGATGCCGCATCCTTTTTCGGTTCCACAGTCGGATCGGGGAGCGCATGGATGATCGGCTTGGTCTTCGCGGGCGGGTGTTCGAGGTAGACCTTCTCGTGCACATCCTTCCCGGCATGGCCGGCGATGTAGCGCCGTCGTTCCGGGGTCGAACCATCTATATGGGTTGTGTCCTGTAGGGCAGAGACGAACCGGTGCCGCCAGCCATACGAGTCGCGCAGCGCCGTGACACGACCGGTATCTGGGTCGATCTCGTTCTTGATCCCGATACCGCGCAAGAACCGCATGATGATGTCGCTCGCCTTGGTGTTCCGCTGGCCGACCTTGTCGGGTTCGATCTCCGGGAATAGCCCAGCATGTTCGCCATACATGCGACGCACATGCTCGACCCGATCAAGGAAGCCCTCACGAAGGATCGCCGGGTGCAGCGGCAGCAACCGAGGCCGGAACGCCGTCTTGAGATGGCCCTTCTGTTCGACGCCGTCGACGATGGTGGTGCGGCCCTTGTCGGTGATGTCGAAACACCAGACGCCGTCGACGAGTTTGACGTGCCGGACGAGAGCATCGGCGATCTCTTCGGTGATCGCTCCGAGATAGCACATGAGCGGCATGCCCCACCGAATGATGGGCTCGGGGTGTGCACGAGCCGCGAGGAGGATTTTCTTCGGCTCGTCCTCGGTGAAGGCGAGGCGCGGCAATCCCGTGCGCTTCGGCGGTAGTTTGATCTTGCCGCCGGGGTTGCCGCCGGCCAGCCCGTCGAACTTGTGATTGTCATCGGCGACCCGGAAGAGCGCGAGGATGTCGGTCAGGTGGTCACGAGCGACATTGCTCGGCGGCGGATACGTCGTGAGCAGGTGCTCCTTGTACTTCTGGATTTCGACCTGCGTGACAAGCGTGAGATCGTCCGGTTTTTTGATATAGGCGAGGAACTTCGCCATCTTTGATTCGCGGCTATCGATGGCCTGTTGCTTCGGCTGATGGTCGCCCCGCTTGACCTTCCACAACGCCATGGCGGTCGCGGTCGAACAACCGGCGACTTTCATCGGCGTAGGTTCCGGCGGTGAGCCCGGCTCTTTCGGTGCCACCGAGGTCATGAACCATGTTGTGCCGTCATCGTGCTCGATCAGCGGCAGATCGGGGATCATCCGAAGGACATTCTGGAACGGCCGGGTGATCTCGATGAGCCTAGACGTGGGCCGGCTCTCCAGTCGCGCTCGCGCCACCTGGAGCATTACGTCGAATTCGAGGACGATGGCGGGGGCACGCTGCTGGTAGATGCGGTCGTCCTTGGTGCCGGTCGAGCGGCGGAGTACGGTCTTGCCAACGAGCGTCTGAAGCTCGGCGGGGACGCGGATTTGCACCGCAAGAATGTCGTTTTTGCGGGGTTCGGGCTTTGGGATTCGGAGCATTCTGGCCACCACAGTTTACCCTCCTGGATTACCCTCCCGGAGAGTGGATTGATGGCAGAAACGCTGAACTTTAGCGGCTACCTGGGCTTTTACAAGTCCGTTCCCACGGACTTGATCCGTGGGGAAGGCCGGGACCCATGGCCGAAATAGGCCCCGGCCTTCGCCGGGGTAGAGAACATAACTGGCTCGCCGCCCTCGCGGTTTATCGCCAGCCGCGCCTCATCGCCGTGCTGTTGATGGGGTTTTCGAGCGGCCTGCCGCTCGCGCTCACCTTCGGCACGCTGTCGTATTGGCTGGCGGAGCTGGGGGTGTCGCTGACCGCAATCGGGCTCTTCGGCCTGGTGCGCGCGTCCTACAGCCTCAAGTTCCTGTGGTCGCCGCTGATCGACCGGCTGCCGATCCCGATCCTGACTCGGCGGCTCGGCAGGCGGCGCAGCTGGGCGCTGACGATCCAGTTTCTGCTCATTCTGGCGATCCTCCATCTCGGAATGACCGACCCCAAGAACGACCCGGCGATGACCGCGCTCGCCGCTGTGATCGTCGCGTTTCTGTCAGCGAGTCAGGACATCGTGATCGACGCCTATCGCATCGACCTGCTGCTGCCCGAGGAACAGGGCGCGGGTGCGGCGGCAACACAATGGGGCTACCGCTTCGGCATGCTTGCCTCCGGCGCCGGGGCGCTTTACGCGGCGAGCCTTGGCGGCTGGCACGTTGCCTACGCGGTCATGGCCGCGCTGATGCTGGTGGGGATGGTGACGGTGCTGCTGACGCCGGAGCCGGGCGGCATCGCGCCGCCCGAGAAGCTGCCCGGCGACAGCGCCGCCGCGCGGATCGAGGCGTGGCTCAAGGGTGCGGTCATCGCGCCGTTTCTCGATATGGCGCGGCGCAACGGTGGGGTGACGCTGCTCGCGATCGTGCTGTTTATCGTGTCCTACAAGTTTGGCGATGCGCTCGCCGCGTCGATGTCGAACCCGCTTTATGTTCAGCTCGGCTTCACCAAGGTCGAAGTGGCGACCGTCGCCAAGATTTACGGCGTGATCGCGACCCTGGGCGGCGTGGCGCTCGGCGGCGTGCTGGTCGCCCGCTGGGGTTATTTCACGGCGCTCCTGATCTGCGGCGGGATGCAGGCGCTGTCGAACCTGATGTATGTCGTGCAGCTCTGGGCCGGGCACGATGTCGCGATGCTCGCCGTCACGATCGGCGGTGAGAACCTGACCGGCGGCATGGCCTCGGCGGCGTTTGTCGCCTATCTCTCGGCGTTGTGCAGCCGAGACTTCACCGCGACGCAATACGCGCTGCTGTCGTCGCTGGCGACGGTCGGGCTCAACGTGCTAGCCGCCTCGGGCGGCTATCTCGCGCAGACGCTCGGCTGGGTGCCATTTTTCGTGCTGAGCACGCTGTGCTGCGCGCCGGGGCTGCTGATCCTCATATGGCTGATGCGCCGGCCGAACGCGGCCTATGGCGCGTCTGGCTAGCGCGAGCCGAGCACCGCGGCGCTGGGCCGCTTGAGGATCGGGATCATCACCATGCCGATAAAAAAGATCGACCCGATCAGCAGCATCACATCGTTAAAGGTCAGCACCAGCGCCTCACGCTCGACAATGCGGCCGAGCAATTTCACCGCTGCCGGCCCGCCGCCGCCGGCGAAATGCGGGTCGAACCGGGCGGTGGCGCCGTCGAGCCATTGCTGCACCGCCGGGCGCGCCGGATTGACGCTCTCGATCAGCCTGTTCCAGTGGAAATGCAGGCGGACGTTCATGACCGTGCCGAGCGCGGCCAGCCCGAGCGCGCCGCCGAGATTGCGCATCAAATTGTAGAGCCCGGCCGAACTCTTCAGCACCTCCGGCGGCAGGCTGCTCAGCGAGATCAGATTGGCCGGCAGGAAGCAGAACATCAGCGCGCAGCCGCGTATCATCTGCGGCACCAGCAATTCCCAAAAGCTCGACTGGTTGTTGAGGCTGGCCGTGAACCACATCGAGGTCATGAACAGGCCCATGCCCATCGCCAGCATGAGCCGCAGATCGATCTTGCGCGCGATAATCGTGGTGAAGGGCGAGATGCATATCTGCGTCAGCCCGGTGACGACCACGGTCAGCCCGATCTGCAGGCTCGAAAATCCGCGCACCTCGGCGAGGAACAGCGGGATCACATAGGTTCCGCAATAAAGCCCGATCCCGACGACAAAGCTGTAAAGCGAGCCCATCGCGAAGTTGCGGATGCGAAAGGCGCGCAGATCGACGATCGGCTGATGGTAGGTTAGCACCCGCCAGAAGAAGAATGCCGCCGACACGGCCGAGACGATGGCCGTCATCAGGATCGTGCTGTCGGAAAACCAGTCCCAACGCTCGCCTTCCTCGAGCACATATTCGAGGCAGCCGAGAAACAGCGCCATCAGCACGAGGCCGGTGAAATCGAAAGCCTTCAGCAGCGACGGGTTCGGCTTGTCCACGTCGATCAGCGTCCACACCGTCGTCGCGACAAAAATGCCCGGCACGATGTTGACGAGAAACAGCCAGTGCCACGAATAGGTGTCCGTCAGATAGCCGCCAACGGTCGGCCCCGCGGTCGAGGACAGGTTGAGGATCAGCGAGACCACGACCATCAGCACCGCGAGCTGTCGCGGCGGGAAGAGGCTGTAGATGACCGGAAACACGGTCGGAATCATCGCGCCGCCGAGGAACCCCTGCATGACGCGGAAGACGATCATCGCGCCAAGATTGGTGGCGCTGGCGCACAGCGCGCTGGCGATCGTAAAGCCGATCGTGCACGACACGTAGAGCACGCGCGTCGACAGCAGCCGCGATAGCGTGCCCGATAGTGGAATCATCACCACCTCGGCGATGATGTACGAGGTCTGGATCCAGCTGATCTCATCCGCGCTCGCCGACAGCCCGCCCTGAATCTGGGTCAGCGAGCTGGTCACGATCTGGATGTCCAGCAGCGCCATGAACATCCCAAAGACCATGGCGAGGACGCCGATCCATTGGCGCAGTGACGCGGGTGGGATCGATGCGGAGTGGTGAGCGGCCGCCGGCTGGCTCGGCGCGGGCGGCGGTGGCGGCGATGATGGAGGTGTTGGCGGCCGCGGGTTGCGCACCCGGCGGAACGTGGTGACCAGCGTCATTTTTGACTGGCGGCGGGTTTCGCCTCGGCGGTGCCGACGATGCCGCCCTCGGCCGTCGCGGCGCCTTCGGCGTGGGTGTCGACGCTGACCACGACCGACAGGCCTGGCCGCAGCAACTGTGAGAGCGGCCCGTCTGACGGCACCGCGATGCGCACCGGCACGCGCTGCACGATTTTGGTGAAGTTGCCGGTGGCGTTGTCGGGCGGGAGCAGCGAGAACTCGGCGCCGCTCGCCGGCGCAAAGCTCTCGACCTTGCCATCGATAACCCGGTCGGGATAGGCGTCGACCGAGATTTCCGCGGGTTGGCCCGGCCGCATCAGCGTGAGCTGCGTTTCCTTGAAATTCGCGGTCACGTAGACCTTGGGCAGCGGCACCAGCGACATTAGCTGCGTCCCGGCCTTGACGTATTGCCCGACCTGCCCGGCGCGGTTGCCGACGACGCCGTCGACGGGTGCGCGGATCACCGTGTTGTCGAGGTCGTTCTGCGCCAGGCGCAGCGCCGCGCGCGCCTGCTCGCGTTTCGCCTGCTCTTCGTGTTTCTGCGCGTCGAGCACGGCGAGCTGCTGCTTCTCGGCCTCGAGCGCGGCCTTGACGCGCGCGAGGTCTGCCTGCGCCTTGATCGCGTCGGCCTGGGCGGTCTCATAACGCTGCTTGGTCGCGACATCGCTGGCGACGAGCGAGATGTAACGTTTCTGGTCGAGATCGGCGCGCTCGGCCTCAGCCTGCGAGGAATCGACGGCCGCGGCCGCCTGGTTGATCATCGCGACCTGGTGGTCGTGACGTGTTTCAAAGGTCGCGACGCTGGCGATCTCGGCGTCGACCGCGGCTTGAGCCTGCGCGACCTTGGCCGCGAAGTCGCTGTCGTCGATCACGAACAGCATCTGCCCGGCCTTGACGCGCTCGTTGTCCGCGACCCCTACCTGCTTGATATAGCCCTCGATCTTGGGGCTGATCAGCGAGATGTCGCTCTCGACATAGGCATCGTCGGTGGATTGCTGGAAGCGCCAAACGTGCCACCACTGCAGCCCCCCATACAGGGCCGCGAGCAACGACACAGCCGGCAACAGCAGCAGCAGTTTCGTGCGCATGCGGCGAAGGATCGCTTCCCGGCGTTAAAACTAAACTAAACCGTTCAGTTCAGTCTTGCGGAACATGAAAGCGCGGGTACATGCTGTCAAGCGATGAACGCAGCGAGCGCGGACATACCAGGCTTGAATGCCCCGACGGAGAAGGCCGAAAGCATTCTCACCGCGGCGCAGCACATGTTTCTGGCGAGCGGTTTTGGCGCGGTCAGCATGGATGCCATCGCGCGTGAGGCCGGCGCGTCGAAGGCGACGCTCTACGCCTATTTCTCGAGCAAGGAGGAACTGTTCGGGGCGGTCGTGGCGCGCGAGGGCGAGCGCTATTTCCGCGGCTTCTCGGCGCGCGAACTCGACCCCGGCGATGTCGAGAAATCGCTGACCGAGATCGCGCAGCGTTTCCTTCAACTCGTGCTGTCGCCCGATGCGATCGCGGTCAATCGCATCACGATCGCCGAGGCCGTGCGCTTCCCGCAACTCGGCGAGGTATTCTGGCGCTCCGGCCCGGAACGCACCCGCACGCAGATCGAGGCGTTTCTGCGCCGCGCGAATGAAACCGGCACCTTGTCCGTCGCCGACCCGAAACTGGCCGCGGAGCAGTTCATCTCGCTGATGCGGAGTGATTTGCACCTGCGCCAATTGCTGCGGCTCGATGCGCCGCCGCAACCGGCGGAGCTGCGCGAGGCCGCCGGCGCGGCCGTTGCGACCTTCCTGCGCGCATTCGGGAACAAATAACCAGGCCACCGGCTTGCGCCCGGGGGTTCCGCCACAAATCTCCCAGGCAATGGACGAGAAAACGACTAAATCGCCCGATGCCGGACGGTAACGCACAGATCGGGCGGTCGGTGCGCCGCCTCGAGGATGCGCGCTTCCTGCGCGGCCGCGGGCGCTATGTCGAGGATATCGACGCGCCGGCGCAGTTGCACGGCTACGTGCTTCGCTCGCCGCACGGCCATGCCGAAATCGCGGCGATCGATACCGCGGCGGCGCGAGCTTTGCCCGGTGTGCATGGCGTCTTCACGGCCGCCGATCTTGCCGCCGAGACGATCGGCCCGCTGCCCTGCATCGCGCAAGTCGCGACGGTGGCGCCGATGATCGTGCCGTCGCGTCATGCGCTAGCGGTCGATCGGGTGCGCCATGTCGGCGATCCGGTCGCCTTTGTCGTCGCCGACACTCGCGACATCGCGCGCGACGCGGCCGAGCTGGTCGCGGTCAATTACCGCGTGCTCCCGGCGGTGATCGACGCTACGGCCGCGCTGACGCCCGGCGCGGCGCTGTTATGGGACGAAGCGCCGGGCAATCTCTCCTACCGCTTCGAGAAGGGCGACAAGGCAGCGGTCGATGCGGCGATGGCGTCGGCCCCGCATGTCGTCGAGCTCGACCTCGTCAACAACCGGCTGGTCGTCGCGCCGGTCGAGACGCGCGCCGCGATCGGCCAATACGATCGCGCGGCCGACAGTTTCGACCTGCTGCTGAGCGGGATGGGGGTGCAGAGCCTGCGCGCGCAATTGGCCGATGCGGTCTTCCGCATGCCGGCCGAGCGCATCCGCGTCCGCGTGCCCGATGTCGGCGGCGGGTTCGGGATGAAGAATTTTCTCTACCCCGAATACGTGCTGGTGCTGTTCGCCGCACGCAAGCTCGGCCGGCCGGTCAAATGGGTCGGCGAGCGCGGCGAGGATTTTATCTCCTCGGCGCAGGGTCGCGACAACCGGACGAAGGGCCGCCTCGCGCTCGACGCCGACGGCAAGTTCCTGGCGCTGGAGGCCGAGACGATCGCCAATCTCGGCGCGTACATGTCGACCAGCGGCCCGGGCAGCTCGACCAACGCGCCCTCGGCCGCGATGGGCGGCGTCTACGATATCCCAGCCATCTTCATGAGCGCGCGCGGCGTCTTCACCAATACCGTACCGATCGACGCCTATCGCGGCGCCGGCAAGCCCGAGGCGAATTATCTCATCGAGCGCCTCGTCGAGCTCGCCGCGCGCCGGCTCGGCATCGACCCCGCCGACCTGCGCCGGCGCAATCTGATCAACCGCTTTCCGTATCCCAAGGCGCTGGGCACCACGGTCGACAGCGGCAAGTTCATTGCCAATCTCGACAGCGCTGTAGAGCGCGCGAGACGCCGCCCGGCCGCGCGAGGAAAATTGCGTGGTCTGGGCATCGCCTGCTTTCTCGAAACGGCGCGCGGCGCGCCCAACGAAGGCGCCGAAATCCGCTTCGAGACGGACGGCACGGTGTCGCTGCTGCTCGGCACCCAATCGAACGGCCAGGGCCACGAGACCAGCTATCCGCAAATCGCTTCCGATCTGCTGGGACTGCCGATCGAGACATTCCGCTTTGTCCAGGCCGACACAGCCGAAGTGCCGCGCGGCAATGGTCATGGCGGCGCGCGGTCGATGCACCAGGGCGGGTTTGCGCTGCACCGTGCGGCGGAGATGGTCGTCGCCAAAGGCCGCGCCGCGGCGGCCGGGTTACTGCAGGCTGATGCCGCCGCGCTCCAATTTGCCGACGGCCGGTTCAGCGTCCCCGGTAGCGGGCAAGGCATCGACCTGCTCGCGGTCGCCCGCGCCGCCGCCGACCCGGCGAACCTGTCCAAAGGCGTCGCGCCGGGCCTTGGCGCTTATGTGTGGAACGAGTGCGACGTCATCACTTTCCCCAACGGTACGCATGTCGCCGAGGTCGAGATCGACATCGAGACCGGGCTGGTGACCCTCGAAAGCTATTTCGCGATCGACGATTACGGCCGGGTGATCAACCCCATGCTGACCTGCGGTCAGGTGCAGGGCGGCGTCGCGCAGGGCATCGGCCAGGCGATGCTGGAGCACACGGTTTACGACCCTGAGTCGGGCCAGCTGCTGAGCGGCTCGCTGCTTGATTATGCGCTGCCGCGCGCCGACGACCTGCCCGATCTCGATATTGTCCTCGACGGGCTGCCGACCGCGGCCAACCCGCTCGGGGTCAAGGGCTCGGGCCAGGCGGGCGCGATCGCCGCGCCGCAAACCATCGTCTGCGCGATCCTCGACGCGTTGGCGCCACTAGGCATCGAGCATATCGACATGCCCGCGACATCCGAGCGCGTCTGGGGCGCGATCAGGGCTGCGCCGCGATCTCCTTGAGCCGCGCCAAGCATCCGGCGCGATCAGCGGTAAAATCGCCCTCTTCCCACCAGCGCTGAACCGCGGCTAGCAGCCGCCCGACCCGCGGCCCCGGCGCGATGCCCAGTGCGGTCACGTCGTCGCCGCCCAGCGGGAAGACCGGGATCTCCCAGCTTTCCGCCAGCTCGATCAGCTTGCGCAGCGCCGTCGGCTTGAGCTTTCCGTCAGCGGCCAGCAGCAGCGCCAAATCACCGTAGCGTTCCGTGCCGCAGCGATAGATGGCGAGACGCTGCGCCTTGGCGTCGCCGGCCGGATCGATCGGCCAGGGAGCGGCGAGGTCGCTGAGCCGCTTCGCGTCGGCCGTCGACAACCGCAACCGCGCGGCGAGCGCCTTCGCGCCGGCCGGGCCGACCTCGACCAGCGCCGCGACGCGCAAGATCACGTCATCAGCCGCCGCGAGAGGAAGCACCGCCGCCAGCCGGTCGAGGCGCATCGCCTCGGGGAGGATCGCGGCGAGGACGCCGTCGTCGCGCATCATCGCCAGCGCGCGCACCGGGTCGGGCCCGCCGATCAGCCGCGACAACTCGCGCCAGACGCGCTCGGCCGAGAGGGTCGGCAATTGGCCCGTCGCGTCGCGGCACGCGGCACGCGCACCGACGTCGCCCTCGCTCCCGCCAAACCGCGCTTCGAAACGGTAATAGCGCAGCGCGCGCAGCACATCTTCGGCGATCCGCGTCGCCGGGTCGCGGACAAACCGCACCCGCCGCGCGGCCAGGTCGACCTGACCGCCGACCGGGTCGAAGATCGTGCCGTCGGGCGCCAGATAGATCGCGTTGATCGTGAAGTCGCGCCGCGCGGCATCCTCGGCCCAATCGGCGTCAAAGGCGACGACGGCATGCCGGCCGTCGGTCTCGACATCGCGGCGCAGCGTGGTGATCTCGAAGATGCGCGGAGGAAGCACGGCTGTCACCGTGCCGTGGGCGAGTCCGGTCGGCAGCGCCTTGATCTCCGCGGCCTCAAGCGCCGCCATGACCGCTTCCGGCCGTGCCGGCGTCGCCACGTCGATATCGCCGGTCTCGATCCCGAGCAGCGCGTCGCGCACGCAGCCGCCGACAAACCGCGCCTCGATCCCGGCGGCGCCAAGCGCCGCCAGCAGGCGCTGCACCGGGGCCTCGGCGAGCCATGACGGTTCGAGCCGGGTCACGGCTGCTTTCCCGGCTTGATATGGCCGGGCACGATCTGGCCGTTCTCGATCTGCGGTGGCACGTAAATTCCCGGCATCGCCGTGCCGAACCCGACCGTAACGACCACCAGCACCGCGGCGGTCAGCATGACGCCGCTCAGCGCCAGCCACACCCAGGGCAGCTTGTGCCAGGCCACGGGATGGCCCACCGCCGACCAGCGCGCCGTGCGCAACCACAACAGATAGACTACGGTCGGCAGCAGCAGCGGCACAACAAGGGTCAGGATTTCGCGCGACATCGCCGACCGCTACCCCGGCGCCTCGGGATTGAGCGGATCAGGGTTGAGCACCTCGGCGAGGTTCACCAGCATCCCAGCCGTCGCGCCCCAGATGTTGCGGCCCTGATACGGCAGCACAAAGAATACTCGCGTCCGCCCCGCCGACTCGCGCTCCTGGCGGTTGTGGTTGCGGGGGTCGAGAACGTAGGACAGCGGCACTTCGAAGGCCTCGGCGACCTCGAACGCGTCGAGGGCCAGCGTGTAGCCGGGCGTGACGATGCCGACGATCGGGGTGATCTCGAACCCGGTGCCGGTGACATAGGTGTCGAGCCGGCCGATCACGCCGACCCGATCGCGTGTGAGGCCGATTTCCTCCTCGGTCTCGCGCAAGGCGGTGGCGACCGCATCGGTGTCCTGTTCCTCGACCCGGCCGCCGGGAAACGAGATTTGCCCGGCATGAGCGGAGAGATGCGCGGTGCGCTGGGTGAGGAGCACGGTCATGCCCTCGGGCCGGTCGATCAGCGGCACCAGCACGGCGGCCGGCCGCAGCGCCGCCGAGGGCGGCGTTTCCCCGGGGTTGAGGTCATGGTCGCCGCGCGTCGCCGCTCGGATTTCCGCTGCCTCGAGCGGATCGCTGGTGCCGCCAAAGCCGCGCCGGCCGATGGGTTGCCGGGCGAGGCGGGCGATCAAATCTTCGCGAGTCAGATGGGTTGTCATGGTTCGGCGGGTCATTCGTCTTCCGGGTCACCGAGGTCGAAAAACACGCCGTCGCTCCACAGTCCGAAAGGGCCGCCGCGATCGCCGCGCTCGGCATCGGCAAGATCGACGAGCTCGTAGAATACCGGCCGGTTGAGCCGCGCTTCCAGCCCCGGCCGCACCAGCAGATAGGGCTCCGGTTCGCCGTTTGCATTCGTGTCGATACGCAGCGGATGCTCCGGCCCCGCCGCCACAATCTCGTCGAGATTGGTCCGGAAACTGAGGCGGCGGCTGGGGCCCGAACCTTCCGAATTGACTGCGACGGCGAGGAATGGCGCATCCTCGACGGCGACGCGGCCGCGCTCGACCGGGGTGACCAGCCAGTAGCTGCCGTCATCCTCGCGGCGCAGCACCGAGGCAAAGAGCTTGACGAGCCTTTGCCGTGTGATCGGCGTGCCGCGATAAAACCAGGTGCCGTCGCGGGCGATCTTCATATCGAGGTCGCCGTGATCGATGACCTGGCGTTTGGGACGATCGGGCGGGCCATCGGAGGGGGACGGGTTTTCGCCGCTGCGGCGGTTCGCCGGGGACGACGCGCTCGAAATGATATTATCTATGGGGCCAGGCTTTTTGCCGGCCCGTTTTGGGGATTGAGAAACCTTGGTGTCCACGTCACCCATCAATTCCCCTCCAGGGGATCTCGTCGCCGAAGTCGAAAGGCTGGGCGAGCGGCTTGGCATCGTCCGTGACCGGATCGGCGACTATATTTTCGGTCAGCGCGAAGTGATCGAGCAAGCCTTGATCACGCTCTTGTCCGGCGGCCACGCGCTGTTGATCGGCGTGCCCGGTCTCGCCAAGACCCGGCTCGTCGAAACGCTCGGCACCATACTCGGCGTCGATGACAAACGCATCCAGTGCACGCCCGATCTGATGCCGGCCGATATTCTCGGCTCCGAGGTGCTGGAGGAGAGCGAGACCGGCCGCCGCTCGTTCCGCTTTATCCCGGGCCCGGTGTTCTGCCAGCTTCTGATGGCCGACGAGATCAACCGCGCCAGCCCGCGTACGCAATCCGCCCTCTTGCAGGCGATGCAGGAAGGCCGCGTGTCGATCGCCGGGCAATATCATCCGCTGCCGCGGCCGTTCCATGTGCTGGCGACGCAGAACCCGCTCGAGCAGGAGGGCACCTACCCGCTGCCCGAGGCGCAGCTCGACCGTTTCCTCTTACAGATCGATGTCGATTATCCCGACCTCGAATCAGAGCGGCGGGTGCTGATCGCGACGACCGGGGCGGACGAAACGCCGCCGCGCCCGGCGATGACCGGCGACGAGCTGCTCGCCGCGCAACGGCTGGTGCGGCGAATCCCGGTCGGCGAGAGCGTCGTCGACGCGATCCTCAAGCTGGTGCGCTCGGGCCGGCCCGAGGCTGACGCGCAAGGGCCGCGCCGCTTTGTCGCGTGGGGGCCTGGGCCGCGCGCCAGCCAGGCGCTGATGCTCGCGTGTCGAGCGCGGGCGCTTCTTGACGGGCGCTATTCGCCGTCGGTCGACGACGTGCTGGCGCTGGCGCCGCCGGTGCTGCGTCACCGGATGGCGGTGAGTTTCGCCGGGCGCGCCGAGGGCGTTGGCGTGCTGCAGGTGATCGAGCAGATGATGGCGCCGCTCCGGTGACCCCAGCGTGATGTTCCAGGCGAGATGATCTCAGCGCGCGCCATCGGGCGGATGGCGACCCGGCCGCTGGGCTCGCGGCCCAGGGACTCGGCGATGTTGGGCTCACTGCGCCATCGGGCCGAGCAAAGCGCCGCCGCGCTGCCGCCGCTGCTCGTTGCCGCCGAGCGCATCGCCGCGACCGTCGCGCAAGGGGTGCATGGCCGCCGCCGGGTCGGCCAGGGCGAGACCTTCTGGCAATTCCGCCAATACGAGCCGGGCGACGCCGCGACCCGCATCGACTGGCGCGAGAGCGCCAAGTCGCAACGGCTTTACGTGCGCGAGACCGAATGGGAGGCGGCGCAGAGCGTATGGCTGTGGCGTGACGCCTCGCCATCGATGGACTATAGCTCGGCTGCTTACATTCCCGGCGGCGACTGGCCAACCAAGCGCGAACGCGCCGAGCTGATCCTTGTCGCGCTGGCGAGCCTCCTGGTGCGCGGCGGCGAGCGTCTCTCTCTGCTTGCCAGCGGCTTGACGCCGATCAGCGGCCGCCTCGCGCTGACCCGCGTTGTCGATCTTCTCGAGCGCGGCGGGGTCCCCGAGGGGCTCCCCACGATCGAGAATCTACCGCGCCACGCCCAGCTGGTGTTGATCGGCGATTTTCTGGCACCGCTCGACGCCATCAACCAGGTCATCGCCGGCTATGCCGCCGCCGGGCTCGCCGGGCATCTGCTGCAGATCGTCGACCCGGCCGAGGAAGACCTGCCGTTTGACGGCCGGGTGCGTTTCGAGGGTGTCGAAGACAGCGACGAGCTGCTGGTCGGCCGTGTTGAGACCATCCGCGACGCCTATGCCGGCCGGTTTCGCGAACATCGTGCGGGGCTGCAGGCGATGACGCAGGCGGTCGGCTGGTCGTTCAGCACGCACCGTACCGATCGGCCGCCTTACCTTGCGCTGCTCGCGCTGCACGCGGCGCTGGCGCCGGACCGGCGCCGATGACGGCGCGCTCGTCATTGCGAGGAGCGCTTAGCGCGACGCCGCAATCTCCTTCCGACGGAGGCCAAGACGGCGGGAGATTGCTGCGCTCCGCTCGCAATGACGGTCTGTTGTGATGCTCACCCTCGGCTCGCTGGCTTTCGCATCACCCTGGCTGCTGGCGGCGCTGATTGGGCTGCCAGTGATCTGGTGGCTGCTTCGTGTGACGCCGCCGGCGCCGCGGCGCATCCCGTTTCCGGCGCTGCGCCTGCTGCTCGGGCTTGCCCGCCGCGAGGAGACGCCGGCGCGGACACCGCTCTGGCTCATCGTGCTGCGCACGATCCTCGCCGCGCTGGTCATCGTCGGGCTGGCGCACCCGCTGATCAATCCGCAGACGCCGCTCGTCGGCAGCGGGCCGCTGATCCTGGTGATCGATGACGGCTGGGCGTCCGCGCATGACTGGCCGGCGCGGCAGAGCGCGGCGCTCGATGTGCTCAACGAGGCCGAGCGCGAGGATCGCCAGGTCGTGCTGCTGGCGACGGCGCCCCTTGCGTCCGATCAGCCGGCGCCGCCGCTGCAGCCGGTACGCGCCGCCGACGCGCGCGCCGCCATCGAGTCGATGGCGCCAAAGCCCTGGCCGGTCGACCGCAAGGCGGCGCTGGCGCGGCTCGATGCGCTGCCGTTGTCCAGAGGCACCGGCGCGGTGTGGATCAGCGACGATGTCGATGATGGCGCCACGGCTGATTTCACCGCCGCACTCGCGCAGCGAGGCGGCTTTCGCTACCTGACGGCCTACCGCGCCGACGCGCCGCGCCTCGTCGCGCCGGGCGGCGAGGGCGGCGACAGCGCCGGCAAGGAGCTGACCGTCGCGGTGAAGACCCTGCCGGCCCCCGTGCCGCGCACGGTTACGGTGCGCGCCAGCGCCGAGGACGGCGCGCTGCTCGCGCGGCAAAGCGCGACGATCGGTGCCGACGCCACCACCGCCCTCGTCAAGCTGCCGATGCCGAGCGAACTGCGCAACCGGATCGCCAACATCGACATCGAGGGCGAGAATTCGGCCGGCGGCACGCTGCTCGTCGACGAGCGCTGGCGTCGCCGGCCGGTGGGTATCGCCGGTAGCGCCAATCCGAGCAACCAGCCGCTATTGAGCGAAAGCTATTATCTTGAAC
>DATMLO010000240.1:0-2938 GCA_035570495.1 Allostellaceae bacterium | reverse complement strand
GCGGCTCTTTTCCGGCTGAGGCACACCGTCGCCGCATACGAAAAGCCCTTCTTCCTTCCGGCGCGGCGCCGCTAAACCGGGATGACCCTGGCTCACCGCCGCGGATCGGAGCGGCGGTATCGGGCAGAAAGTGCTCCCGGTCGGAGGGGACGAGCTGATCCGCGAGATGGGCCCGCATGCCGTCGGGGCCGAGACGGCACAAATCGAGGTTGAAGTCGCCATGGACCGGCACCAGTTCGCGGATTTCGATGCGGGCGGCGATGCCGCGTTCGTGCAACCGCTGCGCCGCCCGGAGACCGGCCGCGTCTTTGTCGCGCGCGACATAGAGGCGGCGCAGAGCCGGGGGCAGGTCGAGGGCGGCGAG
Organism: Allostellaceae bacterium; assembly: GCA_035570495.1. GTDB lineage: Bacteria > Pseudomonadota > Alphaproteobacteria > ATCC43930 > CGMCC-115725 > DATARH01. The sequence goes on along the minus strand of DATMLO010000240.1, from coordinate 2,574 downwards.
GTGGTTGGCCGAAAGCCCGGCAATGACCGGCACCGCGCCGCGCCCGATCACGGCATTCCAGGCTTCCTGATCGGAAAGGGTAGGGGCCCCGTTGACGCCGAGGCCCTGATAGAAGCGATCGAGCACCTCGGGCGTCACCAGGCGGCCGATGACACGTTCCCCATCGTCAGTCTCGAAGCGGTAGACCCGCATGCTATCGGCGGGCAGTCGGTCCCAGATCGGCAGCAGGAGGCCGGTGATGATGTGAAAGGCGCTCTCCGAGAATTCCGGGACGCGCGCGCATTCCGCCTCCCACAGCGCGAAGAATTCTTCCTGCGTCGCCTTGCGCCAGTGCGAGTGATTGAACCGCGCGCTGCTGATCGTCTCGCGCGTCATCGGGCGGATCAGCCGGGTGCGGATTTCGACGGTGCCGTCGTCATGCATCAGGCTGGCGGCGTGCATCTGGACCGCGGCGCGATGCGATTGCTCGTTGATCAGCAACCGTGCGCCGGCGCCTCTGGCCAGACCGAGCGCCTCGACCAAAGGCATCGGACGGTTGCGGTCCTTGCGCAGCACCCGGTAGCAGCGGGTCTCAGCGCCGGTCGCGGCATGGGTGTAAACCGTGCGGCGCTCGGCGACGTGGAAGCTCTCGGCGATTAGGGTCTCGACGCCGATGTCGTAGGTGCCGCTCGTAACCGCCGCTTCGATGTGCGCGTCGAGCAGTTGCTCGAAGGCGGCGAAGAGCAGGTTCTGCATCGCGATCCTGAGCGCCAGGATGCGATTCAGGAATTGCGTGATCGGCGGCAGCTCTTCCTTGAGCGAGCCGTCCTGGTCGACGAGATCGAGGCCGGCCGCGTCCTGGAAATCGCCGAGCGAGCAGCCGTCAATCTTCCCGGCGTAAAGCAGCTGATAGAACTGACGCAGTGCGGCTTTGGCGTAGGGGCTTTCGAGATTGTCGTCGGCGCGGAACAAGCCCTGGCCGCCGGTCTGGCGCTGGCCGCGGGTGATGGCGCCGAGGGTGTCAAGACGCCGCGAGATCGTCGACAGAAAGCGCTTCTCGCCTTTGACGTCGGTCGCAACGGGGCGAAAGACGGGCGGCTGCTTTTGGTTGGTGCGGTTCGAGCGGCCGAGGCCCTGGATCGCGGCGTCGGCCTTCCAGCCCGGCTCCAACAGGTAATGGATGCGCCGGCGCTGGTTCTTACAGCCGAGATCGGCGTGATAGCTGCGGCCGGTGCCGCCGGCATCGGAGAACACCAGGATGCGCTTGTCGTCATCCATGAAAGCGGCGGTCTCGGCGAAATTCGCCGAGGCGGGGCGACTCTCGACGCAGAGCCGGTCACCGCCTTCGCCGGTACGGCGCACGATGCGCCGAGAGCGGCCGGTGACCTCGGCAGCGAGATCAGTGCCGAAGCGGTGCAGGACCTGGTCGAGCGCGCCCTGCACCGGCGGCAAGGACGCCAGATGCTCGATCATCCGGTCGCGCCGCTCGACGGCCTCGCGCGAAATCATCGGATTGCCGTCGGCGTCGTAAGCCGGCCGCGAGAGAACGTTGCCCTCGTCGTCGCTGTAGAGCTCGAACAGCTGTGTCGGGAACGAGTGGCTCAGATAGTCGAGCACGTATTCCCGCGGGGTGATGTCGATCGACAGATCAGCCCATTCCGAAGTCGGGATTTCGGCCAGGCGGCGGTCGAGCAGGGCCTCATTGGTCGAGACGATCTGCAAGATGCAGGCATGGCCGTCATCGAGATCGCGTGCGATCGCGGCGATCAGGGTCGGGCATTTCATCGCCGTCAGCAGGTGATTGAAGAAGCGCTGCTTGTTCGATTCAAAGGCCGAGCGCGCCGCCGCCTTGGCGTTCCTGTTGTAGGTGCCGCCGTCGGCGCCGGTGATGTTGGCAGCCTTCAGCGCCTCATTCAGGTTCCGATGGATGATCTGAAAGGCGTCAGCATAGGCGTCGTAGATGCGGATCTGCTCGGGCGTCAGCTTGTGTTCGACGATCTCGTATTCGATGCCCTCGAACGACAAGGAGCGCGCGGCGTAGAGGCCGAGCGCCTTCAGATCGCGGGCCAGCACCTCCATCGCGGCAATGCCGCCGCCTTCCATTGCCGACACGAATTCGGCGCGCGTCGCGAACGGAAAATCACCGGTGCCCCAGAGGCCGAGCCGCGCCGCATAGGCGAGGTTCTGCACCGTGGTGGCGCCAGTCGCCGAGACGTAGAGGATGCGGGCATCATGCAGCGCGTGCTGCAGGCGCAAGCCGGCCTGGCCCTGCTGCGAGGGTTTCTTTTCGCCGCGTTCGCCTTTGTCGCCGGCGGCATTCGCCATCGCGTGGGCCTCGTCGAACACGACGACGCCGTCAAAACCTGCCCCGGCCTCCGAGCCGGGAGACTGCCCCGGACCCGATCCGGGGTCGCGGCCGAGCCAGTCGATGATTTGCTGCACCCGGCTGGGCTTGTCACCGCGCGCCTGGGTGCGCAGCGTCGCGTAAGTCGTAAAGAGGATGCCTTCGTCGAGCGCGATCGCCGCACCCTGGCGGAAGCGCGACAATGGCACGATGTCGGAGCGGTAGCCGCCGATTGCCGTCCAGTCGCGCTC
>DATMLO010000239.1:0-19393 GCA_035570495.1 Allostellaceae bacterium | reverse complement strand
AGCGGAGTTCATGGTGGGCGGTGCGCGGCACCTCGCAATGGTTCCACAAACACAAGCCGAGCGCCTCCTCTGGCGCAGCCCGTTTGCCGACTCGATTGATACGATAAGCGCGCATCGTGGCCGCCGGGTCGTGGTGCTGGCGAGCGGCGATCCGATGTGGTTTGGCGCCGGCGCGATGCTCAGCCGCCATTTCGCGCGCGAAGAGACGCTGGTGCTGCCGCATCCCGGCGCCTTCAGCCTTGCCGCCGCGAGGCTCGGCTGGCCGCTTGCCGATTGCCTGACCCTGAGCCTGCACGGCAGGCCGCTCGACGCGCTGCGCGTCCACCTGGCCGAGGACCGCCGGCTGCTGATCCTGTCGGAGGATGGCGCGACCCCAGCGGCGGTCGCCATGTTGCTGTCGGATGCGGGCTGGGGGCCGAGCCGGATGACCGCGCTCGAGCATCTTGGCGGCGCCGGCGAGGCCGAGCACAGAGCCGAGGCGGCGGCGTGGAGCGGCAAGCGGGTCGCTGATCTCAACACCATCGCGCTCGAATGTCGCGCCGCGCCAAGTGTGCGTGGGTTATCGCGGCTGGCCGGGCTGCCCGACGAGGCGTTCGAGCATGACGGTCAGCTGACCAAGCGCGAAATCCGCGCCGCGACCCTGGCGGCCTTGGCGCCGCTGCCCGGCGAACTGCTGTGGGATGTCGGCGCAGGTTGCGGCTCGATCGCGATCGAATGGCTGCGCGCCGACGCGCAGCTTTCGGCGATCGCCATCGAGCGCGATACGGCGCGAGCGGCGATGATCGCGCGCAACGCCGCGCTGCTCGGCGTGCCAGGCCTCGAGATCGTGCACGGCGAGGCACCGGCGGCGTTCGCCGGGCTGGCTCCGCCCGACGCGGTCTTTGTCGGCGGCGGCATAGCCGATCCGGCGCTGCTGCCGGCGGTATGGCGGGCGTTGAAGCCCGGTGGCCGGCTAGTCGCCAATGTCATCAGCATCGACGGCGAGCGCGCGCTTTACGCATGGCAGGCGAAGCATGGCGGCACGCTGATTCGGATCGCTATCAGCCGCGCCGAGAAGCTGGGCGCGCATCTCGGCTGGCGGGCGCTGGCGCCGGCGACGCAGCTCGCCATCGTCAAGCCGGGCTGAGATGGGCGAATCCTGGTTCGCCGGCTGGCGGCCCTATTTGCTGCTCGGGCTGTTGTGCCTCTGCCTCTATCTGCCCGGCATCGCGGCGATCCCGGTCACCGATCGCGACGAGGCGCGGTTTGCGCAGGCGACGCGGCAGATGCTGGACACGCACGATTTTCTCGACATCCGCTTCCGCGACGAAGCCCGCAACAACAAACCAGCCGGGATCTATTGGCTGCAGGCCGCCGCGGTCGACGTGCTGAGCACGCCGCAATCGACCGCGATCTGGCCGTATCGCGTGCCGTCGCTGGCCGGCGCGAGCCTGGCGGTTCTGTTGACGTTCGGCTTTGGCCGGGCGCTTTTGGGCGAACCGCGCCGCGCGCTGATCGGCGCCGCACTGCTGGCAATTTCGCTCGGCACGGTCGCGGAGGCGCATCTCGCCAAGACCGATGCGGCGTTGCTCGCGACGATCGCCGCCGGCCAGGGCGCGCTCGGCCTTGCTTATGTTCGGGCGCGCGGCGGCGCGGCGGTCGGATGGAGCACCGCCGCGGCGTTCTGGCTCGCCGAGATCGCCGCGATCTATCTCAAGGGCCCGATCGGTCCGGGGATCGCGCTCATCACCGCCGCGACCCTGTCGATCGCCGATCGCGATATGAGATGGCTGCGTGGATTGCGGCCGGTAATCGGGATTATCGCCACCGTGGTCGCCGTCGCGCCGTGGCTCTACGCGATCGAGCATGCGACCCAAGGCCAGTTTCTCGACCAGTCGGTCGGGCACGATTTTCTGGCGAAGATCACCGGCGGCCAGGAGGCGCACGGTGCGCCGCCGCTCTACTACCTCGGGCTGGCGTTTGTGACGTTCTGGCCGGGATCGCTCTTCCTTGCGCCGGCAGTGATCGGCGGCTGGGTGCGCCGCAGGGAGCCGGCGGAGCGGTTCCTGATAGCGTGGCTGGCGCCGGCCTGGATCGTGCTGGAGCTGGTGCCGACCAAGCTGCCGCATTACGCGCTGCCGCTTTACCCGGCGCTGGCGCTGCTCGCCGCCGGAGTCATGAGCCGCGGCGACGCCCGACGCTGGTACGGCGCGATCTGCACGGTCGTGTGGGTGCTGGTGACGGTGTCGCTCGCCGTGGTCTTGGGTGATTTGGGCGCAAGCCTGTCGCCTATCGCTGTCGCCGCGGCGACAGCGGTCGTCGCGCTGGCGGCGGTGCTGCTGTTCCGCCGGCCGGCGCAGGGCATCACCACGGCACTGCTTGCCGCGATGAGCGTCGCTTTTGTGATGCCTGCCACGAGCCTTGTGCTGCCCCGTCTCGATTACTGGTGGCTGAGCCGGAGCGCGGCGGCATTGGTCGCCGCGCACCCGCGAGCGTGCGGCGCGGGCCTTGCGGTGGTCGGCTATAATGAGCCGAGCCTCGTTTTTCTGCTCAATGACGGGTTCAAATCGGGGGTCGCCGACGCCGCGGTCAATGCCGGCGACGAGGCCTTGGTCGCCGACCGCATGGATGCCGCCTTCCAACAAAATCTGGCGGCGCGAGGCCTCGCCGCGCGACTGCTCGGCGACGTACATGGCTGGGATTATTCGAACGGACAGGACATGACGCTCACCCTCTACACGATCGCGCCGAAGTGACGGCCGGGCGGCTTTTCGGCCTCGGGCTCGGCCCGGGCGACCCAGAGCTGGTGACGCTCAAGGCGCTACGTCTGCTGCGCGCCGCGCCGGTCATTGCCTACCCCGCGCCCGAAGGCGGCGATAGCTTCGCCCGGTCGATCGTCGCCGAATGGATTACGCCGGCGCAGCGCGAGATCGCGATCCGCTTTCCGATGCGGCCCGGCCCGCCGCCCGCCGCGATCTATGACGCTGCGGCGGCGACGATCGTCGCCGAACTCGACCGCACGCACGACGTCGTTTTTCTGTGCCAGGGCGACCCGTTCTTCTATGGCAGCTTCGCGCCGATCTTTACCCGGCTCGCGCCGCGCTACCGAGTGAGCGTGGTGCCAGGCGTGTCGTCACTGGTCGCCTGCGCCGCGGCAGCGGCAACGCCGCTGGTGCAGCGCGACGAGACAGTAACCGTGATCCCCGCGACGCTGCCGGAGGCAGAGCTCGCCCTCCGCCTCGCCGATTGCGACAACGCGGCGATCATCAAACTGGGCCGGCACGCCGCCAAGGTTCGACGCGTGCTCGACAGGCTCGGGCTGCTTTCCGACGCGGTCTACGTCGAGCGGGCCAGCCAATCTCGCGAGCGGGTCGCACCCTTTGCGAAAATTGACACGGAAAGCGTTCCATATTTCGCGATGGCGCTGGTGCGCCGCAGCCGTGAATGATTGGCACAACTGATGGAGCCAGGACCATGAATGCCGCCACACTCGCCAGCCAGTTCCGCATCGCCGGGGCGCTCGACTTCGCAGACACCGAAAACGGGTTGGTCAAGGCGGTCGTGTCATGTGATGGCATGACCGGCGAGTTGTTCCTGCAGGGCGCGCAGGTGACGGCCTGGCAGCCGGCGAACGCGCGGCCGGTCATCTTTCTCAGCAGCCGCGTCAATCTCGCGCCGGGAAAGGCGATCCGCGGCGGCGTCCCGGTCATCTTCCCATGGTTCGGGCCGCATCCGAGCGACCCGGCCGCGCCACAGCACGGCCTCGTGCGCACCGCGGGATGGCAGCTCGTCAGTGCCGAACGCACCGCCGACGGCGTGACGCTGGGATTGTCGTTCGCGGTGGAAGGCTTTGCGCTGACCTATCGCGTCTCGTTCGGTCACGAGCTGGGATTGCGGCTCGCGGCGCGCAACACATCGGCGAAACCGGCGACGTTCGAGCAGGCGCTGCACAGCTATTTCGCGGTGTCCGATGTCGAGCATGTGATCGTATCCGGGCTCGAGGCGAGCACCTCGATCGACAAGACCGCGAACATGGCTCGCGTGCGCGGCACCGGCGCGCCGCTGACGCTCGCGAAGGAAACCGACAGCGTCTATCTCGATGTGCCCGACCGCTTGACGATCCACGATGCCGCCTGGGACCGACGCATCATCATCGACAAAGCCGGCGCCGCCTCGGCGATTGTCTGGAACCCATGGCCCGAGAAGGCCGCGGCGATGGCTGATCTCGGCGCTGATAATCAGCGCGGCTTTATTTGCGTCGAGACCGGCAATGTCGCCGATGACGACATCAATCTGCCGCCCGGCGCGACGCACGAGATGACGACGCGGATCAGCCTGCATGCCGGATAAGCGACCGCTCCCGTCAGACGCCGCAATCGTGGTGCTCGGACCAAGCGGCGCGACGCTCGGCCGCCGGGTACGCGATTTATTGCCAGGCGCGACGCTGCATGGCCCGCGCGCGGCGGACGGGGATTGGGATGAGGCCTATGAGCGGGCCCTGCCGCATCTGCGCCAATTATTCGCCGCCGGCCGGCCGATCATCGGGCTGTGCGCCAGCGGCATCCTGATCCGGGCGCTCGCGCCACTGATCGACGACAAGCGCGCCGAGCCGCCGATCGTCGCGTTGGCCGAGGATGGTTCAGTCGTGGTGCCGCTGATCGGCGGACATCGCGGCGCCAACGCAATCGCGCGCGTCCTCGCCGAGGCGTTCGGTGGCGTCGCGGCGATCACCACCGCAGGCGATCTCCGCCTCGGGCTTGCGCTTGACGAGCCGCCGCCCGGCTGGCAGATCGCCAATCCCGAACGCGTGAAGCCGATCGCCGCGGCGCTCATCGCCGGGAAGCCGGTGGCGCTGCGCGATGAGCTCGGCTGCGCCGAATGGTTGCGCGCTGGCGACATCGCCTGGGCCGACGGTGCCGAGCTTGCCGTACGCGTGACCGATCGCCGCGTCACTCCAGACGAGGTCGCGCTGGCGTTTCACCCGCCGGTGCTGGCGATCGGCGTTGGCTGCGAGCGCCGATGCCCGGCGGACGAAATCCTCGCGCTCGCCGAGGAGAGCCTGGCGGCCGCGGGGCTTGCGTCGGAAGCGGTGGCCGCGGTGGTGTCGGTCGAGCTGAAGCTCGACGAGCCGGGCGTCCACGCGCTGGCCGAGCGATATCACGCGCCGGCGCGTTTCTTCTCTGCGAGTCGGCTGCTCGACGAGACGCCGCGTCTGACCGAGCGTTCCGAGGCGGCGTTTCGCGCCACCGGCTGCTGGGGCGTCGCGGAAGGAGCCGCGCTCGCCGCGGCGGGGGCCGGCGGCGGCCTCGTCGTCGCGAAGCGCAAGTCACGCGGCGCGACCTGCGCGATTGCCCGCGCCGCATCGCCGATCGACGCCGGCGCGCTGGGCCGGCCACGCGGCCGGCTCGCGATCGTCGGCATCGGGCCGGGCGCGGCGGCGTGGCGCACGCCCGAGGCCAGCGCACTGCTCGCCGGCGCCAGCGACATTGTCGGCTATAGCCTCTATCTCGACCTGCTGGGCGGGGCGGCGTCGGGCAAGACATTGCACGCGAGCGCGATCGGCGCCGAGACGGAGCGCGCCCGGCTCGCGCTCGACCTCGCCGCGGAGGGCAAGGACGTCGCCCTTGTCTCGTCGGGCGACGCCGGGATTTACGGGCTCTCCGCGCTGGTCTTCGAGCTGCTCGACGGCAACGACCGTCGCGACTGGGCCGCGATCGATGTGCTCGTGTCGCCCGGGGTCAGCGCGATGCAGGCCGCCGCCGCCCGCGCCGGCGCGCCGCTCGGCCATGATTTCTGCGCGATCTCGCTGTCCGACCTGATGACGCCGTGGCCGGTGATCCGCCAGCGGCTGGAAGCGGCGGCGGCCGGCGACTTTGTCGTCGCGCTCTACAACCCACGCTCGGCGCGGCGCCGGGATGGTCTAAATGAGGCCGCGGCGATCCTCGCCGCGCATCGCCCGGCGACGACGCCGGTGCTGATCGCCCGCAATCTCGGACGCGATGGCGAGACGTGCCGGGTTACGACGCTCGGCGCGCTTGCCGAGGCGGACATCGATATGCTGACCATCATCATCATCGGCAGCAGCACGACCCGCAGGCTGGCCAGCGGCATGCCGCGCCTCTATACGCCGCGCGGCTATTCCGCGACGTGACCGTCCACTTCATCGGCGCCGGGCCGGGCGCCGCGGACCTCATCACCGTGCGCGGCCTGCGGCTAATCGAGACATGCCCGGTCTGTCTTTACGCCGGCTCGCTGGTGCCGGCGGCGATCGTCGCCGCGGCGCCGCCCGGCGCGCGGATCGTCGACACCGCGCCGCTCACCCTCGACCAGATCGTGTCGGAGATGAGCGAGGCGCACACCAACGGGCTCGACGTCGCGCGGGTGCATTCCGGCGACCCGTCGCTCTATGGCGCAATCGCGGAGCAGATGCGTCACCTCGATGCGCTTGGCATTCCCTACGACGTGACGCCCGGTGTGCCTGCCTTTGCCGCGACCGCCGCGGCGTTGCGCATCGAACTGACCCTGCCAGATGTGGCGCAGACGGTGATCCTGACGCGCACCGCGACCCGCTCGTCCGCCATGCCGCCCGGCGAAGATTTGGAGCGCCTCGGGGCCACGGGCGCGACCCTGGCGATCCATCTGTCGGTCACCAATCTGGCGCGAGTCGTGCGCACGCTGACACCGCATTACGGCGCCGATTGCCCGGTGGTCGTCGCCTATCGGGTAAGCTGGCCCGACGAGCTGTTGATCCGCGGCACGCTCGACACGATCCGCGACGCGGTAAAGGCGGCAGGCATCACCCGCACCGCGCTGATCCTTGTCGGCCGGGCGCTCACCGGCAACGGCAGCGACAGCCGGCTCTACGCCGCCGACCATCATCATGTGATGAGGCCGCGCCGGACATAAGCCGGCCGCTAGTGCTTGGAAGGTCTAATGTTTGGTCTGGGCCTTCTTCAACATCTCCACGACGAGCGGGCGGCGCGAATCCTGCGCCCAGCCGATGGCGTCACGCCCAGTGAAATCGGACGTGCTCGCGTTGGCGCCCCCGTCAAGCAGATAGCGCACCATCTCAACGTCGCCAATCTTGGCGGCGAACATCAGCGCGGTCATGCCGTTCTTGTCCTGATCGTTGACCCGCGCCTTCATCTCGAGCAGGAGCTTGACGGCTTCGAGCTGATCGTGCTGAGCGGCGAGGTCGAGCGGCGAATCGCCGACATTGTTGCGTATGTTGATGTCGGCGCCGGCCTTATAGAGGATCGCCATGATCTGCAGATTGCCGCTCGCGGCGGTAATATGCATGCCGGTCGTCGCGTTATCCTCGTCGGTCTGGTTCGGGCTCGCCCCGTCGCTCAGCAGCTGGCGGACCTTACCCACATCGTTCGCCTTCGCGGCGCGCGGGATGTTCTTGTAGTAGCCCGAAAGCGGGTTCAGATCGAGCTGAGCCTCGGCGCTCGGCGCCAACGCGATGACGATGGCAGCCGTCATCATCCCCCAAAAACGCCCCCTCATGACATCCTCCGCGCCTCCGGCCGCTCATTGAGCCCGGCAAGCCAGTTGAGCGCGGCGCCAACCGTATCGACCGACAGGCCGCGCTCGACCAGCGGTCGCCGCACCATGACCACCGGCAGGCTCAATTCGCGCGCCGCGATCAGCTTTGCCTCGGTCGCCGCGCCGCCGCTCGCCTTGCATACCAGGACATCGATCGCGTGCCGTTGCAGCAAATGCCGCTCCTCGCTCAGCGCAAACGGCCCGCGTCCCAGCACCACCTCATGAAAGCGCAGCGGCAGCCGCTCGCGCGGCGGATCGATCATGCGCACCACGAAGCGCACGCTGGTCGCAGTCGTGAAAGCCCCAATCTCGCTGGCGCCGACCGTCAGCAATGCCCGCCGGCCGACCCGGCCGACGATTTGCGCCGCCGCCTCGATGCTGTCGACCTCGATCCAGCGGTCGAGCGGGTGACGCCGCCATGCGGGACGCAGCAGCAACAGGCGCGGCACCCGCATCTGGTCGCAAGCGAGCCGCGCCGCACTCGATATGTCCGCCGCAAAGGGGTGAGTGGCATCAATCAGCCGCTCGATGCGCTGGGCGGCGAGATAGTCGGCGAGGCCGGCCGCGCCGCCGAAACCGCCGATCCGCACCATTCCCGGGATCGTCCCTGGGTGACGCGTCCGCCCGGCAAGTGCCGTCGTCATGTAGATCGCGTCGCCGAAGCGCGCCAGCACGCCACGCGCCAGCGCAGCCGCTTCGCCAGTACCGCCAAGGATCAGAAGCCGCGTGCTCATGTTCCCACCCGCGCGAGAAACTCGCCGCGCCGATCGACGATCGCAACCTCGACCGCAGTCGCGCCCGACAGCGTCGCGAGCGCCACCTCGCGCGCCCGCCGCGCGACGCTGTCAGCCAGAGGCGGCGCCCACTCCCCGGCGACGTCGAGCACGGCGCCGGCGCTGTCACAGCCTCTCGCGGCGGCGACCGTTTGTTCGTCGGCTCCGACCGCTGACAGCATCCGCGATAGCATCGCCGGATCGACCGCGCTCTTCGACGAATGCAGATCGAGATGGCCGCTGGCGAATTTCGCGAGTTTGGCGAAACCCCCAGCGAGGGTCAGACGCGGCACCGGGTGCCCGCGCAGATATTTGAGCATGCCGCCGGCAAAATCCCCCATATCGATCAACGCATGATCGGGCAGCGCGTAGAGATGCTGCACCGCGCGCTCGGAGGTCGAGCCGGTGGCGGCGGCGATGTGATCGAGGCCGGCGGCGCGCGCGACATCGATGCCGCGATGGATTGAATGCACCCAAGACGCGCAAGAATACGGCACGACGATCCCCGTGGTGCCAAGGATCGACAGCCCGCCCATGATGCCGAGCCGCGCGTTCATGGTCTTTTCGGCCAACCGGTCGCCGCCGGGGATGGCGATGGTGACGATGACATCGGGGGGCGGCGCACCGTTGGCCTCGGCGAGCTCGCTGAGAGCTTCGCGGATCATCGCACGGGGCGCCGGATTGATCGCTGGCTCGCCGACCGCGAGCTGCAGCCCCGGTCGCGTCACCGTGCCGACTCCCTCGCCGGCCGCGAAGCCTATGCCGGCGCCGGCATCGGCCCAGGCGACCTCGGCAACGACGGTCGCGCCGTGGGTGACATCCGGATCATCGCCGGCATCCTTGACGATGCCGGCGCGGGCGAAGCCGCCGGTCATCTCGGCAAGCGCCAACGGGAAGCTCGGCTTGTGGCCGCGCGGCAGACGGATCGTGACGGGATCGGGAAATTCGCCGGTCAACAGCGCGGCGTACGCGGCCCGCGCAGCGGCCGCGGCACAAGCGCCAGTCGTCCAACCTCGACGCAGCGGACGGGGTTCCTGCCGTGCCATAGAATGATCTTAGCAAAACCCGCGCTGCTGACTACCTTCGCTACATGAGCGATTTATCGCGCCTCGCCCTTCCCGACCTCGCGCCCGGTCATGTCTGGCTGGTCGGCGCCGGCCCAGGCGACCCCGGCCTCTTGTCGGTGCTGGCGCTGCACGCGCTCGAAACCGCCGACGCGATCGTCTGCGACGCGCTGGTCGACCCACGCATCATGTCACTGGCGCGTTCGGACTCAGTAATCGAGGACGCCGGCAAGCGCGGCGGCCGGCCGTCACCACGGCAGCCCGACATCTCGGCCCGGCTGATCGCGCTCGCCCGCAAGGGCAAGCGGGTGCTGCGCCTCAAAGGCGGCGATCCGTGCGTGTTCGGTCGCGGCGGCGAGGAAGCGCTCGCGCTCGCCGAAGCCGGTATCCCGTTCCGCATCGTGCCAGGGATTACCGCGGCGATTGGCGGCCTCGCCTATGCCGGCATTCCGCTGACCCATCGCGGCATCAACTCCGCCGTCACCCTGATCACAGGCCACAACAGCGACGGCGCGGTGCCGGGTGACGAGCACAGCGCGCCCGACTGGGCGGCGATCGCCAAAGGTTCGCCGGTCATCGTGCTCTACATGGCGCTGAACCATCTCGGCGACATCGCCGAGCGGCTGATCGCAGCCGGACGAGCGCCCGACGAGCCGGTCGCGATCATTAGCAAGGCGACGACCGCGGCGCAGCGCGTGGTGACGACGACGCTTGCGACGGCGGCCAGCGCAGCCGCGTCGGTCGAGAGCCCGGCGATCATCGCGATCGGCGAGGTGGTGCGGCTGCACGAGACGCTCGACTGGTATCGCGGAGAATGACGGGCGGCATCATCTTCGCCGCGCCAAAATCGGGCAGCGGCAAAACGCTGATCGTCGCCGGGTTGCTGCGTCTTTTGCGAAACCGCGGCAGCCGCGCGGCAGCCGCGAAATGCGGCCCGGACTACATCGACCCGACCTTTCATACGCGGGCGAGCGGCCGGCCATGCGTCAATCTCGACCCTTGGGCGATGCGGCCGGCAACGTTGGCCGCGATCCTCAGCGATCTTGAAAGCTCGGCCGAGCTTGTCTTGTGCGAAGGCGTCATGGGCCTGTTCGACGGCGCCGGGCCGGGCGCCGCAAGCGGCTCGACCGCCGAGTTGGCGCGGCTCACAGGATGGCCAGTGGTACTGGTGGTCGACGCCGGCGGACAGGGCGGCTCGGTCGCCGCGCTGATCGAGGGGTTCGCGCGGCACGATCCGCGGGTGCCGATTGCCGGCGTCATCCTCAACCGCGTCGCCAGCCCGCGCCATCGCGCGCTGCTGGGCGACGCAATCGCGCAGTATTTGCCGGAGCTGCCGATGCTGGGCGCAATGCCGGGCACGGAAAGCCTCGTGCTGGCGTCGCGCCATCTCGGGCTGGTGCCAGCCGACGAGATTGCCGATATCGACACGTTGCTCGGTCGCGCCGCGGCGCGTATCGAGGAGGCTTGCGATATCGACCGGCTTGCCGCCCTCGCCACGCCAGCGCGCCTCATGACGGCGCAGGGCCCATCGGGGCTGCCGCCGCTCGGCCGGCACATCGCAGTGGCGCGCGACGCCGCGTTTCTCTTCACCTATGAGGCGACCCTCGCCGGCTGGCGACGCCAGGGCGCCGCGCTCTCGTTCTTTTCGCCACTTGCCGACGAGCCGCCCTCGTTGCAAGCCGATGCGATTTATTTGCCGGGCGGCTATCCCGAGCTGCATGCCGGGCGGCTTGCCGCCGCATCGCGCTTTCTGGCCGGACTGCGGGACGGCAGCCAGACGATCTACGGCGAGTGCGGGGGCTACATGGTGCTGGGCGAGATGCTGATCGACGCGAATGGCACGACACATCGCATGGCCGGGTTGTTGCCACTTAAGACCAGCTTCGCCGAACGTTGCCGACACCTGGGCTATCGCGCGGTCCGGCTGCTGGGATCAGGGCCACTTGGCGATGCGGGCGACGGCTTTCGTGGGCACGAATTTCACTATGCGACAATTGTCGAAGAAAAAGGCGAACCACTGTTCGCAGTTGGCGATACGTCAGGAGCCAATCTTGGCCGTGCCGGGTTGCGGCGCGGCAACGTTTTCGGATCGTTCGTCCATCTGATCGACCGGGCGGACTAGATCCGCGCGCCTGACACAAGGTCGAACAGATGCACATGCTCGGGACGCACCGCAAACCGCAGCACCTCACCCAATGACGGGTTGATCGTCCCGGCGGCGCGCGCGGTGACGACACTCCCGCCGCCGCCTAGCTTGCCATGAACGATCGTGTCGGCGCCGAGGCGCTCCAGCAGCTCGACGGTCAGCGGCAACGACCCCTCACCCGCGAGCTCCAGATGCTCGGGGCGCAGACCGACCGTCACCCCACGCCCCGCCTCACCCACCGGGCGCTCGCACGGCAGCACGCAATTGCCAACGACCACCCCCGACGCGTCGAGCCGTCCCTCGATCAAATTCATCGCCGGCGAGCCGATGAAACCGGCGACAAAGGCGGTCGCCGGGCGCTCGTACAGCTCGAGCGGCGGGCCGATCTGGTCGGCATTTCCGGCATTCATCACAATAAGCCGATCGGCCAGGGTCATCGCCTCCACCTGGTCATGCGTCACATAAAGCGAGGTGGTGCCCAATTCCTGCTGCAGGCGCTTGATCTCGACCCGCATCTGTACGCGCAGCTTGGCGTCGAGGTTGGAGAGCGGCTCGTCGAACAAAAAGACTTTCGGGTCGCGGACGATCGCACGCCCCATCGCAACGCGCTGCCGCTGGCCACCGGATAACTGGCGCGGCTTGCGCTCGAGGAGGCCGTCGAGCTGGAGGATCGAGGCCGCCTTGTCGACGCGCATCTTGATCGCCTCACGGCCCATACCGCGCATGCGCAAGCCATAGGCCATGTTGTCGAAGCAGCTCATATGCGGGTAGAGCGCGTAATTCTGGAATACCATCGCGATGTCGCGATCCTTGGGCTCGATGTTGTTGACGACGCGGCCGTCGATCGCCACCGCACCCGAGGTCACTGTCTCCAGCCCGGCGACCATGCGCAGCAGGGTCGATTTCCCGCAGCCCGAGGGACCAACTACAACCACCAGCTCGCCATCGGCGACATCGCAGCTGACGCCGTGCACGACCTCGCGGTCGCCATAGGATTTCTTGATGTCGGTGAGGGTCAGCGTGGCCATCTATCCCCTCATGGCTCGCGGCGGAAGCGGTGTTCGCCGACGCGGGTATCGGTCTCGCGAAAGCCAAAATTTTCGAGCAGCGCGGCGAGGCCACTAGTGTTGGCGTCGCGAACGCTGGCAGTGATCGGCACGTTGCGCTCCAGCACCTTGGCGAGCAGCGCGTTGACCTCTTCGCCGGCGGCGTAGCGCAAGTTCAAAAGCTCGTTCTCGCCCCAATGGCGTCCGACCTCGGCGGCGTCGACGAGCACGACGCCCGCGATCACTTTACCGTCGAACGCGACCCATGACTGCGCAAAGGCGAGAATTTTGCGAATGGCGGCGTAAAGCGCTTCTTCCTTCTCCAAGGTCTCGAGCGCGAGCGGGATGTCGGTGGCAAGCCGCAGCAGCAACTCGTGGATCTCGGCCGCGTCGTTGACCGCGGCGGGGCGGAGGACGGACTCGCTCATTTCTCGGTATCGACCAGGCCTTTGACGAACCAGCGCTGCATCAAGAGCACCACCGCGATCGGCGGCAGGATCGCGAGCAGCGCGGTCGCCATGACGATCTGCCACTCGGTTTGGGTGTCGCCGTTGCCGATCATCTCGCGCATGCCGATGATGATCGTCGTCATCGACGGCGTGTTGGTGACGAGCAGCGGCCAGAGATACTGATTCCAGCCATAGATGAAGAGAATCACGAAGAGCGCGGCGATATTGGTCTTCGACAGCGGGATCACCGTGTCGATGAAGAAACGCAGCGGCCCGGCGCCATCGATCTTGGCGGCCTCGACCAGTTCGTCGGGAATGGTCAGGAAGAACTGGCGAAACAGCAGCGTCGCGGTCGCCGAGGCGACGAGCGGTAGCGACAAGCCGGCGTACCGATCGACGAGGCCCATATTGGTGGCGATCTGATAAGTCGGGATGATGCGGACCTCGACAGGGAGCATCAGCGTCACGAAGATCGCCCAGAAGCACACCTTGCGGAGCGGAAAGCGGAAGAACACGACCGCGTAGGCCGATGGCAGCGAGATCGCGATCTTGCCGATCGCGATGATGAGAGCCATCACCAGGCTGTTGAACATCATCCGGCCGACACTGACGCCGCTGGTCTTCGCGGTGCCGGCGGTGATCGCGTCGGTGAAGTTACGAACGATGTGACTGCCGGGGATGAGGGTCATCGGCATGTCGAGGATCGTGTCGAGATTGTGCGTCGAAGCGACGATCGCGACATAGATCGGAAACAGCACGACCGCGATCCCCGCGATCAGGATCGCATGTGGGACCCAGGCGCTCTGCCGCGCGGTTACCATGGGCGGCCGTCCATCATGCGTAGTGCACCCGGCGCTCGATAAAGCGGAACTGGATCGCGGTCAGCGCGATGACGATCGCCATCAGCACCACCGATTGCGCCGCCGAGCCGCCGAGGTCGAGACCGACGATCCCGTCATACCAGACTTTGTAGACGAGGATTTCAGTCGCCTTGTTCGGGCCGCCCTGGGTCACGTTGTGGATGACGCCAAATGTGTCAAAGAACGCATAGACCATGTTGACGATGACGAGAAAAAAGGTCGTCGGCGCCAGCAGCGGGAAGATGATCGTCCAGAACCGCCGGCGGGGCGTCGCACCGTCAATCGCCGAGGCTTCGAGCAACGCCGCTGGGATGGCCTGCAGCCCGGCGAGGAAAAACAGGAAATTGTAGGCGATCTGCCGCCATGCCGCGGCGAGGATGACGAGCGCCATCGCCTGCTTGCCGTTGAGGAAGTAATTCCAATCGACCCCAAGCTTGGTGAGCGCGTAGGCGACGACGCCGATGCTCGGATTGAACAGGAACATCCACAGCACCCCGGCGACCGCCGGCGCGATCGCGTAAGGCAGCAGCAACACGGTCTTGTAGAACGTCGCGCCGCGCACGACCCGATCGGCCATCACCGCGAACAGGAGGCCGGGCGCCAAAGCGATGATCGCCACCGCGACGCTGAACAGCGCGGTGACGCCGAACGAGAAGATGTAATTGGGATCGGCAAACACGGTCGCGAAATTGTCCCAGCCGACAAAGCGGGTCGACAGGCCAAACGCGTCGCCGCCCTGCACCGACTGGACGATCGCCTGGCCCGCCGGCCAAAAGAAGAAGATCACCGTCACCGCGAGCTGCGGCAACAGCAGCACCGCCGGAAGAAGCCAGCCGGAAAAGACGACGCGCCTATCCATGTTGCCAGGCCACCCTCACCCTCCCATCGCTGGGGCGATGGGCCCCTCCCTCTCCCGCAAGCGGGCGAGGGGTTTAATGCGGCGACACAACTTCCCCTCTCCCGCTCGCGGGAGAGGGTGCCGAGCGCCCCTGGCGCAAGGCGGGTGAGGGTACGCCCGCACCCGACCTACTGCGTGTTCTTCTGGAATTGGCGCAGGATCGCGTTGCCGCGGCTGACCGCGTCGTCGAGCGCCGCTTTCGCGTCCATCTTGCCGGAGAACGCGCCTTCGAGATCCTCGGCGATGACGTCGCGGATCTGCACCATGTTGCCAAAGCGCAGCCCCTTGGAATTGTCTGTCGGCGGCTTGCCGGTCATCTGCAGAATGGCGATCTCGGTACCAGGGTTCTGGTCGTAGAAGCCATCGGCCTTGGTCTTCTCATAGGCGGCCTTGGTGATCGGCAGGTAGCCGGTCTGCTCGTGCCACCATTCCTGCACCGGCGTTCCCGACAGGTAGGTAAAGAACTTGGCGATGCCCTTGTACTGCTCCGGCTTCTTGCCCGCCATCACCCACAGGCTCGCGCCGCCGATGATCGAGTTCTGCGGGGCGCCGGCGACGTCGGGGTAATAGGGCAACTGGGCGACGCCCCAGTCAAACTTGGCGCCGGACTTGACCGGCCCGTAAGTGGCCGAGGAATCCATCAGCATGCCGCAATCGCCGGAGATGAACTTGGCGGTCGGCTCGGTGGTGCGGCCGCCGTAGTCGAAGCTCTTGTCCTTTTGCGCTTCGGCGAGATTGGCGATATGGCGCACGACGGTCGGGTTGTTGAAGGTCAGCTCGGCATCGGGGCCGCCGAGGCCGTTATCCTTGGTCCCGATCGACAAATTGTGCCAGGCGCTGAAATTCTCGATCTGCACCCAGCTCACCCAGGCCGAGGTGAAGCCGCACGCCAGGCCGGCCGCGCGCAGCTTTTTCGCGTCGTCAAACATCTCGGGCCAGGTGACAGGGGGTTTGTCGGGGTCGAGCCCGGCCTTCTTGAACGCGTCCTTGCTCCAGTAGAGCACCGGGGTCGAGCTGTTGAACGGGAAGGACAGCATCTTGCCATCAGTCGTGCTGTAATACCCGGTGACGGCGGCGAGATAAGAGGACGAGTCAAACGTCTCGCCGGCATCGGCCATCAGTTGATAGACCGGCTTGATCGCGCCTTTGGCTGCCATCATCGTCGCGGTGCCGACCTCGAAGATCTGCACGATGTCGGGGGCGTTGCCGGCGCGATAGGCTGCGATCGCCGCGGTCATCGCCTCGGCGTAGGAGCCCTTGTACACTGGCGTGACCTTGTAATCGGACTGCATGGCGTTGAAATCGGCGGCAATCTTGTTGATTCGATCGCCGTTGACCGAGGTCATCGCGTGCCACCACTGAATCTCGATCGGATCGGCGTGCGCACCGACAATGCTGCCCACAACGAGCGCGAGCGCGAGCACCAGTTTCTTCATTAAGTTACTCCCCCTGTGCAATCCGGCTTATCTGGCGGTGCTACCTTGCCAAATCGTGACGTTGCCCGGAAGCTTTTGTGACATGTCGGGACTCGACAAGATCAACCAAGCCGTTAATCAGCTCGGGCTCGGCGTGCCGGTCGCGATCCGCGTGAGCCCGCGCGCCCAGCGCTTGTCATTGCGGGTCGATGCGGTCGCACGCGGCGTCGAACTGGTGCTGCCGCGCCGCTTTGCCACCGACACGGCGATCGGCTTTGTCGCCCGCCATCGCGGCTGGATCGCGGCGCGGGTCGCGGCAATGCCGCCACCGTTGCGTCTCGCGGACGGCGCGACGATACCGGTGTTCGGCGTGCCGCATCGCATCCGCCGGGTGACCGAAGCGAGCGCCGCAACGGTGACGATCGGCGACGGCGAGATCCGCGTGCGCGGTGCGCCCGAGCACCTGCCGCGCCGCGTGATCGACCATTTGAAGGCACTCGCTCGGCGCGATTTCGCGGCGCGCGCCCGCGCGCGGGCCGCGGAGCTCGGCAAGACCGTGACGCGGGTCGGGGTGCGTGATCCGAAAAGCCGCTGGGGCAGCTGCTCGTCGAAAGGCACGTTGTCGTTCAGCTGGCGGCTCGTCTTCGCGCCCGAACCGGTGATCGAGTATGTCGTCGCGCACGAGGTCGCGCATCTGGTCGAGATGAACCACAGCCCACGATTCTGGCGGGTCGTGGCGACCCTCGTCCCGGACGCCGCCGGCCCGCGCGCCTGGCTCAGACGGCACCGCGCGGAGCTATTCTCTTACGGCTAGAGCGCCGCTGAACTAGATCGAACCGGGCCCAGCGCGGCGGTGCAGCCAGTCTTCGACGAGGCGGCGGGCGATCGAGTCGAGCCGCGGCAGCCGGAATGTGTTGTCGTCGGTATGCGTGAGAAGCCAGTCGCGCTCGAACCATTTCGCGTCTTCGAGCTCGCCGTAATCGACCGCGATCTCGCTCGTGGCGGCCTCGGCGTGAAAGCCGAGCATGATGTTGGCCGGGAACGGCCAGGGTTGCGACGAGTGGTAGGCGACGCTGCGGACAACGATGCCGGTCTCTTCCTGCACCTCGCGCGCGACCGCGTCCTCAAGCGCTTCGCCGGGCTCGACAAAACCGGCGAGCGTCGAATACATGCCCGGCGGAAAGTTCTTGTTGCGGCCGAGAAGCGCGCGCTCGCCGTCACTGACCAGCATGATGACCGCCGGGTCGGTGCGCGGGAAATGCATGGTCTTGCATTCCTCGTTCATGCAGCGGCGCATGTGCCCGGCCTCTTCGGCCAGGGTCGGACTGCCGCAGACGCCGCAATAGCGGTGGCGCTGATGCCAAAACACCATGGCGCGGGCATGCGCGAGCAGCGCTCCCTCATTGCGCGCGAGTCGTCCGGCAAGCTGACGCAGATCGGCGAAGCGCGCGCCCTCAGCGGGAATACCGCTCGCCTCCAGCGCCGGGGAAGCGAGCCTATCGAGCGGCGCTTCGACCTGCGTCAGGTCCAGCGCGAAATGCGGCCGTTCGTCGACGACGCCGAGAAAGACGACGAGGCCGTGAGAGAGATGCGTCTCCCGATCGTCGCCGATCAAGTGGGTCGCGTGATCGGCCGTCAGCACGATGGCGCGCGGCTCGGCGCCGGCGAGATCGAGCACCAGGTTCTGGCTGCGCCAGACGGGAACGAATTGCGCCGCGGCGTCGCCGAGCGCGGCGCGGATCCAATCCATGTCGCGGCGCTTGAGGCCGGCGCGCTCGAAACCCGGCGCCGCATAATAATTTGTTCGTTGCATCCGGCGAGACTGGCACAGCCACACGCGCTGCGGCAAGCTGAGCCGAGCCGGTTGCCAAGAACACCAGAGCCAAGACAATGCAGATCACGGATACGGCGCTGCCCGGAGTGAAGCTGATCCAGCCGGTTCGGCATGGCGATGCACGCGGCTATTTCTCCGAGACCTATCGTGAGGAAGCGCTTGCCGCGGCGGGTATCGGCGCTCATTTCGTGCAGGAGAACCAATCGCTGTCGGCTGCGATCGGCGTGGTCCGCGGGCTGCATTTTCAGCTCGCGCCGATGGCGCAGGCCAAGCTGATCCGCGTCATCGCCGGGTCGATCCTCGACGTCGCGGTCGATATCCGCAAAGGCTCGCCGCATTACGGCAAGCATGTCGCAGTGGCGCTCACCGCCGCCGAGGGCAACCAGCTTTTTGTGCCCGAGGGCTTCGCGCACGGCTTCTGCACGCTCGAACCCGACACGCTCGTAATCTACAAGGTCAATAACTATTGGTCGCCCGAGCATGAGCGCGGCCTTTTATGGAACGACCCGGCGCTCGGCATCGACTGGCGCCTCGGCGGCAACGAGCCGACCCTGTCGGAGAAAGACAAGCACTATCCGGCGCTCGCCGATTTGCCGCATTATTTCGACCACAGCTAGCCGCTCCCAAGCCATCAGCAGGGACGGCGTCAACGGGAGGAGGATGCCATGGCCTATGTCGATCCCCGGCTACAGGGCAAGCCGGCGCCGACGGTCTCGGTGGCGGACATGGAACGGAACAACGTCGCGCGTCTCGATGCGATGCAGGGCTCGGACCTCGCCTTTCTCGACCAGCGCGTCCCGGGCTACCAGCGCGAGATCATCAACATCATCGGCATGGGCGTGGTCGAGAACATGAAGGATCCGCGCCTCACGCCAAAGATCAAAGCCGGCGCGCACGGCTTCGCGGTGACTTATGTGCGCAACACGCCAAAGGGCCACGGCGCGGCGCTGCACCGCCACCCGACGGAGGAGGTGTTCATCGCCGTCAAGGGGCCGTGGGAGGTGTTCTGGCTCGAAGGCGACAGCGAGCGTGTCGTCACCCTGCAGCCGGGCGACATCGTCAATGTGCCGATCGGCATCTATCGCGGGTTCCGCAACGGCAGCGACGACCCCGAGGCGACGCTGATCGCGGTCGTCGGCGGGCCGGACCCGGGCAAGGTCGACTGGCACCCCTCGGTCATCACCGCTGCGCGCGAGACCGGGCTTGCGGTCGACGACGACGGCAATCTCGTCGTCGACCAGGCGGCGGAGTAGCTCAGGCCTCCTCGCCCGCCGGGGCGTCCTGCCGCAGCCGGCTCGGCAGTAGCTCGCCGAGCCGCTCCAGCACGGGATAAGCTGCAGCCGCGATGTGGGAGTTGATCCGCTTCATGTCGCGCAGGACG
>DATMLO010000238.1:0-41734 GCA_035570495.1 Allostellaceae bacterium | reverse complement strand
GGCCGCTCGGTGGTCGCCGAGCATCTCGCCGCCGAGTGCACGCCCGAGCGGCTGGCGGCGAGCCTCGTCGAGCTGATCCGGGACGAACGGGTTCGCGCGCTGCATCGCGAGGGCTATGATGCCGCGATGCGGCTGTTAGGGGTCGGCGATCTGTCGCCAAGCCTCAGGGCCGCCGACCAGATCCTGGAGATCATCGCCGCGCGGCGGCTGCAAAAGGCCTAGAGCAGGAGATCCCCCGATGACCGCTACCGAGAAGTTCAGCTTTCTGCACACGATGCTCCGCGTCAAAGACCTCGACAAATCGCTCAAGTTCTACACCGAAGAGCTGGGCATGAACCTGATCCGCAAGCGCGATTACCCGACCGGCAAGTTCACGCTGGCCTTTGTCGGCTACGGTGACGAGGAGCACAACACGGTGGTCGAGCTGACCCATAACTGGGAGCAGGCTGAGCCCTATTCACTCGGCAGCGGCTTTGGCCATCTCGCTGTCGGCGTGCCGGATGTGTACGCGACGTGCGAGAGGCTGGCGAAGGCCGGCGTCAAGATCCCGCGGCCGGCGGGCCCGATGGCGCATGGCGGCTCGGTGATCGCCTTTATCGAAGACCCGGACGGCTACAAGATCGAGCTGATCGAGCGGAAGTAGGCGCGCCGCCAGCGACGAAAAGCTCCGTACAACGAAAAACCCCCGGGGCGACCCGGGGGTTTTGCTTTGGCCGGCGATTAGCGCCGCTCGCCGATATCGACGTAGTGGCGCAGATCGGAGCCGGTGAACAGCTGGCGCGGCCGGCCGATCTTGGTGTCGGCGTCTTCGATCATTTCCGTCCACTGCGCGATCCAGCCGACAGTGCGCGCGATCGCGAACAGCACGGTGAACATCGAGGTCGGGAAGCCCATCGCCTTCAGGATGATGCCCGAATAGAAGTCGACGTTCGGATAGAGCTTGCGCGAGATGAAGTACTCGTCGTTGAGCGCGATCTTCTCCAATTCCATCGCGAGGTCGAGCAGCGGGTCATCCTTGATGCCGAGCTCGGCGAGCACCTCATGGCAGCTCTCGCGCAGCACATGGGCGCGCGGGTCGTAGTTCTTGTAGACGCGGTGGCCGAAGCCAAAGAGGATTTCGTGGTTGTGCTTGTCCTTGACTTGGCTGATGAACTCCTTGATCCCGGACTGGTCGCCGATCTTGGCGAGCATCTTCAGCACCGCCTCGTTGGCGCCGCCATGCGCCGGCCCCCAGAGCGAGGCGATGCCGGCGGCGATACAGGCAAACGGGTTGGCGCCCGACGAGCCGGCGTTGCGCACGGTCGCGGTCGACGCGTTCTGCTCGTGGTCGGCGTGGAGGATAAAGATGCGATCCATCGCCTTCGCCAGCGTCGGGCTGACGACGTATTCCTCGCACGGCACCGCAAAGGTCATGTGCAGGAAGTTCTCGGCGTAACCGAGCGAGTTCTTCGGATAGACGAAGGGTTGGCCATGCGCGTATTTGAAGGCCATGGCGCCGATCGTCGGCAGCTTGGCGATCAGCCGATGCGAGGCGACCATCCGCTGGTACGGATCATTGATGTCGGTCGAGTCGTGATAGAAGGCCGATAGCGCGCCGACCACGCCGCACAGCACCGCCATCGGGTGCGCGTCGCGGCGGAAACCGCGGAAGAAGGTGGTGATCTGCTCGTGCACCATGGTGTGGTGTGTGATGTCGGTGACGAATTGCGTCTTTTGCTCGGGGTTGGGCAGCTCGCCGTTCAGCAACAAATAAGCGACTTCGAGGAAGTCGCTTTTTGCCGCCAATTCCTGGATCGGGTAGCCCCGATACATCAGGACGCCTTCGTCGCCGTCGATATAGGTGATGCTGGAGCGACAGGCCGCGGTCGCCATGAAGCCGGGGTCATAGGTGAACATCCCGGTCTTCGCGTAGAGGCTGCGGACATCCACGACCTTCGGGCC
Source organism: Allostellaceae bacterium (assembly GCA_035570495.1). Taxonomy (GTDB): domain Bacteria; phylum Pseudomonadota; class Alphaproteobacteria; order ATCC43930; family CGMCC-115725; genus DATARH01. The sequence goes on along the minus strand of DATMLO010000238.1, from coordinate 39,793 downwards.
GACCGAACCCTCGAGCACCGGGAAATCCCAGGACTTGCCGGAGCTGTTATCGGTCAGGGTCATTGTCCCGCTCGGAGCGCCCACCTTTGTGTTGTTGCCGTCCATGGATGCACCTCGCTTGCTTTGCCCGTAGGCAGTTGTCAGCCCTAGCCGAAGAATAAGCCGCTAGCGGTTCATTATCAAATGGCGCCACAATATTGCAACGCAATATCGCACTTGCGAGATCATCTCGATTCCGCAGCATCTTCAATACGTCCGACGGTCTCGTCGCGACCGAGCACCGCCATGACCTCGAAGATGCCGGGCGAGGCGAGGGACCCGGTCAACGCGGCGCGCAGCGGCTGGGCGACCGCACCCAACTTAACGCCCTTGGCTGAGGCGAAGTCCCGCACCCGTGTTTCGAGGGCGGAAATGTCCCAGTCGGCGGCGCCGATTTCGGACGACAACTCGCTCAGCAGCACGCGGGCGTCCGCCGTCAAAAGTTTGGCGGCGTCGGCGGCGGGGCGGATCGGCCGCGGCGCGACGTAAAACGCCGCGCGCTCGGCAAGTTCGACGAGGGTCTTGGCGCGCGGCTTCAGCGCCGGCATCGCAAGTGCGAGGCGCTCACGATCGACGGCGGACAATGCCTGTCCGAGCTCGTCTTCCAGCCGCTCGGTGGTCAGCGCCACAAGACGCGCGTCATCGGCCTCGCGGATATAATGCCCGTTGACGCTGTCGAGCTTCTGGAAATCGAACTGAGCGGGCGCGCGGTTGATGCCGCCGAGGTCGAACCACGCAATCGCCTGTTCGGTCGAGATGATCTCGTCGTCGCCATGGCTCCAGCCGAGGCGCAGGAGGTAGTTGCGGATCGCCTCGGGCAGGTAGCCCATCTTGCGGTATTCGTCGATGCCGAGCGCGCCGTGGCGCTTTGACATCTTCGCGCCGTCGGAGCCGTGGATCAGTGGGATGTGCGCCCACTCCGGCTCCCGCCAGCCGAGCGCGCGATAGATCTGCGTCTGCCGGAACGCGTTGCGGAAATGCTCGTTGCCGCGGATCACATGGGTGATGCCCATGTCGTGATCGTCGATGACGACCGAGAAATTATACGTCGGCGTGCCGTCGGAACGCAGGATGATAAGGTCGTCGAGCTCTTCGTTGCCGACCGTCACCTCGCCCAGCACATGATCGTTTATCACCGTCGCACCGCTCTGCTCGGCCTTGAGGCGGATCGCCGGCGCGATCCCCGGCGGCGCCTCCGACGGGTCGCGGTCGCGCCAGGTGCCGTCGTAGCGCACCGAGCGCTTCTCTGCGAGCGCCTTGGTGCGCATCGCTTCCAGTTCTTCGGGCGTGCAATAGCAGCGATAGGCGTGGCCGGCGTCGAGCAGCTGGCGGGCAATCTCGGCGTGGTGCGCGGCGCCGGAGAATTGGTAGACCACATCGCCATCCCACTCGATGCCGAGCCAGCGAAGCCCGTCGACGATCGCTTCCTCGGCGGCCTTCGTCGACCGCTCGCGGTCGGTGTCCTCGATGCGCAGGCGAAACGTTCCCCCATCTCCATCGAGGGCGTGATGGCGCGCGAACAGCCAGTTGAACAGCGCCGTGCGGGCGCCGCCGATATGCAGGAACCCGGTCGGCGAGGGGGCGAAACGGACGGTGACGGTCATGCGTCTAATATTGCGCCGCGATCAGCGCTCCGCCACGACGTAATTGCGGAACATCTCGCGCAGCTTGAGCTTTACGACCTTGCCGGTGCCGGTATGCGGTAGCTCCTCGAGCACGACGACATCATCGGGCAGCATCCATTTCGGGAAGCGCGCGGCGAGAAGCGCGATAAGGCTGTCGCGCGTCGGTTGACAGCCGGGCCGCGCGGTGACGATCAGCAATGGCCGCTCGTCCCATTTCGGATGTGGGATGGCGATGACCGCCGCTTCCGCGACATGCTCATGCGCCATGGCGGCATTTTCGAGGTCGATCGAGCTGATCCACTCGCCGCCCGATTTGATGACGTCCTTGCGCCGGTCGGTCAGCCGGACATAGCCGTCGGCGTCGATCGAGGCGACATCGCCGGTGTGAAACCAGCCATCCGGCTCGACCGCGGCCTTGGTCGCCTCGTCGTCGTTGTAATAGGCGCTGACGATCCACGGCCCGCGCACCAGCAATTCGCCGACCGCCTGGCCATCATGCGGCTGCGCGCGGCCTTCGTCGTCGACGATCTTCATCTCGACGCCGATGCAGGCGCGACCTTGTGTCAACCGCAAGGAAGTCTGCGTTTCCTCGTCGAGCGCCAGATGCTTTCCCTTGAGCGCCGCGGTCGTGCCGAGCGGGCTCATCTCGGTCATGCCCCAGGCATGCACCATCGTCACGCCGCGCGCCTCGTAGGACTGCAGCAGCGCCTTGGGGACCGCCGTGCCGCCCGACAGCACCTTCTTCAAGGTCGTGACGTTCTTGTTGTTGTCGCGCAGGTAGTTGTTGAAGTTGAGCCAAACCGTGGGCACGCCAAGCCCGAGCGTGACGCCTTCACCCTCGATCAGCTCGTAAAGGCTGGCGCCGTCGGTTTTGGGCCCGGGATAGACCAGCTTCACGCCGTTCATCGGCGCGGTGTAGGGCGTGGCCCAGCCGCAAACATGAAACATCGGCACGATCGGGCAGACGATGTCGGTCGCGTCCATCGCGATCGCGCTCGGCAGCGACGCGGCCAGCGCGTGGATCATCGTCGAGCGATGGCTGTAGAGCACGCCCTTGGGCTTGCCGGTCGTGCCTGACGTGTAACAGAGCGCGCAGGCACTCTGCTCGTCGAATTGAGGCCACGCGAAATCCTCGTCCTCGGCCGAGACGAGGTCCTCATACAGCCCGAGCACCGGCAGTTTCGTCTCGGCCGGGCTCAACAGCACGATCTGCATCGCCACCGGCAATTGCGGCCGCAGCCGCTCGATCACCGGGACGAACGTCGCTTCGAGAAACAGGAACCGGTCGTCGGCATGATTGAAGATGTAGATCAGCTGCTCGTCGGACAGCACCGGATTGATCGTGTGGCAGACCCCGCCGATGCCCGAGATGCCGTGATAAAGCTCGAAATGCCGGTAGGTGTTCCACGCCATCGTCGCGACGCGGTCGCCCGGCTTGACCCCGAGCCGCCGCAGGGCCTGGGCGAGCCGGCGGGCGCGCCGCTCGGCCTCGGCATAGGTGTAGCGATGGATCGGCCCTTCAAGCGTGCGGCTGACAATCTCGGTATCGGCGTGATTGTGCGCCGCGTGCTGAATGCACATCGACACGAGAAGCTGCTGCTTCCCCATCAACCCGCGTAGCATCACTTCCTCCCGAAGGTGCCTTTTGGCAAGTAGACCTGCTATGCGCCAGGATTCAAGGGCGAAGCGCTATTACGGCGAGGACGAACCGAGCTGCGCTTTGAAAAAGGCGACGAGCGCCTTGTTGAAATCAGCGTGGAATGCGGTCCGGTCAAAGCCAGGCGCGCTCGCACAGATTTCTGCCGCGACTTTGGCCAGTGCGTCGGTGCAAGGCGCGAGAAAATCGAAATGTCCCGCTTTCGCGGCAAGATGATCCTCGGGCGGCTTGGGCAGGTCCACGCGGACGATGTCGGAATTCCATTCGTTCGCGGCGATCTTATCGTTCTCGGCGCGCCATAGCTGGATCGGCGCGGTGACTGCGGCGAGCCCGTCCTTGGTGAAGGCGTAGCCGATCGCCGGCGCGGCGATCACCGCCGCCTTTACACGCGGGTCGTGATGCCAGTCGGGCGGCTTCTCAGCGTCAGGGGCAGCGGACGCTGTGTCAGCCGCGGCATGCGTCTTCGCCTGCTCGCAATCCCACGCATCGGGGTGTTTGCGACAGTACAACGCAACGAGACTGATATCCGGGTTGCCGCCCAGTTCGATCAACGCGGTTGCGCCGCCGGCGGAATGTCCGAACATGCCGATCCGCGCCGGGTCGATATGATCATGCCCATTCCAGGAATTGAGCATGAAATCGATGACCTTGCTCACCTGACGCGGTCGCTCGACAAAGTTGCGGGGGGTGAAGCTGTAGGATCGGTCTTGGTAATTGTCGCCGGTATGCGTCGGCGCCACGACGACAAACCCGGCGTCCGCCAGCGCTATTGCCGTGTCGTAATGGCTGGCGCCGCCACCGCCGGTGCCATGCGAGATGACGATCAGCGGCAGCGACTGGCCAGAAATCGCTCCGTAATAGGCGACGTTCTGCGTGAACAGACCGAGCGGCTGCGACGTTGTCGGCGCATCGCTCGGGTACCAGATCCCCAGCTCGATCGGCTTGTCGTCCGGGTCGGGTGCGGTGCCGTACTGGAACCCAGCCGCGCGAACGGGCGGCGCCGCCAGAAGCAGCGCCGCCACGAAAAACGCTAAGACGATCCGCGTGAGGTTCAATAGCGCCGCAGCAGCCCGACGAGCTTGCCCTGAACCTTGACCCGGTCTGGACCAAAGATGCGCGTCTCGTAAGTCTTGTTGGCGGGCTCCAAGGCGATCGACGCGCCGCGGCGGCGGAGCCGCTTCAGCGTGACCTCGAGATTATCGACCAGGGCGACCACGATCGAGCCGTTATCCGCTGTTTCGCAACGCTGGATAATGACGGTGTCGCCATCGAGTATCCCAGCATCGACCATACTATCACCGGCGACTTCGAGCGCGTAATGCTCGCCGCTGCGGCCGAGCAGCGCGGCGGGGACGCCAATGCTCGCCGATTGGTCGCGCAACGCTTCGATCGGGGTGCCCGCGGCAATCCGGCCATAGAGGGGCAGATCGACCGCCGCCGCATCTGGCGTAACCGGTGACCCCGCGAGCGCACCCGAGAAATCGCCGCGGATCACGGTCGGCGAGAAGCGGCTCTTCTCGGCCGGGGTCGGCACGGCCACCTCGTCGGGCAGCTTGATGACCTCGAGCGCTCGGGCGCGATGCGCCAGGCGGCGGATGAAGCCGCGCTCCTCCAGACCGCTGATCAGTCGGTGGATACCCGATTTGGAACGCAGGTTCAGGGCGTCCTTCATTTCGTCGAAGGAGGGGGATACGCCGGTCGCGGCGAGCCTCTGGTTGATGAACATCAGCAGCTCGTGCTGTTTTCGCGTCAGCATGTCAAACTCCTCAAACTCCCGCTAGTGGCGGAACAAATCCAAAACACCATATAATGTTCTGCTTTGGTTCCGTCAAGTGGATTGCATAATCTTCGATCCATAAATCGATTGTTCGCGGGGTAGGATGGTCGGGCCCCGCAGTTTCGCTGGGATTTTGGAGTGGTTTGTGAGACATGCCGGCACGCCGCATCATCATCGACACTGACCCCGGCATTGACGATGCCGTCGCGATCCTGCTGGCCTTCGCATCGCCCGAGTTGCAGGTCGATGCTGTCGTCGCGGTGGCGGGAAACATGCCGATTGGCGTCACCGAGACCAATGCACGGGCGGTCTGTGAGCTCGGGCATCGGCCGGACATTCCGGTCTACGGCGGCTGCACGCGACCGCTCAGCCGGTCGCCGATCACCGCCGAGGATTTTCATGGCGAGACCGGGCTCGGCACGCTCGTCTTGCCGCCGCCCGCTATCGCGCTGCGGCCGGAGCACGGGGTCGACGCGACGATCGACCTGATCCGCGCGGCGCCGCCAAAGAGCGTCGCGTGGTGCGCGCTCGGGCCGCTGACCGATGTGGCGCTCGCGGTCATCAAGGCGCCCGATATTGTCGAGCGCGTTTGCGAGCTGGTGCTCATGGGCGGCGCGTCACGTGCGCTCGGCAATACGACGCCGGCCGCCGAGTTCAACATCCACGCCGACCCGCATGCCGCGCAAATCGTCTTCGAAAGCGGTTTGCCGATCACGATGGTGCCGCTCGACGTGACCCATCAGGTGCGCAGCACGCCGGAGCGTGTCGCGCGCATCGCCGCGCTCGGCACGCCGGTCGCCGCCGCAATCGCACAGCTCTTGACCCCGTCGGGTAGCCAGCCCGACCCGCTGCATGATCCCTGCGTGATCGCCTACCTGCTGGAGCCCGAGTTGTTCGCGGGCAGCCGCGTCAATGTCGCGATCGAGTGCGAAAGCGAGCTGACCTTGGGCATGACGGTCGTTGATTGGCGCGGCGTCAGTGGCCGCCCCGCTACCGCGAACGTGCTGCACACGGTCGACGCCGATGGACTCTACGGGTTGTTACAAAAACGCTTTAGTCCGAATTCGACTGCTTAACCCACGATAAACGTTGAGGTTGATTTTAGTTAACGCATTGGCGCTTTGCTGCTCGGCGGCGTTCGCAAGACATACCCACCAGCGCGAGCGACTCTCATGATCAAGCTGCCGAATGATCTGCTGAATCGATCGCGCCCGCTACCGCATGCGCTGGCCGATCTCGTCGCCAAGCACGACGAGATGCAGCTTAATCATCCGGAGCGCGGCGAGCTTGCACGGATGATTGGGCAGCTCGAAGCGGAGCTCACGTACCGCGCCAAAAAAAGCCATCGCGCGGCAAACGGCGTGCGGTGTCCCGGTTCGGGCTTGTGCTCTGTGGGCGTTCCGCTCTTAGAATGATCCTCACCAATCCTGGAGCGGGAGGATCCGATGTCGATCGTCGAAATGCGCACTTACCGGGTAAAACCCGGCTCGATCCCCGAAGTCGTCAAACGGTTTGGCGAGGCGCTGGAAAAATCCGGCCGCAACAAGGTCGCGCCGCTCGGCGGCTTCTTCCACACCGAGGTCGGTCCGCTCAACCGCATCATCCATTGCTGGCCGTATGAGAGCCTGGCGGCACGCGAAAAGCTGCGCGCCGAGGCGATGAAGCTTTCCGGCTGGCCGCCGCCGATCGGCGAGTTCGTCGAGGAGATGGAGTCGAAGATCATCAATCTCGCACCGTTCTCGCCCAAGCTCGGCGATCGCGGCCTCGGCGGCATCTATGAAATCCGCACCTACACGATGCTGCCCGGCGCGCTGCCGACCGTCACCGAGAAATGGGCCGAGCGCATCGAGGGCCGCACCAAGCTTTCGCCGCTGGCGTTTTGCGGCTCGACCGAATTGGGCGGCCTCAACCAGTGGATCCATGTCTGGGCCTACAAGGATGCGGCTGAGCGCTTCAAAATCCGCGCCGAGGCGCAGGCGAGCGGCGCGTGGCCGCCGGCGACCCGCGGCCAATTCGTCCGCCAGGAAAACATGTTTGTGATCCCGGCGGCGTTCTCGCCGTTGCATTAGGTTTTCGGGGTCTAGCGTCTGTCGTGGCCGGGCATGCCCGGCCACGATTGTTTCCGGGTGGCCCCGTACCCTATTGAGTCATCGCTTGTAGCCGCTAATCCCGCGGTGGCGGGGGCACCACGGTGCCGACCGGGATGATGCTTGGCGGCACCAGTGGAGTGGGCGCTGCGACTTGCCCGAATAGCCCGTTCAATGTCGGGGCGTCTGACACCGCCTGGAACGGCGCGCTGGGCAGCGGCCGGCTCGGCATGGTCTGGGTCGCCGCGAGCATAAAGCTCTTCCATACCGGTGCCGGCAGCGTGCCGCCGGTGACCTTGTTCATCGGCGTGTTGTCGTCATTGCCGAACCAGACGCCGGCGACAAGATCGGTGGTGTAACCGATAAACCAGGCGTCCTTGTAGTCCTGGGTCGTGCCGGTCTTGCCCGCGGCCGGGCGCGGCAGCGCCGCGGCCTTGCCCGTGCCGTGCGCGATCACGCCGGTCAGCAGCTGGTTCATGATGCCCACTTCGTCGGGCGGCACCACCTGGCCTGGCCCCGAGCCGGTCCGGCGATAGATGAGCTTGCCGCTGGTATCGGTGATCTCCTTGATGCCGTAGGCCATGACGCCGGTGCCGCCATTGGCGAAGGGCGCATAGGCCGAGACCAGCTCCAAGAGGTTCACGTCGCTGGTGCCGAGCGCGATGCTGGCGTCTTTCGTCAGGTCCGAGGTGATGCCGAGCCGGTTCGCCACCGCGATGACATTCGCGATCCCGGCGCGCTGCGCGACCTGGGCGGCGACGGTGTTGATCGACTCGGCGATCGCCTCGGACACGGTGACATCGCCGAGATAGCGGTTTGTGTAGTTGTGCGGCCGCCAATTGCCGATCTGGATCGGCGCGTCGGTGAAATGGTCGTCGGGTCTGAGGCCAGCCTCGATCCCGGCGAGGTAGACAAACGGCTTGAATGACGAGCCGGGCTGGCGCTCGGCCTGGGTCGCGCGATTGAACTGGCTTTCGTTGTAATCGCGCCCGCCGACCATCGCGCGCACCGCACCGTCCGGCGTCATCGCGACCAGCGCGCCCTGGCTGACGGCGTCCTTGAGCCCGTCACGGGTGAGCGCGTCATTGACCGCGTTCTCTGCCAGGCTCTGCATGCGCGGATCGAGCGTGGTGCGGACGGTCAGGTCGCGGTCGGTAGTGCCGGCGAAGTCGCGCACCTGGTCGGCGATCCAGTCGGCGAAATAGCGGATGCCGGGCTGGGTCAGCGCGACTCTTTTGAGTTCGACCCCGGCTTTCTCGGCGGCGTCGGATTGTTGCTGGTCGATCGCGCCGGTCTCGACCATCAGGCCGAGAACCTGTGCCGTGCGGGTCGCCGCCGCGTCGCGGTCGCGGGTCGGGTTGAAGCGGGTCGGCGCCTTCAACAGGCCGGCGATCACCGCGCTTTCATAGAGGTTGAGCTTCGCCGCCGACTTGCCGAAATAGCGGTGCGCCGCGGCGTCGACCCCATAGGTGCCGGCGCCGAGATAAACCCGGTTGAGGTAGATCTCGAGTATCTGATCCTTGGTGAAGCGGTGTTCGAGCCACAGCGCCAGCAGCGCTTCGCGGATTTTGCGCGACATGCTGCGCTCGGGCGTCAGGAACACGGTTTTGGCAAGCTGCTGGGTGATCGTGCTGCCACCCTGCACGACATGTCCGGAGCGTAGATTGGTATAGGCGGCGCGAATCAGCCCGATCGGGTCGATCCCGAAATGGCTGTAAAAGCGCCGGTCTTCGGTCGCGACCACGGCTTTCGGCAGCCAGGGCGACATCTCCTTCAAGGTCAGCGGCTGGCCGAACAGATCGCCAAACGTGGCGATAATGCTGCCGTCGTCGGCAAGGATCGTGACGCTCGGCCGGCGCTCGGCGACGCTGAGCTGGTTGGTGTCGGGCAGGGTCAGCGCGAAATAGCCGATGACGCCGCCGCCGATCAGCCCGGTCCACAGGATCAGCAGCAGTGCGAGGTTCAACAGGCGGTGCAGCCACCCGCGGCCCGGCGGACGGGGAGGGGGCCGCCGGCCTCGAGCCGCCGAGGCGGAACCGCGATCGCTTGGGTCGACGCGCAACGGCCGGTTAGCCATTACCGTTCCCCGGGCCGCCTGTCGGGACGTCGCCGACAGCCCCTATCGCGTCCATTCGCCGGACCCCCGCACGCGCCTCAAGCGCCCAACTCCCCCGCGCATTATGCCGCAAACTGTGGCGGAGATTGGACGAATTCACCGAAAGGCTTTGCGTACGGCCGCGGAACCCGGCGGATGCCGCGTCTGTTCGACGATAAAGAACCAATGGTGGCTCCATGCCGGCAGACACATCCGACTTGAGACCCTTGATCCTGCCTCGCCTTGGCGCCGTGATTGTCGGCGCCGCGATCGTCGTTCCGGCGCTGCGGCTGCCGCTGATTTTCGGCTGTTTCGTGGCGCTCGGCAACGCGGTGTGGTCCCGCAGCCGGACGGCGGATGTCGTGCCCGAGACCTCGCCGGTCCGTCCGCGTCAATCGCGCGCCCGCCGCCGCAATGGCAAAAGCATCGCCGTGGACACGACCGAGGACAGCTTCCCGGCGAGCGATCCGCCGTCCTGGACACCGGTGACCGGAACCCGCACGCGTCATTGAGGCGCTGGGCAAATCCTGCTTAGCTGCGGCTTCCGATCGAGGAGGTCCGATGACCCGCGCCGCCGCCATCGCCGCCGTTGAAGCCTATTTCGACGAGGGCGGGTTTGCCGCCGACCTCGGCCGCCGTGTCGCGATCCCGACCGAAAGCCAGGTCGAGGGGCGCGGCGAGGTCCTGCACGCCTATCTCGGCGACGAGATCGCGCCGACCCTGAAGCGCCTCGGGTTCGACAACACGATCTTTGACAACCCCGTCCGCGGCGGGCCGGTCCTCATCGCCGAGCGGCGCGAGGAAGGCGCGGCGACGACCGTGCTCGGCTACGGTCATGGCGACGTGATCCGCGGTCTCGAGCCGCAATGGCGTGATGGCCTCGACCCGTGGACCTTGACCCGGCGGCGCGACCGGCTTTACGGCCGCGGCACCGCCGACAATAAGGGCCAGCACTCGATCAACATCGCCGCGCTCGAGACCGTGCTGAACACGCGCGGCAAGCTCGGCTTCAACGCGATCCTGCTGCTCGAGACGGGCGAGGAGATCGGCTCGCCGGGCTTGCGCGAAATCTGCCGCAACGAAAAGGCGCGGCTCGTGGCTGACGTGCTGATCGCCTCGGACGGCCCGCGTCTCGCACCGGAACGGCCGACAATCTTCCTCGGCGCGCGCGGCGCGATGAATTTCGACCTCGTCGTCGATTTGCGCGAGGGCGGGCATCACTCGGGGAATTGGGGCGGCCTCTTGTCCAATCCGGGCGTCATCCTGGCGCATGCGCTCAGCAGCATCACCAGCGACAAGGGCGCGATAAAGATCCCCGAATGGAAGCCAAAGCAGATGCCGAACTCGGTGCGCATGGCGCTCGCCGACTGCACGGTCGAGGGCGGCGAGGACGCGCCCGAGATCGACCCCGATTGGGGCGAACCCGGCCTCACCCCGAGCGAGAAGGTGTTCGGCTGGTGCAGTTTCGAGGTGCTGGCCTTTACCACCGGCAACCCCGAGAACCCGGTCAACGCGATCCCGCCCAAGGCGACCGCGACCTGCCAGATCCGGTTTGTCGTCGGCGTCGACCCCGAGGAGTTCATGCCGGCGCTGCGCCGTCATTTCGATGCGTACGGCTTTACGATGGTCCGGGTCGAGCCCTGGAAAAAGGCCTATTTCCCGGCGACCCGGCTCGATCCCGACCATGACTGGGTGCGCTGGGCGGCAAAGTCGATCGCCGAAACCACCGGCAAGCACCCGGCGATCCTGCCCAATCTCGGCGGCTCGCTGCCCAACGACATTTTCGCCAATGATCTCGCTTTGCCGACGATCTGGGTCCCGCATTCCTACGCGTCATGCTCGCAGCATGCGCCCAACGAGCACATGCTCGCGCCCGTCGCCCGCGAGGCGCTGGCGGTGATGACCGGGATTTATTGGGATTTGGGCGAAGCCGGCGTGCCGACCTAGCGGCCGAAAAGGCGCCCGAGCAGCCCGCTCTTTTGCGGCGGCGCCGGAACTGCTTGGCCAGGCGTGGGGTCGAGGATCGTCAGACCCGGCAAGGGTCCATCGGCGGGCGTCCACCCTGCCGCCAGGCGATCGAAGACATAGTCGAGCACAGTTTGCCCTTGGTAGTTTGTGTTCGCGCGCGTTGCCTGGCTCACCGTGTCGGCGAGATAGGCGCGGACGATCACTGTCTGCATTTCCGCGCCGCGTCTGAGGCCGATCTTCCAGTCCGTCCCCGGCCGGGACGCCCCGTCATCCTGTTTGAAATGTGCGTTGAGCGCGCCCTCGACACGCGCCTGCCACTGCTCGTCGGCCATCACGGCATCCCGAATGGTTCCTACCGACGTTGATTTACGGACGGCCGACGAGACAAGGTCTTTCCCGCTGTCGGTTTAGGATCACTAACAGGTCGCTTTAGAACTTCTCACGCCGTCCGACCATCGGATCGCGGTATCGTGCCGCCATTCGTCTGCGCAAAGGAACGCCGAATGCGTCTCGAAAAACTCCCGGCGGACTACGCCAAACGGCTGTCCGATCTGGAATGCCCGGATTTCACGACGCGACCGTGGGTCGAGGGGAAGCCGCTCAAGGAGCGCCGCGTGGCGATCGTCTCGTCGGCCGGGTTGACCGTGCGCGGCGACCGCGTGTTCCGCGGCCGCGACGCCGATTACCGGGCGATCCCGAGCACGACCAGCTCGAACGACCTCTTGTGCAGCCACATCTCGATCAATTTCGACCGCAACGGCTTCCAGGAAGACTGGAACGTCGTGTTCCCGCTGGACCGGCTCAACGAGCTGGCAGCAGAAGGCGCGATCGGCTCGGTCGCGGCGACGCATTACTCCTTCATGGGCGCGACCGACCCCGTCCAGATGGTCGACGGCGCCAAGGAAGTCGCCGGAAAGCTCAAGAGCGACCAGGTCGACGCGGTCCTTCTCACCTCGGTTTGACCGCTCTGTACGCGCGCCGTGAGCGCGCTGGGGCATTATCTCGAGGAAGAGGGCATCGCATCGGTCGCGATCGCACTGATCCGGCCACAGGCTGAGAAGACGCGACCGCCGCGCGCGTTATGGGTGCCGTTCGAACTGGGTCGGCCGATCGGCCCGCCCAGCGACCCGGTGTTCCAGAAGCGCGTCGTTTTGGCCGCCCTGCAAATGCTGGTGGAGCCGGGCGGCCCCGTGCGCATCGCGGATTTCCCCGACGACGATCCGCGGGAAGCCCCAGACTCGAATTGGCGTCCACCCATCCCACCGAGCGGGGAGCGGGGCGCCGCGGCGGTCGAGGCCGAGCTGCGTACATTGGCGCGGGCCTATGCCGGCTCCTGCACGCGGCGCGAGCGCAGCACGGTCGGGCTGTCGGGTCTGCCGCCCGCGCAATGCGGCGAGTATTTCGCCGGCTGGCTGCGCGGCGAACGGCCGGAAAGCCCGATCGCCGACATGTCGCCGGCGCTGGCGTTGCGCTTTGTCATAGACGACCTCAAGGCTTTCGCGCTCGAAGCCGCGTTGTCACCCGGCGCCAAACCGTCGAGCCAACAGCTCGGCGACTGGCTGTGGGACGAGACGGCACTCGGCGCGGCGATCCAGACCTTGCGGCGCGACTTTCTCGCGGGCGACGACGAGCGGCTGAAGCAACTGGCGTTCTTCTTTGTGCCTTCACTCCGGGTCGCGCCGAGCTGACACGGCCGCTCGGCCGCGACGCGCCCTTGTCGGATCGCCGTTCGCGTCTCGCGTTCTGTACGCTTTCGCAAATTTGATTCACCCATCCCGGGGATGGGTGAACGCGTCTCTGCCATATCAAGGATATGACAGTGCGGTAACGTCGGCTCTACCGGCGTGTTCGCATAAAAAAGGGGTGGTGGGGCGGTGCCCGCACGGGCTGTCTTGCCGCGTCAGGTCTCGGCTCGGACGGCAAAAAAGAACCTTCTCATGGTGCCTGCCTCGACAGCTCGTCATGTTGCGCTCGATTTGATCGGCGCCGTGTTGCTTCGCGAGCGCCCGCTCGACGAGGCGATCGAAGACAGCCAAGCGATGGCCAAATTGTCGCTGCGCGATCGCGCCTTCGCGCGGCTTCTGGTGGCGACGGTGCTGCGCCGCCTCGGCCAGATCGACGCGTTGATCGGCGATTGCCTCGCGAGCCCGCTGCCGCCACGCGCCGCGCAGGTGCACGACATCCTGCGGCTCGGCATCGCCCAGCTCCTATTTCTGCATACGCCGCCGCACGCTGCGGTCGCGACGAGCGTCGACCTCGCGCAGAGCCGCGGCTTTCTCGCGCATAAGGGGCTCGTCAACGCGGTGCTGCGCCGCCTGAGCGTCGAGGGGCCGGATCGGGTCGCCGCGCACGACGCGGCCGCGCTCAACACGCCTTCATGGCTTTGGCAATCCTGGACGCGACATTACGGCGAGAAAATCGCGCGGGCGATCGCCACTGCTCATATGCGTGAGGCGCCGCTCGACCTCACGTTGCGCGCCGATGCGACCGGCTGGGACGAAAGCCTCGCGGCAACAGTGCTGCCGACCGGAACCCTGCGCCGGCCCGGCGGCGGTGCCGTGTCGACGCTGCCCGGCTATGCCGAGGGCGCGTGGTGGGTGCAGGACGCGGCGGCGGCGTTGCCGGCGCGGCTCTTTGGCAATGTCGCGGGGCTCGACGTCGTCGATCTCTGCGCCGCCCCGGGCGGCAAGACCGCGCAGCTCGCCGACGCCGGCGCGTTCGTGACGGCGATCGACCGTTCGAGCCGCCGGCTCGAACGCCTCGTCGCCAATATGAAGCGCCTGTCGCTGCCGGCTGCGACCATCGCGGCCGATGCGCTGAGCTGGCGTCCCGAGCACCCAGTGGATGCGGTGCTGCTCGATGCGCCCTGTTCGGCGACCGGCGCGATCCGCCGCCATCCGGACGTACCGCATCTGAAACGGCCGGCCGATGTCGCGCGGTTGGCGGCGATCCAAGACCGGCTGCTGCGCGCGGCAATCGACATGCTGCGGCCGGGAGGCACGCTCGTCTATTGCACCTGCTCGCTCGAACCCGAGGAGGGCCCGCAGCGGATCGAGACCTTGCTGCGCGCGGGTGCGCCGGTGGAACGGCGGCCGATTTGCGCCAGCGAGCTCGATGCGCCGGCCGACTGGCTGACACCGGACGGCGATCTTCGCACGCTGCCCTTCCATCTCGCCGAATATGACGGGATCGACGGCTTTTACGGCGCGCGGCTGGTCAAACAGGCGGCGGCATAGCGCGACGATCCGCGGCGTCCTGTCTGGCGCTTGCTTGCGGGCGCTCTATTTCCTTGATACGAAACGACATGCAGTCTACCGCGGGGGGAGCGGTCTGGCGCCGCGACACTGACAGAGCCGCCGGGGCGATCCGCGGGGCCGCCCGAGGTATTGCATGCGATCGCGGCTGAGGCGCCCCGGACTTATGACTGCGGCAGCAACGCGGTCCCAGTCGGCCGGGTCGACCGATCCGAGCAGCGATCTGCCGCTTTTCACCCGGCTGCGCCGCGACGCACTGCTCAGCCTCGCGGGCACCTCGCTCTACCGCCACACGCTGATCGGCCGGGTACCGCCGGAGTTGCGCGCTCGCGTCGGCGAGCGTTGGCCGGGCGACGCAAAGCGCGGGACGTCGATCCTCTCCGGCGAGATCGCGCTCGCCGGTCAGGTGGTGCGCAACCCTGTGCCGGTATGGTTTCCCCCCGAGGCCGGAATCAACTGGCTGGCGGCCTGGCACGATTTTTCCTGGGTGGCCGATCTGTTGAGCGTCGGCGGCGGCGCGCGCGAGGCAGTGCGCGCGCTGGTGCAGAGCTGGCTTAGCGACAACACGAGCTGGCACCCCGTCGCCTGGCGTTCTGACGTGCTGGCGACACGCATCTATAGCTGGATCGTGCATTTCGACGAGATCGCCAGCCGTGAAGCGGACAGGCTGCTGCGCCGCGCGATGCTGTCGAGCCTCGCGGCGCAATTGCGGCATTTGGCGCGAACCGCGCCCTGGGAGCTGAGCGGCCCGCCGCGGCTGCGCGCCTTGAAGGGCCTGACTGCCGGCCTCATCGCCTTCGGCAGCGGCGAGAAGCGCATCACCCGCGCGCTGCGCGCGCTACAGCAAGAGCTGCCGCGGCAGATACTTCAGGATGGCGGGCACCGGTCGCGCAACCCGTCGGTGCAGCTCGACGTGCTGCGCGATCTGGTCGACATGCGCGCTGCGCTGCGCGCTGGACGCATCGCGATTCCCGGCGCGTTGCAGGAGGCGATCGACCGGATGGCGCCGATGCTGCGCTTCTTCCGTCACGGCGACCGCAAGCTCGCGCTGTTCAACAACTCGATCGAGGAGGACGGCATCCTTGTCGATCTCGTGCTGACCCGGTCGGAGACCAAAGGCCGCGCACCCGCTCAAGCGCCGCACACCGGCTACCAACGGATGCAGGCCGGGCATAGCCTGGTGCTGGTCGACACGGGCAAGCCGCCGCCGGAGGGCTTTGATGAGGCCGCGCACGCCGGCCCGCTATCGTTCGAGATGAGCCAAGGCCGCGAGCGGATTTTTGTCAATTGCGGCGGCTATCGCGGTGCGCATCGCGCGTGGCGCCAGGTCGCGCGATCGACTGCGGCGCATTCGGTGCTGGTGCTCGCCGATACCAACGCGGTCGAGATCGCCGATGACGGCGCGCTCGGCCGGGCGCCCGCGTCGATCCGCTGCGAGCGCGCGGAGGATGACGGCGCGCAATGGATCGCGGTCAGCCATGACGGCTATCGCCAGCGTTTCGGCCTGATCTATGGGCGCGAGCTGTATCTCGCGGCCGATGGCGATGATCTGCGCGGCGAGGACAAGCTGGTCGGACGCTCGGGTTTGGCCTTTGCCGTCCGTTTCCACCTCCATCCCGCCGTGGAGCCGCGCCTCGTCGACGATGGCGCCGCCGTGCTGTTGCGTCTGCCGAGCGGGCTTGTCTGGCGGATGCGTGCGACCGGGGCGGAGATCAGCCTCACCGAAAGCATCTATCTCGGCTCGGGCGAGCCGCGGAACACGCAGCAAATCGTGTTGAGCGGCACCACCGACGCCAACGGCGCCTCGGTGCGCTGGGCGCTCAGGCGCGAGGGTCGCGCGGGCGAGCTGTCGCCTTGATGTTTTTCCTTTCGCCTTGGCGGGACTTGATCCGGCCATCTACGTCTTTTTTCTTCTAAGCAGCGTCGCGGCTCATGGGGTCTTGGACGCTGCTCGTTTGCATCGGCCTGGCGACCTTCGCGGCGTCCTGTCTCGGGACGTGGGCGCTGATCGGCCTGCTGCGTCGCCGCGCCATGCTCGACCGGCCGAACGAGCGGTCGTCGCATGTCGTGCCGACACCGCGCGGCGGCGGGATCGCGGTCATCGGCGCGAGCGTCATTGCCTGGCTTGCGCTGGTGGCGCTCGGCACGTTGCCGCCGATAACGGCCGCCGTGGCGCTCGCCGCCGCGATCCTGGCGTTGGTGTCGTGGCTCGATGATCTGCGCGGGTTGTCGCCGGGCATCCGTCTGCTGGTGCAATTCGCTGCCGTCGCGGTCGGTCTTTGGGCGCTGCCGCCCGGCGCCATTTTTCAAGGCTGGCTGCCGCCGAGCGTCGACGTGATGGCCGGCGCGCTGCTCTGGGTGTGGTTCGTCAATCTGTTCAATTTTATGGACGGCATCGATGGCATCGCCGGGAGCGAGGCCGCCGCGATCGGAATTGGCATCGTGTTGGTCGCCCTCCTCGGCATCTGGACATACGAGGCCAATAACCCTTTGGCCGAATATGTCAGCGCTGCGAGTAATTTCGCGATGGCGCTGATCGCGATCACCATCGCGGCTGCTTCGCTCGGCTTTCTGGTGTGGAACTGGGCGCCGGCGAAAATCTTTCTCGGCGATGTCGGCAGCGTGCCGCTCGGTTATCTGTTGGGATTTCTGCTGCTGGAATTGGCGCGGCGCGGCGAATGGCAGGCGGCGCTGATCCTGCCGGCATATTTCCTCGCCGACGCCAGCCTCACCTTGCTGCGCCGGCTCTTACGCGGCGAAAGAATCTGGCAGGCGCATCGCGAGCACTTCTATCAGCGCGCCGTCCAGCAGGGGCTGTCGCACGCGGCGGTCGTGCGGCGCGTCATTGCCGCCGATATCGTGCTGGTCGCCTGCGCCTGGGCGGCGGCGCGCGGGTGGGGATTCGCCAGTCTCGCCGTCGCGGCGGCTGTGGTTCTAACGCTGCTCGTCGGGCTAGGCCGCACACGGCGTTAAGTCCCCGCGATGCGCTTGCCGGGCGGCACGGCGCGGCTTATACCGGCCTTGTCTTTTCTCGGAGATTGGCCGCCATGAGTTCTGCGCGTCCGGTGCGCCGGGCGCTGATTTCGGTCAGCGACAAGGCAGGGGTGATCCCCTTCGCGCGCTCTCTTGTCCAGCGCGGCGTTGCGCTCGTGTCGACTGGCGGAACCGCGAAGACATTGGCCGATGCCGGCCTCAAGGTGATCGAGGTCGCGGCGGTCACCCGCTTTCCCGAAATGCTCGACGGCAGGGTCAAGACGTTGCACCCGGCAATCCATGGCGGCCTTCTTGCGCGGCGCGATCGTGACGACCACCTGGCGGCGCTGGCCGAGCATGGCATCGGCGAGATCGACCTGCTCGTCTGCAACCTCTATCCCTTCGCCCAGACTGTCGGCTCCGGCGCGAACCGCGACGATTGCGTCGAGAACATCGATATCGGCGGCGTGGCGCTGATCCGCGCCGCGGCCAAGAACCACGAATTCGTCGCCGTGGTGACCGATCCCGGCGAATACGACACCGTGCTTGCCGAGCTCGAAGAGCAAGAAGGCGCGCTCGGCGACGCGCTGCGCCGCAGCCTCGCCGCCAAGGCTTTTGCCTTGACCGCCGCCTATGACGCGGCGATCGCCGGCTGGATGGCGAAGGAGGAGGGGATAGCGTTCCCCGAGCGCATCGCCTTTGCCGGCCGCCTCGCCGAGGTCACGCGTTACGGTGAGAACCCGCACCAGGCGGGCGCCGTCTATCGCGGCGATGACAAGCGCCCGGGAGTGGCGACCGCGCGGCTGTTGCAGGGCAAGGACATGTCCTACAACAACTTCGCCGACACCGACGCGGCGTTCGAGCTGGCGGCCGAGTTCCGCGAGCCGGCGGTGGTCATCGTCAAGCATGCCAACCCGTGCGGCGTCGCCAAGGCCGCCGATCTACTTACGGCGTGGGGGCGGGCGCTGGCCTGTGATCCAGTCAGCGCCTTTGGCGGGATTGTCGCGGTCAACCAGATGCTCGATGCTGCGACCGCCGAGGAAATCGCCAAGATCTTTGTCGAGGTCGTCATCGCGCCCGCGATCGATCCCGCGGCCGCCGCGGTGTTCGCGCGCAAAGGCAATCTTCGCTTGCTGATAACCGGCGGCATGCCCGATCCAGCGTCATCGGGCGTGACATTCCGCTCGCTGGCGGGCGGATTTCTGGTGCAAGGCCGGGACAATGTCGTGGCAACGCCAAGCGACTTGAAGACCGTCGCCAAACGCGCCCCGAGCGAAGCCGAGATCGCCGACCTGATCTTCGCCGACACCGTCGCCAAGCACGTCAAATCAAACGCCATCGTCTTCGCCAAAGACGGCGCCACGATCGGCATCGGTGCCGGTCAGCCGAGCCGGGTCGACAGCTCGAAGATCGCGGTCGCCAAGGCCGCCAACATGCAGCAAGCGGCCGGGCTGGCCCAGTCGCCGGTCAAGGGCGCGGTGATGGCGTCAGACGCGTTCTTCCCGTTCGCCGACGGGCTCGAGGTCGGCATCGATGCCGGGATCACCGCGGTGATCCAGCCCGGCGGTTCGCGCCGCGACGAGGAAGTCATCGCCGCCGCCGACAAAGCCGGCATCGCGATGGTGTTTACCGGTCTGCGGCATTTCCGGCACTAGCCGGCCGCTACGCCGCCCTTTTCCTTTGTCATTCCCGCGAAAGCGGGAACCCATGAACACATCTTTTGCCAAGCTGGCCCCGGCCGCGTTCATGGGTTCCGGGTTCAACCCTTTGGGCCGGCCCGGAATGACACTCAGGGCGACTTGAATGAATTGACGTACGCGGTGAGCGCGTCGAGCTGCTCCTGAGTGAGCTTGATCGGCACCATGCCCTGTGTATGGCGCAGCGCGTGCTCAAGCTTGTGTGAGTCCCAATCCTTTTCGCCGGCGATCGAGTGGAACGAGACCGCGTCGCCGCCGAACAGGTGGCAGGTCGCGCAGATCTTGTCGGAAATCTCCTTACCCGGCTCGATTGCCTGATCGGCGGCCGGCGAGCATTTCGTGCCGCCGGGATGGGCCGCCGCCCAGCGCTTGCACTCCCGGCCATAGACGAGCGCCAAGTAGCGCTTGACCTGCAGGTCGCGGCTCTCGGGATACCGGCTCAGGTCGTTGATCGCGCTGTGCAACGCCTGCTGCTCGTTGGGGGTCAGCTCTGTGAGCGCCGCGCTTTGCTCGGTGAGGCCGAGCATCTTCTGCAGGTATTGGTAGTCGTCTTGCGTGAGCCCGTCGGCGCAGGCCGCGCGCGTCAAGGTCAACATCGCGAGCGCGATGGCGAATGCGATCTTCATGCGCGGAAATCTCACGTTATGTTGTCGAGCGGCCAGATCGGCCGGCGGACCTGGTCAAACAGCTCGGGCGTATAATCCGGCTTGCACAGCGCGCCGGTATCGACGAGCACCACCTCACGCGCGATCGGCTCGAAGGCGGCGCGAAAATGCTGCATCGACTTGACCGCGACGGTCGGATAGCGGATCGGGTCGACGCCGAGCGATGTGAACTGGCCGAGATCGGTCGCTTGACCGTTGTTGCTGATCACGATGATGTCGATGCCGCCAACGCGAAAGAGCATCGACGGCCCGTAATTCCGTTCGACACCGCCACCCATCGGGCCGTACGCGATGAACCTGCCGTTGGTGAGAGAGACGATTTCGCCGGTCAGGGTCAACGGTCCGCCGCCCATCTGCGGGTCGGTCTTGCCGCCGATGGTCAGGGTCGCTGTCGCGCCCACCCCGGCGCGGATACCGTCCTGCACGGCCTCAGGGTCACAGATCGCATGGAACGCGACCCCCTCGACCCCGGCCTCCACCAGGCCCTTGAGGAACGCCGTGGCGTCGCCATACCCGCCGCCGCCGGGATTATCGGTGAAATCGGCGATGACGAGCGGCTCGTCGCCTTTCTGGCCCTCGCGGGCGCGGGCGACGGCTTGAGGAACGCTCAGCATATGGACGGTCGAGTAGTCGCGCGTCTCCCAGGCATGGTCCATGAATGTCTCGGCGATCTCCTGCGGCGGCGGACCGGTGCCGACCCCGCCAAGCTCGTCGAACGTCACCGTCACCGACGGCCCGACATCGCGGATATTGGCGAGCGGGAAGCCGGCGCAGATGCTGACAGCGAGAGCTTCGCCCGCCTTTTCCAGCGTCTCGCCGCGGGCGATCAGCTCGGCCATCGGGCCCTTTTGCGTGCGGCCCCAGTCGAGCCCATGCAGCATCGGCCGCCGCGCGATGATCGTCTTGGGCTTGATCTTGCCGTCCATCGCGCCTTCGAGCAGCTCGGCGCCCTGCCAGGCGCGCTCATACATGTCGATATGCGGGTAGGTGCGAAACGCGATCAGCGCGCTCGCATTATCGGCCATCTTCTCGGTGACGTGGGCGTGCAGGTCGAGCGTGACGACGACCGGCACATCCTGGCCGAGGATGCGCCGCAGCCGTTCGAGCAGCTCGCCTTCGCCGTCTTCGTGGCTCTCGGTGACCATCGCTCCATGCAAATGGAACAGCACGCCATCGATCGGCCCTTGCCGCTTGGCGGCGTTGAGGATCATCCCGCCGATCGTCTCGAACGCCTCGTTGGTCACGACCCCTGACGGGTTGGCGTTGGCCGAGACGGGGTGGATCAGCGTCCAGCCGTATTTGTCCGCCGCCTCGAACGTCGCGCCGAGCGCCGAGCGGGTGCCGCGAAATACCGCGGGGATTTCGTTCTCGGTGTGGAAGTCGCGGCGGCGCCACAACGCCAAGTCGGTCTTGACGATCGAGAAAGTGTTGGTCTCGTGCATAAAGCGACCGGTCAGCACGCGTTTCACCGGCTCGGCCTTTCTGTTGCCGCCGCGTGTATAGCACGGCCGGCGGGGCGGGCGGCACGCTCCACGGACGCGCGGCGGGCCTGCGCCGAGTAGATGGGATTATCGAAGCATTCTCTCAATTAACCCTATTCTCTTGGAACTGATGGGTTTTCCGAGGCGTGCATCATTCTAGGTTCATAGGGGACCGCTTTAGGGGGCCGCATCATGCTCCTCGGCGAACTGCTGGTTTCGCAAGGTCTCGCGAGCGAGCAAGACATCAGGCTTGCTTTGTCGCGACAGGAACGGCTCGGCGGACGGATCGGTGAAAATCTGATCGCGCTGGGCATTATCGATCGAGAGACGATCAAGGCCGCGCTGGACGCCCAATATGAGCAGGCAAAGGCGATCCTCGCTCGCGAGGATATGCTTCGGCGTACGACGCAGCGGTTTGGCGTCGACCATCCGCAAACCGATCGCCAGCGTTGCGTGCTGGCTTTTGCGCTGATCGCCGGCTGGCGCCCCGGGGAGGCGCTCGAAGTGGCGCAGCGAGCCTTGGCCGGCCACGAAAAGGCGCTCGGCACCGAGCATCATTGGACCATCGACGCCGAGCAGGCGGTCGCCAACGCACGCGCCGCGCTGGCGCCTAAGCCCGAAAACCCCGTCGTCTCACCACGCAAGCGCCCAGCCGTCGCGGCGCGGGTCGGAGCCGGCGAGCAGCATCCCGTCAGGCTGGCGACGAATGATCTCGACGCTGCACGGCCCGTCGAGGTCGCCGACCGTGTCGACCGGGTGTCCGCGCTTGGCAAGGTCACGTCGCGTTTCTTCAAGAAACCGGCGCTCGATCGTCAGCACGTCGGGTCCTTCATGCGGGTAATTGGCGTATTGGCCGGGCGCCATTGAGGTCCAGCGCGGCATCTCCGCCGCCTGTTGCGGGTCCAGCCCGAAATCCATCATCGCGGTGCCGATCTGGAAATTGACCTGCACCTGGTTGTCGGCGCCGGGCGTGCCGAACACGCCCCATAATTTGCCGTCCTTCAGCACCAGCGGCGGGTTCATCGTGTGACGCACGCGCCGGCCGGGGCGCAGGTAGTTCGGATGCGCCGGGTCGAGGTGCCAGTAGGCCATGCGGTTGTTGAGCAGGATGCCGGTGTCGCCGGCCGTCACACCCGAACCAAAGCCGCTGTTGATGCTCTGGATGCCGGAGACCGCGTTGCCGTCGCCGTCTGCGGTACAGAAATAGGTTGTGTCGCCGGCCGCGTCGGCCAGCGACCGGGTGGGCGCGGCGCGCGCCTTGTCAATGCGCGCCGCGAGCCGGCCGCAATACTCGGCCGACAGCAGCTCATCGAATGGTGGCCGAAGCGTGCGCGGGTCGCTGCCCCAGCGCTCGCGATCGGCGAAGGCGAGTTTCTTTGCTTCGACCATCGTGTGCACCAGCTCGGCCGAACCGAGCCCCATCGACCCGACGTCGAAATGCTCGAGGATTTTCAGCTCCTGCAGCACGACAAACCCGGTCGAATTGGGCGGCGCCTGCAGCACCCGGTAGCCGCGATAATCGACCGCCAGCGGCTCCTGCGTCTCGGCCGCGAATTCCGCGAGGTCGGCCTCGGCGACGAGCGTGCCGCATTCCGGCAGCGCCTTGCCGAGCCGGCGGGCGAGGGCGCCGCGATAGAGGCAATCGGCGCCCTCCGCGGCGATCTCCTCGATCGTCCGGGCCAGCTCGGGCTGGGTGATCGTCGTCCCGACCGTGGGCGCCTCGCCGTCGCGCAGGAAGACCGCCGCGCTGCGCCGGTCGGCGCGCAAGACCGTCGCGAAATCGCCGGCGAAGTGTCGGTAATGCGGCGTCGCGCCAAAGCCTTCGCGCGCGAGACGGATCGCCTCGGCGCAGAGCTGCGCCCAAGGCAGCGTGCCGTATTCCGCGTGCATCATCCCGAGCCCGGCGAGCATGCCCGGCACCGACACCGAAATCGGGCCGGTGCGCGGGATGCCGGCGGCGTAGCGTTCCGGGGTCGCGGCGCGCGGCGCGGGGCCAGTCCGTTGAACACGACCGACTTGCCACGCTTGGCGTCGAACACGTGGTAGAACGCGTCGCCGCCAAGCCCTGACATCATCGGTTCGACCACCGCCAGCGCGAGCGCTGTCGCGACGGCCGCGTCGACCGCGTTGCCGCCAGCGCGCAACGCCATCAGTCCGGCCTGTGCCGCGAGCGGATGGTTGGCCGCGGCGGCGCCCCGTCTCCCGACGATCAGCGCGCGATAACAGCGTGGGCCTTCGATCATGGTCTTCCTCGGTGACAAAGGGATCAGGAACAGGCCGCGATATACTGGTCGGGCAGATGATGGCGAACGCGCGGCGGCAACATTTCGATGGTGAGGTTCGCGAGGTCTCCCCGCATTCCGGGCGGCGGATTTCCGGTTAAGCCGTCCTTCACGGAGCGCAGCCGAATGGCGACGGCGCTCGCGGTCACGAGCGGGTGCTCGAAGGTTGTCTTCAGCTGGTTGGCGATGCCCTTTGCGAATGCCGGCAGGTCGATGCCGATCGGTCCCTGCGGCTCGGTAAACTTGCCGCCAGGCGGGGCAGGCACGAAGTGGCCGACATGCCGGAACCCGAGAGGGCTGCTCGGCGCGACCGTCGGAACGATGTCGTTACCGTGGACAAGACGGAAGGTTCGCGCGCCCAAACCGCTCTGGTTATACGGCTCGGTGAAATCGCGGCGGCCGGGACGCGGCATGCCAAAGGTGTAGACCGCGCTGACGTCTCGACCCAGCGTCTCCAGCCGCTGTGCCAGCAGGACGGCCAGGGCGCCACCCAGGCTGTGACCGGTCACCATGATGGGTCGCCCGTCTGGAAGCGCCGCGAGGATGTCGTCCTCGACGATTTTGACCGCCATCGAGAAACCCCTCGCGGCGCCGCCGCCGGTACGGCGGATATCGAAATCGGAGACCCAGTTCGCCAAATGCGCCGGATCGGTGCCCGCGAACGAGACGACAACCGCCGCGTCGAGGTCGAGTATGAGCGCGTAGGTGCTGGCGAGCGGCAGGCCTGAACGGACATTACGATGGACCGGCGGGGCTACCAGCCCGATCCCGAGTTTGGCGCAGATCGCGGCGATCTTCGCCGGATCGGTCTCGTAGGCGAGCTGCGACATCCAGGCCAGCGACCGGGCAATCCCGAGATCGAAACGCGGGCTGTTCGCAAACCCCTTCACCGCATCCGCGACATAGGCGTCTATCGGCCTCTGGGTGAAGGAGCTCATCGTCGATTTTCCCCGGACGGGCCGTTCGGCCCGAAGTTTGCCTTGCCCCACGTGACGCGGCAACAGCACGTGCCGCGATGGCGGACAAGGGTTTGAGGCGCTATCCTGTTTCCGGAGGGTGAGAGATGGGTAAAAGGCTGACCGAAGCCGAGGTCGCGCGCTATCACCGAGACGGGTTTCTTTCGCCGATCGACGCCTTCAGCCCCGAAGAGGCGAAGGGCTTCCGCGACCGGCTCGAGACCTTTGAGCGCCAGGACGGGCGGCTTTTCGGCAAGGGGCATAATTTCAAGCCGCATCTGCTGTTCCCCTGGGTCGACGCGCTGGTTCGCCATCCCGCGGTGCTCGACCCGGTCGAGGACATCATCGGCCCTGACATCCGCCTCTTCCATTTCACGATTTGGCCAAAATCGCCGGGCGATACGGCCTTTGTGAGCTGGCACCAGGATGCGACTTATTTCGGTTTGGAGCCGGCGGTGCACATCACCGCCTGGGTCGCGCTGACCGAGGTGCCGGTCGAATCCGGCGCGGTCGAGGTCGTGCCCGGCAGTCACGCGCGCGGCCAGCTGCATCACCGGCAATTCGCCGACGACGGCAACATGCTGTCGCGCGGCCAAACGCTGACCGCCGAGTTCGACCGCGGCGACACGGTCTTCATGACCCTGAAACCGGGGCAGATGTCGCTGCATCACACGCATCTGATCCATCGCTCGGGTCCCAACCTGTCGTGCGACCGGCGCATCGGCTTCGGGATCAGCTACATCCCGACCTCGGCCACCTGCCGGGCCAGCACGCGGCAATCAGCGGCGCTGGTGCGCGGTATTGACCGCTACGGGCATTTTGACGACGAGCCGCGCCCGTTCGCTGACTACGGCGAAGCGGAGCGCGCCGCCCATGCCGAGGCCGTGATCCGCTTCCGCGCGCAGAACGCCGAGCAGTTCGCCCAATACGAGGCCGCGGAATGATCCGGCTGCTCGCCTACGCATTGTTCTTGGGCCTCGTCGTCGCCGGCTGCGCCCAGAGCGGCGGCAACAGCGCCAATGACAACAATAACAACCGGTTCGGCGGTTTCTATGGCGGGGTCAGCGGCGGCGACATGGGGCCGTAATCGCTCGTGCCAGTAAAGACCACGAGCTGCGGGGTCATCGTCACCGACGGCGAGCGCCTCGTCCTCGGACACGCGAGCCGCTCGCCGCGCTGGGATATTCCGAAAGGCGGGGTCGAGCCGGGCGAAACCTTCGTCGCCGCCGCCGCGCGCGAGCTCGCGGAGGAAACCGGCCTCGTCGCGCCGCCGGACGCGCTCACGCCGCTCGGGGTCAAGGAGTATCTGCGCGACAAGGACTTGGCGCTGTTTGCCTGGGTCGTGCCGCTGCTGCCCGATCCGAAGACGCTCAAGTGCTCGGCCTTCTTCGAATTGCGCGGCGGCGCGCGCCTGCCGGAATTCGACAAGTTCGGCCTGTTCACCCGCGACGAGGCGTTGCCGCTTGTCGGCAAGAACCTCGCGCGGCTCCTGGCCGAGATTTCGCTTTCCGCGCTAACGTGATAAAACCGATCCAGCATCCAATTCGGGAGAACGCCATGCCCAAGCTCCGTCACATCGCGATCGCCGCCGAAGATCCCGAGGCGATGGCCGAGTTCTACAAGAAGGCCTTCGACTTCAAGGAAGTCGGCCGGCCGAACGGCTATCTGGCCGATGGCGTGTTCCTCAGCGACGGCACGCTCAACATGGCGATCCTGAAGTTCAAGACCGACCAGCTCGGCAAGGGCATGGATTATCGCGGCCTGCATCATTTCGGCGTGCTGGTCGAAGACGTCGAGGCGTTCGAAAAAAAGCTCGAGAGCATGGGCGCCGAGCACTACATCGACCAGGGGCAGGACGGGCATCAGGCCGGCTATTTCGAGAAGAAATTCTACGGCCCCGAGCGTGTGCTGTTCGATATCGCCGAGCATGGCTGGGCCGGCGCCGAGCCGCTGCCCGCGCCGCTGAAAGACGCGGCGGAATAGGGGACACATCATGGCCAAGCTTCGCCACCTCGCCATCGCCTGCAAAGACCCGGACGCGATGGCCGATTTCTACTGCAAGGCGTTCGATTTCAAGCTCGTCAGCAGCAATGACGGGACGCTGGCTTACGGCCATCACATCAGCGATGGCACCATCGATCTGGCGATCCTGCGCTTTAAGAGCGACCAGATCGGCAAGGGCATGGACTACACCGGCCTGCACCATTTCGGCATCCTGGTCGAGAATATCGACGAGGCGCAGAAGATCGTCGAAAGCCTCGGCGGCACGCATTACATGGATCAGGAGAACCCTGACCGCACCGGCGGCTTCGAGGTTAAGCTCTATGGCCCCGAAGGCGTGCTGTTCGATGTTGCCGAGCATGCCTGGACCGGCAGCGAGGCGCTTCCCGCCCAGGTCAAGGAAGCCGCGGACTAGCCTCTCCGATCACGAACGCGGCAGCACCTGAGACGGTCACGACACCCCGCTGTTTGCGGGGTGTCTGCTTTCCGGGGGGTAAAATGCGGGTTCCCGTCGCTGTTGCCGCGAGTTCGCTGATCGTCGCCGCCGCGATGCTTGTCGCCGCGGCCGACCCGCCGCAGGCGTTGACCGGCAGCGCGGCTTTCGGCGACTGGAAACAGGACGCGCCCGGCACGCGGCGCAAGATCACCGCGACCGACCTGCCGCAGCCTTTTGCGACCGGCTCGACACGCGAGACCGCGCATATCGTCAGCCCGCCCGCCGGGGCGCATCCGACGGCCCCGCCCGGCTTCTCGGCCACAATCTTCGCCGACCATCTGCAGAACCCGCGCGAAATCCGCGTCGCGCCAAACGGCGACATCTTTGTCGCCGAAAGCCGCGCCGATCGGATTCGCGTGCTGCGCGCGGGTGAGGGGACGGGGAAGGCCGAGCAGAACGAGATTTTCGCGACCGGCCTCGATTCACCCTTCGGCATCGCTTTCTATCCGCCCGGCCCGAACCCGCAATACGTCTATGTCGCGAACACGACCTCGGTCGTCCGCTTTCCCTACAAGAACGGCGATCTCAAGGCCGGCGGCCCGTCCGAGACGATCGTGCCGAGCCTGGTCGAGAGCGGCTCCGGGCATTGGACGCGCGACATCGTCTTCACCCCCGACGGCAAGCATATGTTCGTCTCGGTCGGCTCGGGCTCGAACGACGCCGAGGGCATGCCAAAGACGCCGCCGGAAGGTTGGAAGGCGTCGCATCCGCTGGGCGCGGCCTGGGGCAGCGAGGCCGGCCGGGCCGATGTGCTGGAGTTCGATCCCGACGGCGGCAACGGGCGGATTTTCGCGACCGGCATCCGCAATTGCGTGTCGCTGGCGCTCGCGCCGCAGACCAGCGACCTGTGGTGCGCGACCAACGAGCGCGACGGGCTCGGCGACAACCTGCCGCCCGACTACCTGACCCAGGTGCGCGAAGGCGCGTTCTACGGTTGGCCCTGGTACTATATTGGCGACAACGAAGACCCGCGGCACAAGGGCGAACGGCCGGACCTCGCCGGTAAGGTCACGGTGCCCGACGTGTTGATCCAGCCGCATTCGGCGCCGCTCGGCTCGGCTTTTTACGACGGCGCGATGTTTCCCGCCGAGTATCGCGGCAGCCTCTTCGCCGCGCTGCACGGCTCGTGGAACCGGCATCTGCGCACCGGTTACAAGATCGTCCGCGCGACCCTCAAAGACGGCGTGCCGACCGGCGAGTACGAGGATTTTGTGACCGGCTTTGTGACCGATGACGGCAGCGTCTGGGGCCGCCCGGTCGGTGTCGCCGTCGCCAAGGACGGCGCGCTGCTCTTCAGCGAAGACGGCAACGGGACGATCTGGCGCGTCAGCTATTCCGGCGCACACGCGGCGGCCGAATAGGCTTCGCCGCCTCTTCGTCATCCCCGGGCTTGTCCCGGGGATCCACGTGAATGGCCGGGACAAGCCCGGCCAGGACGACGTGGAACCGCTACTTCGGCTTGTGGCCGTGCACGCCGAAAATTTTAGCCTGTCCCCTTGAATCGATCCGGATTTAGCATAGCTAATTTCGCAAATGATAAAATTGCGAAAAAGGCTCGATCAGTTTCTCGCCCTCGTTCGAACCGCGCTACACATCCAAATTCATCACACTGAGCGCGTTGGCCTGGATGAACTCGCGGCGCGGCTCGACGAGGTCGCCCATCAGCGTCGAGAAGCATTCCTCGGCGTCGTCGGCGTGGTTGACCCGCACCTGCAGCAGCGAACGGATGTCAGGGTCGAGCGTCGTCTCCCAGAGCTGGTCGGGGTTCATCTCGCCGAGGCCCTTGTAGCGGGTGATGTCGACGCCGCGGCGCCCCAGATCCATGACCGCGTCGACCAGGCTCACCGGCCCGGTGATCGGGAATTCGCGCTCGCGGGCAATGAGCTTGCCGGGCGCCGCGTAGGTCTCGCGCAGCATCGCGCTGTCGGCGTCGAGCCGGCGCGCCTCGCTCGACCTCATCAAGGTCGCCTCGACCAGCCGGTTTTCGCCGACACCCTGCTTGATGCGCCCAAACCGCAGGTCGGGATCGTTCGGTTCGCCCACAACGGCGCCCTGCCAGACGCCGTCGCTGCCGCCGTCGATGAGGTTGAGCCGCGCGGCGGTGCGTTCTGCCGCCTCGGCGGCGTGCTCCGGCGCGCCGTTGAGCGCGCCCGCGATCGCCGCCTGCTCGACAATCGTAAGATTGCCGACCTTGGCCGCGAGCGGCATCAGCGCCCGCCGTTGTGTACGCGCCTGCTCCAGCAGGTCGCGCAGATCGTTGCCGCCGCGCTGGCCGCCATCGTGTTGGTGAAAGACCGCGTCACGCAGCGCGCTTTCGACGCAATAGGCTTCGAGCGCCGGGTCGTCCTTGAGGTAGACCGGCTTCGCGTTGCCGCGCTGGAGCCGGTAGAGCGGCGGCTGGGCGATGTAGAGAAAGCCCTTGTCGATGAGGTCGGGCATCTGCCTGAAGAAGAACGTCAACAGCAGCGTGCGGATATGGCTGCCGTCGACATCGGCGTCGGTCATGATGATGATGCGGTGATAGCGCGCCTTCGCGGCGTCGAAATCCTCGCTGCCGATGCCGGTGCCGAGCGCCTGGATCAGCGTGCCTATCTCGGCCGAGCCGAGCATCTTGTCAAACCGCGCGCGCTCGACATTGAGGATCTTGCCCTTGAGCGGCAGGATCGCCTGGAACCGCCGGTCGCGGCCCTGCTTCGCCGAGCCGCCGGCGCTGTCGCCCTTGACGATAAAGATTTCGCTCTTGGCCGGATCGCGCTCCTGGCAGTCGGCGAGCTTGCCGGGCAGATTGGCGATATCGAGCGCGCTCTTGCGCCGCGTGAGGTCGCGCGCCTTGCGCGCCGCCTCGCGCGCCGCGGCCGCCTCGACGACCTTGGCGACGACCTTGCGCGCCTCGGCCGGATGCTCTTCGAACCACTGATTCAGCCTATCGCCGACCACGCTTTCGACCGCTGGCCGGACCTCGGACGAGACCAGCTTTTCCTTGGTCTGCGACGAGAATTTCGGATCGGGCAGCTTGACCGAGAGGATGCAGGTGAGACCCTCGCGCATGTCTTCGCCGGCGAGTGCGATCTTCTCCTTCTTGGCGATGCCGCTCTCGGTCGCGTAGGTGTTGACGGTGCGGGTCAGCGCGCCGCGAAACCCGGCGAGATGCGTGCCGCCGTCGCGTTGCGGGATGTTGTTGGTAAAGCACAGCATCGACTCGTGATAGGAGTCGGTCCACTCCATCGCGATCTCGACAAAGATGCCGTCCTTCTCGCCGCGGATCGCGATCGACGGCGAATGCAGCGCCTGCTTGGAGCGGTCGAGATACTCGACAAAGGCCTCGAGCCCGCCCTCGTAATGGAACGTCACGCTCTTCGGCTCGACACCGCGCAGATCGGTGAGCTCCAGCGTCACCCCGCCATTGAGGAACGCCAGTTCGCGCAGCCGGTGCTCCAGCGTCGTAAAATCGAATGTCGTCTGCGTAAAGGTCCCGTGGCTCGGCAGGAAGGTGATCTCGGTTCCGGTCTTCTGCTCGCCCTGCCGCTTCGATCCCTCGGGCCACAGCGGCGCGGGGCCGACTTCCTTGAGTGGCGCTTCCGGCGCCCCGTCGTGGAAGCGCATGAACCATTCCGAGCCGTTGCGGAAGATGCGCATGTCCAAGGTCGACGACAGCGCGTTGACGACCGACACGCCGACCCCGTGCAGCCCGCCCGACACCTTGTACGAATTCTGGTCGAATTTCCCGCCGGCATGCAGCTGGGTCATGATGACCTCGGCCGCCGAGACGCCTTCCTCCTGGTGGATGCCGACCGGGATGCCGCGGCCGTTATCGGTCACCGTGACCGAGCCGTCGGCGTTGAGCAGCACGACGACCGTATCGCAATAGCCCTCGAGCGCCTCGTCGATCGCGTTGTCGACGACCTCGTAGACCATGTGATGCAAGCCCGAGCCGTCATCGGTGTCGCCGATATACATGCCCGGCCGCTTGCGCACGGGGTCGAGCCCGTGCAGCACGGTGATCGAGGTCTCATCGTATTCACGCGCGCCATTGGCGCTGAGGGCGCCGTTGGGCGCCTGGCCGGGTGTCGGTTCTTGGTCTTGCGGGCTGCTGGTCATTGCGCTCAGAACATTGTTTCGGAAAGGGTGCCGTCGGTGACGGAGAGAAAATGTGCGGCCTCGCGCAGCGGCGCGAAGATCGCGGCGTCGGTGCCGGTCAGCCAGACCTGGCTTTCGAGATCGAGCAGCGTCGCGAACAGCGCATCGCGGCGCGCGGCGTCGAGATGCGCGGCAACCTCGTCGAGCAGCAACAGCGGCGGCTCGCCGCGAACCTGCCTCTGCAGCCGCGCGTGGGCAAGGACGATGGAGATCAGCAACGCCTTCTGCTCGCCGGTCGACATGGTCTCGGCCGGAAAGCCCTTCTCGGCATGGGTGACGGAAAGGTCGGAGCGATGTGGTCCGACCGTTGCGCCGCCGGACGCCGCGTCAGCGGCGCGGTTGTCCTTGAGCGCCGCGCGGAAGCGGTCCTCGGCAGCAAGCGCGGGCAGCTCGTCGAGCCAGGCTTCGACGGTCCCCTGCAGCGCCAGCCGGGCGCGCGGGAAGGGGCCTTGCGCCGCCGCGCAAGCCTCGTCGAGCCGCTCGACCGCATCGCGTCGCGCGGCGGCGACCGCGACGCCTTGCGCCGCCATTGTTTCTTCGACCGCGTCGAACCACGCGGCGTCATTCACGTTGTCGCGCAGCAGCCGCGAGCGCTCGCGCATCGCATGCTCATACGACGAGACGCGCGCGGCATGCGCCGGGTCGAGCCCGAGCACCAGCCGGTCGAGAAAGCGGCGGCGCGCCGAAGGGCCTTCGATAAACAGCCGGTCCATTTGCGGGGTGAGCCAGGTGACCCCGATCACCTCGCCGAGCGCGGCCTGGCCACGCGCGTTTTCGCCGTCGATGCGCACGACGCGACGCTCGCCGCCAGCCGGGTCGCGGCCCGTGCCGATCTTGACCTCGCCGCGATGCGTCGCGACGGTCGCCGCGACGGCCCAGCCGGTTTCGGCTTCCTCGTCATCCGCGCGCCGGCGGTCGAAATCCGCGAGACGCGCATTGCGCAGGCCACGGCCGGGCGAAAGCACCGAAACAGCCTCCAACAGGTTGGTCTTGCCGGCCCCGTTGAGGCCAGTCAGCACCACCGGACCGGCAGCGAGATCGAGCCGTGCGGTCCGGTAATTGCGAAAATCGGTCAGCGCCAAGCGGGTCACACCGACCCGTCTGATGCGGGGCGGCAGAACTGCGATTCCGGCGCCGTCGCGGCCTTCATGCACCCCCATCCTCATACTCGTGCATATGGGGTGGGGGAGCCCCAAAAACCAGCCTAAAAGCCTGAAAATTCGTGGGATTTGGCCGTCAGACCCGCATCGGCATCAGCACGTAGAGCGCGCTCGCATCGGCGCTGTCGCGCACGATTGTCGGCGACGCCGCATCCGACATCGCGAACAGCGCGGCCTCGCCCTCGATCTGCTCGGCGATGTCGAGCAGATAGCGGGAATTGAATCCGATCTCCAGCGGGGTGCTCTGGTAGCGGACTTCCAATTCCTCGACCGCCGTACCGTTTTCGGGGCTCGTCGCGGAGACGGTGAGGGCACCCTTGTCGATCGCCAGTTTCACGGCGCGGCTGCGCTCGGTCGAGATCGTCGAGACCCGGTCGACCGCCTCGGCGAATTCCTTGCACGGCACTTCAAGCATCTTGTCATTGCCGGTCGGAATGACCCGGTCGTAATCGGGGAAAGTCCCGTCGATCAGCTTCGATGTCAGCGCCGCATTGCCGATCGCGCAGCGGATCTTGGTGTCGCCGAGCGCGACTTGGACCTCGTCGTTGCCTTCCTCGACCAGCTTGCGCAATTCGAGGACGGTCTTGCGCGGCACGATGACGCCGGGCATGCCGGCCGCCCCCTCGGGCAGCACCATCTCGATCCGGGCGAGACGGTGACCGTCGGTCGCCACCGAGCGCAGCACCGGCACCTCGTTGTTCTTGGTGGCGTGCAGGTAGATGCCGTTGAGGTAGTAGCGCGTCTCCTCGGTGGAGATCGCAAAGCGGGTGCGGTCGATGAGCGCGCGCAGCTCGGCGGCGGTCAGGGTGAAATGATGCGGCAGCTCGGCGCTGGTCATGACCGGGTAATCTTCCGGCGGCAGGCAGGAGAGCGTAAAGGTTGAGCGCCCCGAGCGCAGTACCATCTCGTTGCGGTCGCCGATCGTTTCGAGCTCGACCTGGGCCCCATCGCGCAGCTTGCGGACGATGTCGTAGAGCGTATGGGCAGGGGCGGTGGTCCGGCCGTCGCTATCGATTCGCGCCGGCACGGATTCGACGATCTCGAGATCCATATCGGTCGCGCTCATCGCGAGCGTTCCGGACCCGGCGCGCAGTAGCACGTTCGACAGGATGGGAATGGTCGTTCGCCGCTCGACAACACTCTGTACGTGGCTCAGCGCCTTGAGAAGAGCGGCCCGTTCGATCGTCAGCTTCATGGTTTTTGCGCGACTGTTTTAGGGGTCGGATCCGGGTCCCGACCGCAGCTCCGGGCGCAACGCCTCAGGCTTAGCGGACGGTTAAGCATCATACCACGGAAGTGCCGCGGCCCCACTTGTTTCGGCGATATGTCCGCGACGTGACGCGCTTAGCTGAGCATGCGGTGCAGCAGCTCGACGTCTTCGGCGAAAGCGCGGTCGGTGCGGGTCAGTTCTTCCACCTTCTTTACCGCGTGCATGACCGTCGTATGGTCGCGCCCACCGAACCGGCGGCCGATCTCGGGCAGCGAACGCTGCGTCAGATGCTTGGCCAGATACATCGCCACCTGGCGCGGCCGGGCGACGACGCGTGAGCGGCGGGCCGACGTCATCTCCGCCATCTTGATGTTGAAGTGCTCGGCGACACGGCGCTGGATCTCGTCGATCGTGATCCGCCGGTCATTGGCGCGCAGCAAGTCCTGCAATAGCTCCTGCGCGATCTCGAGCGTCAGGTCGCGTCGAACGAGCTGAGTATGCGCGCCGATGCGATTAAGAGCGCCTTCCAGTTCCCGCACGTTCGAGGTGATCTTGTGGGCGAGAAACTCCATGACTTTCTGCGGCATCTCCAAGCTCATCTGCTCGGCCTTCGACTGCAGGATGCCGAGCCGTAGCTCATAGGTCGTCGGATGGATGTCGGCGACCAGACCCCAGCCGAGTCGCGAGCGCATGCGCTCCTCGAGGCCCTCGAGATCGGACGGCGATTTGTCGGCCGAGACGACGATCTGCCGGTTCTGGTCGACCAGCGCGTTGAAGGTGTGGAAGAACTCCTCCTGCGTCGAGTCCTTGCCGGCGATGAACTGTACGTCGTCGATCATCAACAGGTCGACCGAGCGGAACTGCTCCTTGAAGTCGATCGTCGACCGGAAGCGCAGCGCCCGGATGAACTGGTACATGAATTTTTCGGCTGACAAATAGATGACTTTGCGCGCCGGCGCGTGGTTGCGGACATGCCAGGCGATCGCGTGCATCAGGTGCGTTTTGCCGAGGCCGACGCCGCCATAGAGGAAGAGCGGATTGAACGGCACCGAACGCGCCGGGCCGACACAGGCCTCGGCGACGCGCCGCGCCGCCGCGTGCGCCAGCTCGTTGGGCTTGCCGACGACAAAATTTTCAAACGTCGACCGCGGGTCGAGCGGGGCCGACAGCCCCTTGTCGTCGATTGTCTCGGGGGAGCCGGTGAACTCGCTCGACGCACCGGCCGTAGGCGCATTTTCCCGCGGCTTGGTCGGCACCCGGTCGGTCAGCGTGTTGCGCGGATCGACGATGAAGGAAATGCGGCGGACCGATTGATTTTCCGTGCGCCACAATGCCAACAGCCGATCGGCATAGTGGGTCGTCACCCAATCGCGCAGGAAGCGGGTGGGCACGGCGATAACCCCCTCGCCGCCGGCGACCCGCTGAACGGTCATCGAACCGAACCACGAGCGGTACGCCGTCTCGCCCACTTCCCGCCTCATGCGGCCCAAAACCCGGCCCCAATCGCCTGATCCCTGCGGCATGGCACCCATCGGGTTGGACTCGGTCGCTTCCCCCACCAATCTGGCCCCCATTCCAAGATGCAAGTACCGATGTAAGGTGTGGCTAATGCTGCTGACGCTTAGTTCCGCTGCAATAAATATTACAGCTTAAGCGTCGCGGCATTTCAGACAGCTTCTCCCTGTTCGCGAACATAGTATTTATGTTCGTGTCATTTAATCTCGGTAATTTTTGATCAATACACGGTGTTGCCGGGGGGTTAAGGTCTTTTTTCTCCGGCGATTGGAACTTTAGCTTGATGACGGTTGGATGGCAACAAAATCGACCCGCGACGGGAAAAAAATCTCATCGCGTGACACGTTTGTCACGCAATATGAAACGAACCTGTCACGCTTCTGTCGCATGACTGAGCTTTTGCCTCACAACGCGTTGATTCTGGCCGCCAATCGCGACAGTTTTCGGGCAACTGTGTTACGGTGCATGGCACCCTTTGTCGTCGCCCGGTGCAGCTCCGGCTGGGCGGCCTGAAGGGCGCTTTCGGCAGCTGCCTTGTCGCCGCCGTCGATCGCGGTTTCGACCTTCTTGACGAAGGTGCGGACGCGGCTCATGCGAGAGCGGTTGACGGTGGTGCGCTTCTCCGTCTGGCGAAGACGTTTTTCGGCTGATTTATGATGAGGCATTGTGGCTCGCCCGAGCGTGAAAGAGGGCGCTTATATCGGTGGCGCAGACAGGCGTCAACCGAACCTGCGACAAATTTGATTATCGATTGCGGAACGCGGGTTTGCGCTTCTCGATAAAGGCGGCCATGCCCTCTTTCTGATCGTCGGTCGCGAAAGTCGAGTGAAAGAGGCGGCGCTCGAACCGGACGCCCTCGGCCAGCGTCGTCTCGAACGCGCGGTTGACCGACTCCTTGACCATCATCGCGATCGGCTGCGACATCGCTGCGACCCGGGCGGCGACCGCAAGCGTTTCCTCCATCAGCTTGTCCGCCGGGACGACGCGGCTGACAAGCCCGGCGCGCTCGGCTTCTTCGGCGTCCATCATGCGGCCGGTAAGGCAGAGATCCATCGCCTTGGCCTTGCCGATGAAGCGCGGCATGCGCTGCGTGCCGCCGGCGCCGGGCATCGTGCCGAGATTGATTTCCGGCTGTCCGAATTTGGCGGTGTCGGCGGCGATGACGATGTCGCACATCATGGCAACCTCGCAGCCGCCGCCGAGCGCAAATCCGCCAACCGCCGCGATCACCGGCTTGCGGCATTGCCCGACCCGCTCCCAGCCGCGGGTGATGAAGTCCTGGGTATAGGCCTCGATGTAAGTTTTGGCCTGCATCTCCTTGATATCGGCCCCAGCTGCGAAGGCGCGCTCGTTGCCGGTAAGGACGATCGCGCCGATTTCGGAGTCAAATTCGAGCTCGTCGAAAGCGGCGCCGAGGTCAGTGATCAGTTGCGCGTTGAGCGCATTAAGCGCCGACGGCCGGTTAAGCCGGGCGATGCCGACCGCACCCTGACGCTCCACCAGGACGGTTTTCTCAGTCGTCTCGCCTTTTGGGCTGTCGCTCATGGGGGCTCCTCCCGAAGCTCACTCAACGCTGCTTCTTGGCGCAGAAGAATGTCGAGCGTCCGGACTGAACGACGCGCTGGACGCCCTCCTTACAGGTGCAACCGGGGCAGGGCTCGCCCTCGCGGCCATAGACCGCCCAGTGGTGCTGGAAATAGCCAAGCTCGCCGTCAGCCTGGACATAGTCGCGCAGCGACGAGCCGCCGGCTTCGATCGCGTCGGTCAGCGTCGCGCGGATCGCTTTCGCGAGCTTGTCGGCGCGCGCGCCGGTCACCGTGGCGGCGAGCCGGCGCGGTGACAACCCGGCGCGGTAAAGCGCCTCGCAGACATAGATGTTGCCAAGCCCGGCGACGATCTTCTGATCGAGCAGCGCCGCCTTGATCGGCGTCATCTTGCCCGCGAGCCTTTCTGCCAGGTACTTGCCGTTGAAACCCGGCTCCAGCGGCTCCGGACCCATGCCGGCGAGCAGCGGGTGTGCGGCTTCCTCGCCGCGCCGCATATAATCGAGCAAGCCAAAGCGACGCGCGTCGTTGAAGCGGACGACGGTCTCGTCGTCGAGCGTCAGCACGACATGGTCGTGGGGCGCATGCGGTACGCCGGCGGGACCGGCGGTGATCCGTCCCGACATACCGAGATGAAGCAGCAGGGTGCCGTTGTCGTCGAGCTCGATCAGGATGTATTTGCCGCGGCGCGCCAGCTTGCCGATTTTTGCGCCGGTCAATGTGCGCGCCAGCATCGGCGGAAACGGCCGGCGTAAATCCTGGCGGCGCAGCTCGGCTTTGACGATGTGACGGCCGCTCATCTTGAGCGCCAGGCCGCGCCGCACCGTTTCGACTTCGGGAAGTTCGGGCATGGGGCTATCTTCCTGCCCGATGCGTAGGCAAGACACAAGCCATCAACCGGAAGCCGAGACGGATTTCGGCTTCCGCCGCGTGCCGGAGGCGGCGAAGGCACCGCTCGTGCGCGCCGTCTTCGACAGCGTCGCGAGCCGCTACGATCTGATGAACGATCTGATGAGCGGCTTTGTGCACCGGCAGTGGAAGGAAGCGATGGTCGCCTGGCTCGCGCCGCGCCTGGGCCAGACGATGCTCGATGTCGCCGGTGGCACCGGCGATATCGCGTGCCGCGCCCTGAAGCGGATCGGCTCGGAGAGGGGCGGCGGTGTCGTCGTCTGTGACGTCAACCAACAGATGCTCGATGTCGGCCGCGCCCGGACGATCGATGACGGTATTCTCGGCGGCATCGAGTGGGTATGCGGCGATGCCGAGGCGCTGCCGATCGCTGATCGCAGCGTCGATCTTTACACGATTGGCTTTGGCCTGAGGAACGTGACCCATATCGACCGCGCCCTTGCCGAGGCACGGCGCGTGTTGAAGCCCGGCGGGCGGTTCATGTGCCTCGAATTCGCCCCCGCGGCCGCGCCGTGGCTGGCGCCGGCCTACGAGTTCTACAGCTTTCGCGTCTTGCCGTTCATCGGCCAGATCGTCACCGGCGACCGCGACGCCTATGCCTATCTCGTCGAGAGCATTCGCCGCTTCCCGTCGCAGACCGCGCTGTGCGACCTGATCGAGGCCGCGGGGCTGGAGCGGCCGCGCTATCGCAACCTGACCGGCGGCGTCGCCGCGCTGCACTCGGCCTGGCGGCTGTAAACGAGCAATCTTGTTCGGCTTCTTCCGCAGCCTTCGCCATACCGCCCGCCTCGTCCGCATCGCCACGACGCTGGCGCGCCACGACGCGTTGTTCCTGATTGAGCCTCTTGCTGGTGCGCGGCCGATTTTCGCGATCGCCCGCTTGTTCCGCCGGCGTGGCGGCGCGGCGCGCCCGGGTGAGCGACTGGCAGCGGCGTTTCAGGAGATCGGACCGGCCTTCATCAAGTTGGGGCAGCTGCTCGCGACGCGGGCCGACCTGCTTGGCGACGATGTCGCCGCCGATCTGGCGCTGCTGCAGGACCGCCTGCCGCCGTTTCCAGCGTCGGAGGCCAAAGCGCTTGTCGAAGCCGAATTTGGCTGTCCGCTCGACACGCTATTCCTGTCTTTCGATGACGTGCCGGTCGCCGCCGCCTCGATCGCGCAGGTGCATTTCGCGGTGACGAGCGAGGGCAGGGAGGTCGCGGTCAAGATTTTGCGGCCGGGCATCGCGCGCGCTTTTGCCCGCGACCTCGAGCTCTTGAGGTGGCTCGGCGAGCTGATCGAACGGACGCAGCCGGCGCTGCGCCGGTTGAAGCCGGTCGAGATCGCGCGCACGCTCGATAAGTCGGTCGAGATCGAGATCGATCTGCGTTTCGAGGCGGCGGCGGGATCCGAGCTGGCGGAGAATTTCGCGGAAGACCCACTGTTCCGCGTGCCGCGCGTCGATTGGCGCCGCACCGGAAGCCGCGTCCTCACCACCGAGCGTGTCGGTGGTGTTCGCGTCGACGATCGCGCCGCGCTGGTCGACGCCGGACACGATATCGATGCGCTGCTCAAGAAGGCGGCGGAGGTCTTTTTTATCCAGGTGTTTCGTGACGGTTTTTTTCACGCCGATCTGCACCCCGGCAACATGTTCGTTGCGGCGGATGGTGCGTTCGCCGTTGTCGATTTCGGCATCATGGGCCGGCTCGACCGCGACACGCGGTTTTTCCTAGCCGACATGCTGGTCGGGTTTCTGAGTGGCGATTACCGCCGCGTGGCGGAGGTGCATTTCGAGGCCGGCTATGTGCCGCCGGGCCGTTCGGTCGACGAGTTCGCCCAGGCCTGCCGCTCGATCGGCGAGCCGATCCTCGGCAGGCCGCTTGCCGAAATCTCGATCGCACGGCTGCTGGCGCAGCTGTTTCGCATCACCGAGCAGTTCGAGATGGAGACCCAGCCGCAGCTCCTACTGCTGCAGAAGACGATGGTGCTGATCGAAGGCGTCGGTCGGCAGCTTGATCCCGAGGTCAATATCTGGGCGTTGGCGCGGCCGCTGATCGAAGACTGGATGCTCGACAATCGCGGACCCGAGGCACGCCTGCGGCAGCGCCTCGAAAAATTTGTCGAGATGCTCGATGCGCTGCCGGACGTCCTGCGCAATCTGGGCAAACTCGTCGACGACTGGACCAAGGAGGGCGTGGTGATGCACGCCGAGACGCTGGCGGCACAAGCCGAGCGCCGCTGGCGCCAGGTTTTCTGGCTGATCACGCCGCTCTGGCTGGCGGGCTT
>DATMLO010000237.1:0-8361 GCA_035570495.1 Allostellaceae bacterium | reverse complement strand
ATGTAGAAATTCTGCGCCAGGCACTCGACCGAGCGCGCCAAATCGGGCGGCACCAGCATCCAGCCGAGCCGCCACCCGGTCATGCTGTAATATTTCGAAAACGAGTTGACGATGATCGCCTCGCGGCCAAAGGCGCGCGCGGTCGCGGCGTCGGCCTCATAGGTGATGCCGTGATAGATCTCGTCCGACACCAGGCGGATGCCGCGCTCACGGCAATATTCGGCGAGGCGGGCGAGCTCCGCCGGCGCGATCATCGTGCCGGTCGGGTTGGCGGGGCTGGCGACGATCAGCCCGGCGAGATCGGGATAATCGGCGAGCAGCTCGGGGTTGGGCTGATAGTGCGCGTTTTCGCCGACCTCAATCAGCACCGCCTCCAGGCCGAGCGCCGCCAGGATGTTGCGGTAGGCGGGATAACCGGGCGCGGCCAAGGCAACCCGGTCGCCGGGCTCGAACGCGGCGAGAAACGCGAGCTGAAACGCCGCCGACGAGCCGGTGGTGACGAATATCTCCCCCGGATCGACCGCGACGCCGTACTGCTCGCGGTAATGCGTGGCGATCGCCGCGCGCAACGGGAGAATGCCCTCGGTGTCGGTATAGCCGATCCTGTCGTCGGCCAGCGCCCGGCGCGCCGCGGCGCGGACCGCCGCGGGCGCCGGCGTGCCGGGCTGGCCGACCTCGAGATGGATGACCCGCTCGCCTGTCGCCTCGCGGGCATTGGCGGCGCGCAGCACGTCCATCGCGATAAAAGGCGGGA
Organism: Allostellaceae bacterium; assembly: GCA_035570495.1. Classification (GTDB taxonomy): domain Bacteria; phylum Pseudomonadota; class Alphaproteobacteria; order ATCC43930; family CGMCC-115725; genus DATARH01. Next base: position 7,607 of record DATMLO010000237.1, on the reverse strand, counting down.
CGAGACCGCGGCGGGATGCTCTCAACGTCATCGCCGCAATGTGCTTGAGACAGTTGCTATTGGCGAGGGGCATTCGCTATGAGGGGCGCCGGGATTTAGAGGGATAAACCAGCAATGGCAAAGGTCAGCCTTATTGGCATGTCGGGCAGCTTGCGCGCCGGCTCATTCTCGAACGCGATCCTTGCGACGCTGAGCGATCATTTTGCCGACCGCGCCGATCTCAAGGTCTACGACCTCGCGCCGATCCCGCTCTACAACCAGGATTTCGAGGGCGACAAGCGGCCGCCCGCGGTGAAGCAGATGCTAGCCGATATCGAGGCGGCGGATGGCTTGGTGCTGTGTGCGCCCGAGTTCAATCATTCGATCCCCGGCGTGTTGAAAAACGCGATCGACTGGGCGTCGCGCCCGGCCTTTGCCTCGGTGCTGGCCTATAAGCCGGTGGCGATCATGGCGACCTCGCGCGGACCGCTAGGCGGGGCTCGATGCTTGGAGCATATGAAGGTCGCGCTCGATTCGTGTCTGTCGCGGGTGACCCTGGCGCGCGAAGTCATCATCACGGCGGCGGAAACCCGGATCAAGGACGGGCGGCTGGTCGACGAGACCTGTCTCGGCTTCTCGTGCGGCGCTGTCGAAGCGCTGTTAAACGAGATCGCGATCTTTAAGGCGGCCTAGTCTTTAATCGGTTGCCTTTAATCGAGTGTCGAAGCGTCCTTTTGGTTGACGCAACGCAGCAGCTTCCAATAGCCGAAGAGATTGCTCGGGCGGATTTCCCGCACCGTCAGCTTGCTGTCGCGCATAAAGGCGTCGAACTCGAAATCGGGGTGAAAGCCGATATGCCGTGCGAGATGCGCCAGGCGCTTCTCAAAGAACCGCACCGCCCAGTTCTCGCTCATAAAATGGTTGACCAGCACGATGGTGCCGCCGGGGATGCAGACGCGGCGCATCTCGGCCGCGAAGCGCGCCGGATTGGGCACCACCGGGGCGACGTAAAGCGCCAGCACCGCGTCGAACGAATTGTCCGGAAACGCCATGTGCTCGGCGTCCATGACATGGAGGCCGTCGACATGCTTCAGACTCTCGCGCGCGACCCGCGCTTCGGCCTTGGCCAACATCTCAGCCGAGACATCGATGCCGGTGACGTGCGAATCCGTCCGAAAATGCGGCAACGACAAACCCGTGCCGACGCCGACTTCAAGGATGCGCTGGCCGGGCCGGTCGTTGGCGATGCGCACCGCTTCCTTGCGGCCGGGATGAAAAACCGGGCCGAAAACAAAATCGTAGGACCCGGAGACCCATCGGTAAGTACGAATTGTGTCGCGAAGTTCCATCGCTCATTCCCGTCGCGGGCGCAACAGGTGGGCACCCTCACAGCACGAGGTTGCCCGTCGTCGACGCCTTTGTAAACCTTTCGTGACGCTGTCGCGCCCGTAGCTACAACGGGAAGACGCCCAGTAAAAACCGAAAGTTCCGATGTCTGGGTTGCGCCGGGCGCGCCGACCTCGTCAAACGAGCGTGATGCTGTCGGCTTCCAGGCCTTTGCGGCCGTCGACCACCTCGACCTGGACGCGCTGACCGGGCGCCAGACTGTCGATCCCGCTGCGACGCAGCGCGGTGATGTGGATAAACACGTCCTTGCCACCGCCATCCGGCGAGATAAAGCCGTAGCCTTTGTCGGGCTCGAACCACTTGACCGCGCCTTCCAGCGTGGTCGACGGACGCGAACCGCGCCGGTCGCCGCCGAAGCCGGGCTCGACCGCGGTGCTCGCATCTATGCTGATGACGTTGGTGACCAGCGGCCCCTTGGCGCCGGCGCCAACCTCGCAGGTAATCGACGAACCCTCGCGGACATCCTCGTAACCGGCCCGCCGGAGGATCGCCATCGGCAGAAAAGCGTCGGGCGAGCCGTCCGCAATGGTTACGAAACCAAAGCCCTTACTGGCGTTAAACCACTTGACCCTGGCTTCTACACGTTGAGCGGGCGGAGCGTCCTCAGGGGTGAGGGCCGTGCGGTGGTCGTACATTGGTCCTCTAAACTTAAAATAGAACCGTGCTTGCGAGGGGATTTGTAACTGTAGCGTAAATGAGTCGCATTGCGCCAGCGCTGATAATGTGAAACGCCTGCCAAGGCCAGTAGATTGTTGCACCGCGAGGCAATCTTTAAGGTTGATGTAAGACTCGGGCCGCCAATGGTAAAATCCAGCCTTGGTAGACCGGCTTGCATCGCGGCGGCGATGTCCTATCATCCGGCGCGACGCGCACGGCGCTAACACAATAGCCGGCCCCGGCGCGGGTGTAGCTCAATGGTAGAGCAGAAGCTTCCCAAGCTTACGACGAGGGTTCGATTCCCTTCACCCGCTCCAACTTCTGAAATGCCCGGTTAAGCCGGCCGCCGGCTGACCAGCAGCGTCGGGGTGAAGGTCTGTACCGGCTCGTCGTGCTGATTGAGGGTGGTAACCCGTGCTGTCACAAGACCCTGATCGGGGCGCGAGCGCGACGTGCGCAGCTCAAGGATATCGACTTCGGCGCGCAGCTCGTCGCCCGGGCGCACCGGTTTCAGCCAGGTCAGCTCACCGCCAAAACCAAGGATGCCGCCGGCAGGGCGAAACTCGCTGCCGACGATGAGGCTCATGGTCAGCGCCGCGGTGTGCCACCCGCTCGCCGCGAGGCCGCCGAACACCGTGCCGCGCGCGGCGGCGTCATCGAGGTGAAAAGGCTGCGGGTCGTAGGCCGCCGCGAAATCCTTGATCTCCCCCACCTCGACGCGCCGCCGCTCGGCCGAAGCGAACTTCTGGCCGACAGTGAAGTCCTCGAAGCAGAGCACGGCGCCGCCGCGACGGGGCAGCTTAGAACGGCAGCTTCATGCCGCCGGGAAGGTTGAGGCCGCCGGTCAGCTTGTGCATTTCGGCCTCGGCATGGGCGGAAACCTTCTGCTTGGCGTCGTTGAACGCGGCCAGGATCAGATCCTCGACGACTTCGGCCTCTTCGGGGTCGAGCACGGATTTGTCGATCTTGATCTTTTTGAGCTCGCTCTTGCCGTTGAGCGTCACCTGAACGAGCCCGCCGCCGGCGACACCGGTCATCTCCAGCGTTTCGAGCTGCTGCTGCATCTCGGTCATTTTTTGCTGCATCTGCTGCGCCTGCTTCATCAGCTGGCCGAGATTCTTCATGGCTCGTCCTCTTCGCTCGCGGCGGGGTCGTCTTCGCCGGTCGTCTCGTCTTCGTCGGCGGCGGGTTCGGCCGCGGCGAAGCGCTCGCGCACCGCCGCAATCGTCGCACCGGGAAAGGCGTCGAACACCGCGCGCACCAGCGGATGTTCGGCTACCGCGCTGCGCCTCTCGCTATCGCGCGCTGCTTCCTGCTGTTCGATGGTCGGCGCGCCTTCGGCATGCGGGTCGATGGCGACAAACCAGCGAACCCCGGTCCATTCCGAAAGACGCTGGCCCAATCGGCTGGACAGATCCTTCGGCGCATTGTCGGCCGGGCGGAACTCGATGCGCGGCGGCTCGAAGGCGACGAGATGCGCCTGCGAGCGCAGCTGCGCGCGGGTGATGACCTCGCCGTGCTTCTCGAACAGCGCCAGCACCTCGTCGAAGCTTTGCGGCATCGGGTCAAGGCCGGGGTCTTTTGGCGGCGACGGCGGGGCGACAGGCAGCGGCATGGGTTCCGGCGCGGCCATCACCGGCGCGGTGTTGCCGCCATCGACGCGCGGCAGCGTCGCCAGGGTCGGCGCCGGCTCGAACCCGACCATGCTCGCATCGGCTTCGGCGACGGGCGGCGTCACCGCTGGCGGACGCGGCGCGGCAGGCGGCCCGGGCAGAGCACGGGTCGCGACCGGGTCGCCGCCGGCAATGCTTTTCACCAGCTCAGCCGGAACCGGCAGATCGGCGACGTAAGCGAGCCGCACCAGCACCATCTCGGCGGCCTGCTTTGCCGAAGGCGCGGTCTGCACCTCCTCGATACCCTTCAACAGCATCTGCCAGGCGCGGGCCAGCACCGGCATTGGCAAGCGCTCGGCGAGCGGCTTCGCCCGCTCGCGGTCGCCGGCCTCCATCGGGTCGCCGGCGCCGGCATCGGGCACCAGCTTCAGCCGCGTCACGAAATGCGCCAGATCGAGCAGATCCTGGATCACCGACAGAGGGTCGGCGCCGCCTTGATAGAGTGCCTCCATCTGGTCGAGCGCGCCCGCGGCATCGCCCTTCATGACCGTCTCGAACAGGTCGAAGACGAGATTGCGGTCGGCGATGCCGAGCATGTCGCGAACGGCGTCCTCGGCGATCGGGCCGTTCGCCAGCGCGATGGCTTGATCCAACAGCGACAGCCCATCGCGCACCGAGCCGTCGGCGGCGCGCGCGATCAGGCCAAGCGCGCCCGGCGCGATCTCGACGGCTTCGGCCTTGGCGATCTCGGCGTAATGCGCGATGAGCTGCTCGATCGGCACGCGGCGCAGCGAGAAGCGCTGACAGCGCGACAGCACCGTCACCGGCACCTTCTGGATCTCGGTCGTCGCGAAGACGAATTTGACGTCGGGCGGCGGCTCTTCGAGCGTCTTCAACAGCGCGTTGAAGGCGTTTTTCGAGAGCATGTGCACTTCATCGATGATGTAGACCTTGAACCGCGCCGAGACCGGGCGATAGCGCATGCCGTCCGTCAACTCGCGGATGTCGTCGACGCCGGTGCGCGAGGCGGCGTCCATCTCGATGACGTCGACATGGCGATCCTCGGCGATGCCAAGACAATGCTCGCACTGGCCGCACGGGCTGACGGTCGGCCCGCCCTGCCCGTCGACACCGATGCAATTAAGGGCACGGGCGATGATCCGAGCCGTCGTCGTCTTGCCGACGCCGCGCACCCCCGTGAGGATGAAGGCGTGCGCCACCCGGCCGCTGGCGATCGCATTCGCCAGGGTGCGCACCATCGCCTCCTGGCCGATCAGCTCGGCGAAGGTCTGCGGCCGGTATTTGCGGGCCAGCACGCGATAATGGGTCGCGGCGTCGGGCATTGGTAAGCGCTGAAAAGGGGTGGGAGACCGAACAAACGACCCAGGCCAAAACTCGTTGCGGCTGCTTCCTTCCGGACCTGACCGGGTTGGCGAGGGACCTGTCCGCCGCCGACCTCCCAACGGCACTATATCAGGAGCCGAGGGGCGCGCGGCAAGTTTCGCAGGCTAGATGACGGTCTTTGCGCTCTTCGAGGCTCCCACCGGTCTTAGTCCGGTGGTCGCACCTCAGGATGAGGCCGTTTCCCTTACTCCCATGCGCCAGCCTTCCTGAAGCACCTTGCGCAGCAAGGCCTCGAAGGACGCTAGATGCCTATGCAGCGGCCGCGGTTCCGTCCGGTTCCGAAACGGCGATACAACAGGAGAAATGGGGGGAAGCGCGATGCGTGGAGTACTGGCAGCGAGCCTGACGCTTCTGTTAGCGGCGAATTGGCCCGCTATGGCGGACGAGACGCCGAAGCGCGGCGGGACGCTCGTCTATACGATCCCGGCCGATGCGCCGCCGAGCTTTGACGGGCATCGCGAGGCGACCTTCGCGACAATCCACGCCGTAGCGCCGTTCTACAGCGTCCTGGTCCGGGCCAATCCGGAGAACCCATCCGACACGACGAATTTCGTGTGTGACGTTTGCACCGCGATGCCCGAGCCGACCGATAGCGGCCGGACGTGGACATTCACGATCCGCGGCGACGTCAAGTTCACCGACGGCGCGATGATGACGGCGGACGATGTCGCGGCGAGCTGGAACCACATCGTCAATCCACCCGAGGGCGTCATCAGCCCACGCAAGGCCTATTATTCGATGGTCGAGAAGGTCGAGGCGACAGACCCGCACACGGTCGTGTTCCATCTCAAATACGCGACGAGTGCCTTTCTGCCGGCGCTCGCTGACCCCTATGCGTTTCTGTACGAGAAGGCCAAGCTCGATCAAGACCCGCATTGGTACGAGAAAAACATCCTCGGCTCGGGGCCTTTCCGCTTTAAGGAATACCTGACCGGCCAGTCGATCTCCGGCGAGCGCAACCCGGATTATTACCGCGCGCCCCTGCCCTATCTCGACGGCTTTACCGGCATCTTTGCCGAGAAACAGGCGACCCGCGTGGCGGCGATCCGCGCCGACCGCGCGGCGATCGAATTCCGCGGCTTTCCGCCCGAGACCCGCGACGAACTGAAGGCCGATCTCGGCGACCAGATCGCGGTGCAGGAAAGCGATTGGAATTGCGGCAACCCGATCACCCCAAACCATCAGCGCAAGCCGTTTGACGACGTACGCGTGCGACGCGCGCTGAGCCTGGCGATCGACCGTTGGGGCGGCGCGCCGGCGATGGCGAAAATCTCGGTGATGCACACGGTGGGCGGGGTCGCGTTCCCCGGCTCGCCGCTGGCGGCGACCAAGGACGAGCTCGAGCAGGTCGCCGGCTGGTGGCCCGATATCGAGAAATCGCGGGCCGAAGCGCGCCGCCTGCTCAAGGAAGCCGGACAGGAAAACCTGACCTTTGAGCTGCTCAACCGCAACGTCGACCAGCCCTACAAGTTCAATGGGCTGTGGGTCATCGACCAGTGGGCCAAGATCGGCGTCAAGGTGACCCAGCGCGTGCTGCAGACGGGGCCGTTTGACGAGGCCACGCGCAACGGCGATTTCGACGCCTTTGTCGATGGCGATTGCCAGACGATCGTCAACCCGCTGCTCGACGGCACAAAATTCCTGCCGGGGTCGGTTTCACCAGCGAATTACGGCCGTTACGAGGACCCGGACGAGGTCGCGATCTACGACAAGATGCTGCGCGAGACCGATTTTTCGAAGCAGCGGGCGCTGATGCGCGAGTTCGAGAAATACGTGCTCGACACCCAGGCGCACGAGATTTTCCTGCTGTGGCGCTACCGTATCGTGCCCTACCGCAGCTATGTCAAAGGCTGGAAGATCAGCCCGAGCCATTACGTCAACCAAGATCTGGCGACGATCTGGCTGGATAAATAGCAACCTCGATACGGCCGGGTGGCGTTAGAGTCGGCGGATCGGCGAGCGGAGCAATGTCATGGAATTAACTCCGGCCCAGACGGCGCAGTTCGAGCGCGACGGGTTTCTGATCTTCCCCGATCTGTTCAGCCCGGCCGAGGTCGCGGTGCTGCGCCAGGAGGTGACGCGGCTGTCGCGGCTCGAGGCCGAGGAGGTATTCCGCGAGCATACCGGCGGGGTCAAAAGCATCTTCCGGGTGCATGAGGAGGACGGCGCGACCCGCTCGGCGCCGTTTCGCGCGCTGGTGCGCACGCCGCGCGTGCTGCGCCCGGTGCAGCAGGTGCTGGGCGGTGACGCCTATATCTACCACACCAAGATCAACGCCAAGCCGGCGATCGAGGGCACGATCTGGATGTGGCACCAGGATTACAACGCCTGGAGCAAGGACGGCTGTCCGGCGCCCAACATGGCGACGTTCAACGTCATGCTCAACGACACGAGCGAGTTCGGCGGCGGGCTCTACATCATCCCCGGCAGCCACAAGCTCGGTCTCCTCCAATCGGTCTACGACACCTCGACCGGCTACAAGCTCTGGGTCATCCCGAAGGAGAAGATGATCGAGGTGATGCGCAACTCGCCGCCGCCGGTCGCGGT
>DATMLO010000236.1:0-54276 GCA_035570495.1 Allostellaceae bacterium | reverse complement strand
CCTGGCCATGGTCAATTCCGACCGGGGAATCACCAATCTGCACGTGCCGAGCGACGTGATCATCGATGCATCGATGCCGGCGATGATCCGCGAATCCGGGCATATGTGGGGCGCTGACGGCAAGCTGCACGACGTGATCGCGGCGATCCCCGATCGTTGCTACGGGCCGCTGTTCGAGGCCGTCATCGAGGACTGCAAGGCGCACGGCGCTTTCGACCCGAAGACGATGGGCTCTGTGCCGAACGTCGGGCTGATGGCGCAGCAGGCCGAGGAGTATGGCTCGCACGACAAGACGTTTGAGCTCGCCACGGGCGGAACGGTGCGCGTGGTCGCCGATGACGGCACGGTTCTGCTTTCACAGCTGGTCGAGACCGGCGACATCTTCCGGATGTGCCAGGTCAAGGACGCGCCGATCCAGGACTGGGTCAAGCTTGGGGTGCGCCGCGCGCGCCTGACCAGCACCCCGGCGGTGTTCTGGCTTGACGCCAAACGCGCGCACGACGCGCAGTTGATCGCCAAGGTCGAGAAGTACCTGAAGAACGAAGACACCTCGGGTCTCGATATCCGTATCCTGGCGCCGGTCGAAGCAACGAAGTTTTCGCTCGATCGCATCCGCAAGGGGCTCGACACCATCTCCGTCACCGGCAATGTGCTGCGTGACTACTTGACCGATCTTTTCCCGATCATGGAGCTGGGCACGTCGGCCAAGATGCTGTCGATCGTTCCGCTGCTGGCGGGCGGCGGGCTGTTCGAGACCGGTGCCGGCGGTTCGGCGCCCAAGCATGTGGAGCAGTTCCAGCACGAAGACTATCTGCGCTGGGATTCGCTGGGCGAGTTCCTGGCGCTTGGCGCTTCGCTGGAACATCTGGCTCAGACCAGTGGGAATGAGGACGTGAAGGTTCTGGCCGAGACGCTCGATGAGGCCAACGGCGAGATCCTCGAGCACAACCGCTCGCCCGCGCGGAAGGTTGGCGAGCTGGATAATCGTGGAAGCCATTTCTACTTGGCGCTGTATTGGGCACAGGCACTGGCCCGGCGAGACAACAGCTCGGCACTGGCGGCCCGCTTCAAACCGCTGGCGGAGGCGCTGGCGGCCAACGAGGCCAAGATCGATGCGGAGCTGATCGCCGCGCAGGGTAAGCCGGTGGATACTGGCGGTTATTATCTGCCCGATCAGGCGAAGACATCGGCGGCGATGCGGCCGAGTGCGACGCTGAATGCTGCGCTCGCCGCTCTCTGACGCGGCGAACGCGCTAAGCTGACGAGGAGAATTTCTGACACGAAATTCGCCTCGCGCACTAATCTGCAACGCTTCGTCCATAGGACGACAAAGCACCGCAACCATCCAACTCCCGAGGCAATACCGATGCGCTTCTCCGCGATAATCACCGCCTGTGTCGTGCTTGTGGCGCCGACACTCGCGCTCGCCGATCCGACAGGGACCTACAATGTGGTCGGCCACAACGCGGATGACGGCAGCACCTATAAGGGTACCGTCGAGGTCTCGCGGACTGGCGCGACCTACAAGGTCGTATGGGTTATCAGCGGCAAGAAGTCGGTGGGCACAGGCCTCGGCTCGCATTTCGAGAACGGCGGCAACGCCTACGTGACCGGACCGGCCACCGACAAGGACAGCGGTCTCTCGGTCGGCTATGTCAACAACGATTCCTTTGGCATCTGCACCTATTACCGGCAGGCCGACGGGTCGTGGAAGGGCGTCTGGACCTACGGCGGCTCGCAAAAAATCACATCGGAAACCTGGATACCGCAATAAGCGGGTGGCGTTGCGGGCCATACGCAAATGATGACGAGCAGCGTGTCGGCGTCTGCAACATAAGGTAGACTGGCGGCGAAGAAGCTGAAGGAGACCGCCGGTGAAGCGGCTCTTGATCGCCCTTGCCGCTGCGCTGACGCTGGTCGGTGGCATGGCCTATGCTGCCGAGGCGCCCGGCGCGGAGGCGCCGTCCGCGTCGATGAGCGACCGGGCGCTGGAGCGGATCGAGGCGGAGATCGTCTCGGACGCGATGGCAATCCCCGAGATCCCCGAAGCGATCAGCCGGGAATGGCGCTCGTTTGACCAGACCGGGTCGGCAAGCGGCGTGCTAGTCGAACTCGGCTGGGTGGCGATCGCCGCGATCCTCGCACTTTTCGCCGAGCGCGGGACGCTACGCTTGCTTGGGCGCGGTCCGCGCCGGCGGATGCGCGCGCGCGAAAATGCTCCGACGCTCGGCGACATGACGCTGCTGCTGATCTGTGACTTGGTTGGGCTCGCCGTTTTCATGATGGTGTTCACTGCGCAGCGCAGGCACTGGCTCCCCGCGGCCGGCGTGACCGAGGCATTTGCCACCTTTGCGGCGGCGGTGTTGTTTCGCTGGCGGATCGCCGCCCTGGTGCTGCGCGCCGTGCTGCGGCCGCACGACCCGACCGCCCGGCTGGCCGGAGGCGATGATGTCGAAGCCTCACGGCTCTACCGGTTTCTGTCGCTGGCGATATTGGGGATCGTCGCGGTTGTCGGTTTCGGGCGCTATGGGCTGATGGACGAGGATAGCGGTGCCGCACATGTTGTCAGCCTGACGACCGCGCTTATCGTCCTTGGGCTTTATACGTTGATCGTATTCCGCTCCCGCGCGGCGATGGAGGCGCTGATCCGCGGACGGCGGAGCGCGGGAATGATCGCGGCGATCCGGGGTGCGCTGGCGCAAGCGTGGCTTGTCTTTGCCCTCGGTCTCTTTGCCTGTTTGATGGTGTTTTACATCGCCGGTCTGTCACTGGATCTGCTGTCCTACTATCACGCGATCACCGAAACTCTCGGGATTCTCTTCGTGCTGATCGTGCTCGATCGGCTGACCGAGCGGGTGTGGCACGACGACGAGGCGGCGGCTCTCGCCAAAACCATCGGCACCGCCGAGCTCCAGGCGCGCACCGGGCATCACATCGTGCGTGCGATCGTGCTGGCGGCGGTGGTCTGGGCCCTTGCTTCGATCTGGATCGACGCCGTCGACACCGGCGCGGCCATGGCCGCCTTGGCGATGCGATCGGCGATCTCGGCGATCGGCACGCTGCTCGTTGCGTTTATCGTCTGGGAGCTGGTGCGGCTGGCGATCGACCGGCACCTCGTCGCCGACAGCCGGCGGCCAGGGGTTCCGGGCAGCAGCGATGATGATGATGAGGCGGGCGCACCGGCCTCGCGGCTGCAGACTATCCTGCCGCTGGTGCGCGCCGCTTTTGCAGTGGTGATCGGCGTGCTGGCGGCGCTGATCGTGCTATCGCGGCTCGGCGTCGACACCGCACCGCTGATTGCCGGCGCCGGCGTCTTTGGTCTGGCGGTGTCGTTCGGCTCGCAATCGCTGGTGCGCGACATCATCTCGGGCCTGTTCTACATGTGGGACGACGCGTTCCGGGTCGGCGAGTACATCGACACGGGCCGGCTCAAGGGTACGGTCGAGACGCTCGGCATCCGCTCGGTCAAGCTGCGCCATCAGAACGGGCCGCTGCACACAGTCCCCTACGGACAGTTGGGCGCGGTTACCAATCTCAGCCGCGACTTCGCGACGATAAAATTCAACCTGCGTTTCGAGCCCACCACCAATATCGAGGTGGTGCGCAAGACTGCGAAACAGCTTGGCCTCGCAATGCAGGAAGACCATCCCGAGCTTGCCGGCGAAATCATGCAACCGCTGAAGCTGCAAGGCGTCTTCGAGGTGGTAGACAACGCGGTGGTGCTGCGCTTCAAATTCACCGCGCGGCCGGTCAAGCCGAGCTGGGTGCAGCGCGAATACTTGAAGCGCATGGTCAGGGCGTTCGACGAAAACGGCATCAAATTCGCCACCGGCACGACGATGCTGCTGCAGCATGTACCCTCGCCAGCGCTAGCCGACCCGAGCGCCGCCGCCGAAGCCTCGGCCCGCGCCGCCGCGACGACGGTCGCCGCCACGGAGATTGTCGAAGCGGCAGGCGACTAGTTGTCAAAGCGCCCGCCGCGCCGCAAGCTCCTCCGCGCAACATCTAGGTGGAGGAAGCCGATGCGTATCGGCGTGTTCTATTTCCCGGTCGATTACGGCATCGACATCGTTGAGCTGGCGACGACGCTCGAGGCGCGCGGCTTCGGCTCGCTTTACGTGCCCGAGCACACCCACATCCCGACCAGCCGCAAGACGCCGTTTGGCGGTGGCGGCGAATTGCCGACGCGCTATTCGCATACCCATGACCCGTTTGTCGCACTGAGCTTCGCCGCGGCGGCGACCAAGAAGCTGATGCTCGGCACCGGCATCTGTCTGATCCCCGAGCGCGACCCGATCGTCACCGCGAAGGCGGTCGCTAGTCTCGACCAGCTCTCGGGTGGTCGGTTTGTCTTTGGCATCGGCGGCGGCTGGAATGTCGAGGAGATGGAAAATCACGGCGCCGAATACAAAACCCGCTTCAAGCTGATGCGCGAGCGCATCCTGGCGATGAAGGCGATGTGGACCGAGGACGAAGCCGCCTTCCACGGCGAGATGGTCAACTTTGATCCGGTGTGGTCCTGGCCCAAGCCGAAGCAGAAACCGCACCCGCCGATCCTGCTGGGCGGCGAGACCGACTACACGCTGCGCCGCGTCGTCGAATATTGCGACGGCTGGTTTCCGCGCCCGCAGCGCGGCTGGGACATCCGCCACGAGCGTGACCGCCTGAAGGCAATGGCCGACAAGCATGGGCGAGATTTTGCCGAGCTGTTCATCTCGGTGTTCCGCGCGCCGGCCGACGCCGCGGCGCTCGCCGATTATCGCGAAGCCGGCATTCAGGAGGCAGTGCTGGAAATCCCTGACAAGAGCCGCGACGAAATTCTCAAGGTGCTCGACGGCTACGCGCCACTGCTTCGATAGAAGCGTGAGCATTTGTTCCCTGTACGTTCTTTATCCAATTTAGCCAAAGTTGGGAATTCGATCCGGATTTGACAAGACCCCCGCGTGTCGATTTGCTCTAGCCAATTCGAACACACGGGAGAGAAGCCGATGCGCGTCAGCATTCTCGATGATTACCAGGGCATTGCACACGAGATGGCCGATTGGTCGGCGCTGCGCGACCGCAGCATCGAGATCGCGGTCGAGCGCTTCCCATTTGCCGACGAGGCGGATGTCGTCCGTTCGCTGGCGGACAGCGAGATCGTCTGCGCGATGCGCGAGCGCACCGTGTTTTCAAAGCAGATTGTCGACAAGCTGCCGAAGCTGAAGCTGCTGATCACCACCGGCATGCGCAACGCCTCGTTCGACATGGAGGCGCTGAAAGCGCACGGCGTTACAGTGTGCGGCACCGGCGGGCCGGGTGGCGGCAACGAAGACACCGCAGAGCTCGCCTGGGGGCTTATCCTCGGCGCGATGCGGCGCATCGCCGAGGACCACGCCTTTATGCGCCAGGGCGGCTGGCAGACGCGCATTGGCCATCGCCTCGCGGGCAAAACGATTGGTCTCCTGGGGCTCGGCCGGCTCGGCAGCGCGGTGGCGCGGGTGGGGCTCGCCTTCGAGATGAAGGCGATCGCCTGGAGCCAGAACCTCACCGCCGAGGCGGCCGCCGCGAAGGGTGTCGAGCCGGTCGAAAAGGACGAGCTGTTCCGCCGCTCCGATGTGCTGTCGGTGCACCTCGTGCTCAGCCCGCGGAGCCGGCACCTGGTCGGTGCGCGCGAAATCGGGTTGATGAAGAAGAGCGCGGTGCTGGTCAACACCTCACGCGGACCCATCGTCGACACCGATGCGATGGTCGCGGCGCTGAAGGAAGGCCGGCTCGCCTATGCCGGGATCGATGTCTACGACAAGGAGCCGCTGGCGATCGACCACCCGCTGCGCAGCTGCCCCAACGTCATCATGACGCCGCATATCGGTTACGTGACCGACGAGAATTACCGCAGCTCGTTCCCGCAATACGTCGAGAATATTTTGAGCTTCCTTGACGGCAAGCCGCAGCGGGTGATCGGCGGCTGATAGGGCGATGACTGGCGAGCTCATCATCCGCCCGTCGCGCGATGACGACATCGCCGCGATCGCGGCGATCTACGGTCATCACGTGCTGCACGGCATCGCCTCGTTTGAGGAGATGCCGCCCTCGGTCGAGGAGATGGCGCGGCGTCGCGCGGATATCGTGGGGCGCGGCTTTCCGTATCTGGTCGCCGAGCGGGCCGGCCGGGTGGTCGGATATTGCTATGCCGGCCCTTATCGCGCGCGCATCGGCTATCGCTTTACGGTCGAGGACTCGATCTATATCGACCCAAACGAAGTCGGCCGGGGCATTGGCCGTGCCCTGCTGGCGCAGGTCATCGACCTGGTGAGCGAGCAGGGCTACCGGCAGATGATCGCGGTGATCGGCGGCAGCGAGACGTTGCCGTCGATCCGGCTGCATGCGGCGCTTGGTTTTGCCGAAACCGGCACCTTCCCGGCGGTCGGCTTCAAATTCGGCCGATGGATCGATTCGGTCTATATGCAGCGCGCGCTCGGGCCCGGCGCTACGACGCTGCCGCAGGAGATTGCCCATGACTGAGAATTTTGCCGACCCGGCAACGATCAGTGGCTACCACGCGCATATCTATTACGATCCGGCAAAGACTCGCGACGTGGCAGCGCGGCTGCGCGAGGGGCTCGGCGCCGCCTTTCCGCAGGCGACGCTCGGCAGCTGGCATGACGAGGCGGTCGGGCCGCACACCGTCGCGATGTATCAGGTCGTCTTCGACGCCGACGATTTCGCGCGGCTGGTGCCGTGGCTGATGCTCAACCGCGACGGGCTCGATGTGCTGGTCCACCCGCTTGCCGGCAACGCCTATGACGACCACACGGTCTTTGCGATGTGGCTCGGCGACAAGCTGCCGCTGCGGCTCGATGTGCTGAAACGGGTATCGGCGCGCTGATTCGGCCGAATCACCCAGGGAACGATCGCGGCCGGTCGCGCGTATACATGCACAACAGACACGGCTCCCCCGACAAGCGATCTGCGTCTGGCTAAAACCTGAAGTGCTGGCCCGCGTGAAGCGGAACCGCAAGCGCGACTACCAGGTGCGCTGCGGGCCGCAATCGACGTGCACGAAATCCGATTCCGGATAATAGCCGACGCCGCCCAGCCGGCATTGCTCGGCGAGGCTCAGCGCCGCCTGGTGCACTTGGCTGAGGTCACGGGTCTCACAGCGCATGTCCACAGCCATGCCGTACATGTGATAGCTGTTCGCCGCGACGCCGCTCTCATGCAGCCACAACGCGTGATTGGTCTCCGGCGAACGATAGCCGCAAACCACTTGAATCGGCTGATGGATTTCGAGCCGGTCACGCAGGCGGCTCAGTACGTCGAGCACGCCGGCATTCATCGGCCGGACTTCGTCCGAGTGGTGATCGCGCAGGACCCAATTGATATCGCGCACCACCTCGCGGATGTAGTGCCCGTCGGCCCAGTAGACCTCACGCAGGCTTTCCCCGGTGTGCATGTTGTAGAGCGAGATGGACCGAGGGGCGAAGGAGATCGCCGGAGCGGGCTTGATAAAGGCAACGCCCGTGGCGACCGCCGCGACGCCGAGAACCCGGCGCCGAGTCAGTAACGATGACGGCAAAGCTTTAATCTCCCCACGACAAGCTGGGGAAAGGCGTAACACCAGAAATGCTATCGGACAACCCCTAGAGGTGCAGAAAACGCGCCTCAGAGGCCAATTTTTGCCGATCCGCCGCCTAACGGTTGTGCACGGTTAAAATTTACTCAGCCACCGCGTTGGTTCGTCGGGTTCTGCTGAGCAAGCGGCGGCTGGACGCGGGGCATCAGGTGCTGCGCGATGTCGTTGTCGCGCTGGTACACGTCCTGGCGGAATTGCAGCGTCCCGTCGCTGTCGATGAAGGCGGTCTGGTAGACGATGAACACCGACAGAGGTGACGACAGGTTAGTGCGGTAGGTCGTGCCGGTGTTGATGTTCTTGCCGATCTCGTCTTCGGTAATCCCGAGCAGCATCGACGCCAACTCGCGCGGGTTCTGAACGCGCACGCAGCCATGGCTGAGCCGCCGGTTGTCACGCGCGAAATACTGACGCAACGGCGTATCGTGCAGATAGACGTCGAAGCGGTTTGGCATCTCGAACTTGAGGCGGCCGAGCGCGCTGTAAGGGCCGGCCTCCTGCTGGATCGAGCCGTTGTCGCGGATCGTCATATGGTGCTTGTCGAGATAGTCGGGGTCTTCCTCGACCAGCGGCATGATCTCCTTTTGCGCGATCCCGTAGGGGATGTACCAAGGCGGATTGTAGAGCACGCTGACGATCTGCGTGTGGAACTCCGGCGTCTGCTTGTCGGCCTGACCGACCACGACACGGGTGGTGAAGACCGGCTGATCGCCGCGGAACAACTGCAGCTGCGCGTTCGCGGTGTTGACCCAGACGCGGTCGGCGGCGATGTCGCGCGGCAGCCAGCGCAGCCGCTCGAGATTGACCGCGATCTGCCGAGCGCGCAGCTCGGCCGGGACGTTGAGCTCGATCAGCGTGCTGTTGCCCAGCTTGCCGTCCGGCGGCAACCCGTGCCGCTCCTGAAACTTCTTCACCGCCTGGAGGGTCTGCGCGTCCATCGTGCCGGTCGCGTAGCCGGCGGGCAGATAGCCCTCGATCGCGAGGCGACTTTGTAGGATGCGGGCCCGATCAGCGCTTTCGGTCTCCGGCACGTGCGGCCAGCCGCCTGTCTTCGCCATCGCCAGATACGAATCATAGGCGTGCTGCAATGCCGCGTAATCTGCTGTCTTCGGCGCCAGGTCGGTGATCGTCGTTTCCGGGTTGGCGCTGGTCAGCGCGCTGCCGAGCACGGCCACGACATCAACCGGCGCAGGATTGAGATCCTCGTCGTCGGTCTTCGCCTCGCTCGTCATCACGCCGCGGGCCAGCGCCTCGGCATAGCCGAGGAACGCATCGGACAGCAGCATGTCGCGGTCGGTCGCCGACAGCGCGGGCTTGGCAAAGGCCGCGACGTGAAACGCATCGGGGTCGAGCCCCTGATCCTGCGCGTTCAGCACCGCATGCCACAGCGCGGTCGCCTGCGCCGTGTGCGACGCCCAGATCGGCTGGTTGCCGTGCTCGTCATAGAAGCGTCGCAGCAGCGCAGTGTGCAGCGGCTCGCCGGCGATGCTGAGCGTCCCGGGGCCGGCCAGCTTTGCCTTGATGTCGCTGTCGCCGTTTGCCTGATCAGGCGACGCTATGATCGGCAGCAGTGGGTTTGTGTCCGCGGGCGGCGGGGTAGCGTCGGACGCCATCGCAGCGACGGGCGCCAGCAGCAAGGCGGCGGCGAGCGCCGTTGCCGAGAGCGGCATATGAACAAGCGACTGCCAGGAGTGGCGCAGCGCGGCGGAGGGGGAGCGGGAAAGGGTCACGGGCATGCCGATCAACGTAGAGACGAACCATTTATAAGATATTTGCGTGAATCATGTCGCGTCGGTTGCATTGAAATCACAGGGGGCGACGCCAAGCAGTTCTGCGCAGAACGCATGGGTCGACGCAAGAATATTCTTCGGTTGGCTCCGCCGCGCATAGCTCGATAAGGAATAACCGTCGATTTCGCTTTCGTCCGGGCGATTTTCGGGTACTAAATGACGGCAAAATGAATAACGGTGGTGGTAAACGATGATACGCATCGTATTCGCCGTGTTCGTAAGCTCGGTGTTGGTCGGCTCCGCCGCGCTGGCGGCCTGTCCCTCTACGCAGAAACCGCAAACCGCAAAAGCTCGCGCGCAGGCGGCAAACTGTGCCAACCACGTCAATCTCGGTGCTGTTTCGGCGATCTCGTCGAATATCGTCAATTCCGAACCGGCGCCCGCGGCCAAGGCGCCGTCGTACACCCTGCCAGCGAAAGCCGATGACGAGGGGCCGACGGTCAACCTGTCGAAGCCCCAGCCGGGGGTGCGGCCGGTGCCGACGGTCGGTTATCACTGGTCGCTCGAATAGCGGCTCAGCCGGTGCCCAAGTCCGAATTGGCGGGGCGCGGACCAATGTAACTCGAGGATGGGCGCACCAGACGGCCCTGCCGCTGGCTCTCCATCGCATGGGCGAGCCAGCCGGCGCAGCGTGCCACCGCGAAGACCGGCATGAACGCGTCGCGCGGTAAGCCGACCGCGTCGAGCAGCAGCGCGGCGTTGATCTCGACGTTGGGCTGCAAGGGCGGGCGGGCCGGCTTGAGTTTGGCGAAGGCCGCGGCAACGGCCGTTTCGACTTGCGCCGCGAAGCCGAGACGTCCGGCCGCCGGTCCGAGACGATCGCCCAAACGGCGCAGCGCGTCACGCAGGATCAAGGCGCGCGGATCGCCGCCCTTGAAGACCCGGTGGCCAAAGCCCATCAGCCGCTCGCCTGAGGCGAGTTTCTTTTCGGCCCAGACCGCGACGTCGCCGCTCGCCGCGGCTTCGTCGAGCAGGTCGAGCGTCGGCCCCGGCGCGCCGCCATGCAGCGGGCCGGTAAAGGCGCAATACGCGCCAAGCGCGGCCGAGGCGAGCGAGGCGCGGCTCGAGGCGATGACCCGCGCAGTGAAGGCCGAGGTGTTGAGCCCGTTATCGATCAGCGCCGTCCAGTAGGTGTCGAGCGCCTCGGCCATTGCCGGATCGACGGCGCGGCCATGCACCATACGCAGCAAATCGGCGGCGGTACCGAGAGCCGGGTCGGGCGCGAGCGGCGCGGCGCTCTGGCGTTGGCGCAGCAGCGCGCCGATCGCCACCGGAAGGGTGGCAAGGATCGTCGCCGGGTCGGCTGCGTCGGGCAGATTGGCGAGGGCGATGCGCACACCCTCGACCACCGGGCGGTCCGCGGCGCGATCGAGCCATCCGCCGAGCGCCGCAAAGGCCATTTCTCGCGCCGTGCCAAGCCGGGCGCGGATCGCCTTACGATCGGGAGGGGCGGCGAACCCGGCCTCGGCGGCAAATTCCTCCCAGAGCAGCCCGACCGCGCCCTCATAGCCAAAGCCGGCGACGAGCTCGGCCAGCGTGTGGCCGCGCACCCACATGATGTCCCGAGCGCCGTCACTGTGGCTTAGCACCGTCTCGGCGACGACCAGCCCGGCCAGCCCGCTATCCATCTCCCGCTCTCCGCTTCGCACCCCGTTACATGGCCCGGCGTGGGGCAATGCGGCGGCGATCCGAAGCGAGCACGGGCGGATTGTCAACCGCAGCGACGCCGTGAAGGCACCGTCTCGGCCTGAAAATACAGGTGAATAACAGGCGCTCTAGCGGCGAGCGTCGGGGTCGGCGTCGCGCCGGTAGTTCGAGTGCTCGTAGAACGCCCGTTGCTTGTCGTGCCAGGCGGCGCGCTCGTTCTTGTCGATGACGCCGTCATGATTGGTGTCGATCTCGTCAAACCGGTCGCGGAAGCGGCGGTCGCGCTCGGCCGCCGACATCTGCGCGAAATAATCGTAATAGGCTTTCTGCCGTTCGAGCGCCGTGCGCCGCGTGTCGGTCAGGTTCTTCTCGGCCAGCTCGGCGGCGATCTGCGTCTGCCGCTCTTCGATAAAGTGCATCCGCCAGTCGCGATACTGATCAAAGGTGATCGTGTCGGCGGCGGCGCTGTCGGTCGCGGCGGGCGCGGCCTCGGCGGGCAGACAGGTGGCGACGGCGAGGAAGCCGGCGGTCACCGCAAAAGCGTATCGGGCAAGGTTGTTCATTGGAGTCTCCCGGCTGTGTTGTTTAACCATCGCGGAACAAACCATGTACGATGCGCTGAGGGTACCCTGCGAAAGCGAAGAGTCAAGGCCAAAATTCTTGTTTTGTTCACAAATCGCAAACATTTATGGTTAATTTCGCCTAATTGCGTTTAATCCATCCGTCCGCGCCACCCGAAAAACCCGCCTTGCCGCGGTCCGCCGCCCGTGGCACAAGCGGACCGGGGACATTGGCCGGGGGCGGCCAGGTCCGGCGGGGGTTGAGCATGCCGAATTTCGCCATCGAGGATGGCTGCAGCGGCGTGGTATGCGGGGTTGACGAGGCCGGTCGCGGGCCGCTGGCGGGGCCAGTGGTCGCGGCGGCGGTGATTATCGACCGCGCCTGCTTCCCGGCCGAATTGCGCGACGGCCTCGACGATTCAAAACAGCTGCGCCGCGAGATGCGCGAGACCTGTTATCAGGCGTTGATGGGGTGCGCGCGGATCGGGGTCGGTGCGGCGAGCGTCAGGGAGATCGACCGCATCAACATTCTGCACGCCAGTCTTCTGGCGATGTCGCGCGCGGTCGCGGCGGTGGGTGTCAGGCCGGACGTCGCGCTGATCGACGGCAACATGACGCCGCCCGCGCTGCCCTGCCCGGCGAAGACTGTCGTTGGCGGCGATGCCTTAAGCTTTTCGATCGCCGCCGCCTCGGTCATCGCCAAGGTGACGCGCGACCGCATCATGCGCGCGCTGGCGCAGCGCCACCCGAGCTACGCCTGGGAAAGTAATGTCGGCTATAGCACCCGCGCGCATTTCGCGGCGATCGCCGAATTTGGCGTGACCGTGCATCATCGCCGCTCTTTTGCGCCGGTGCGGCTTGCCGCCGAAGGTCCGGCGAATTTCGTTCTCGACCTGTAAAGCGAAAAACGGCCTCGAGACTTTTTCGTCAAACCCGGCCTTGGCCTTACTTCTCGATCTAATCCTTGTGACCATGTTTGATCAGCCTAATTAGGCTGATTGTTTGAGAGAGCAGATAGGCGGGTATCAACACGATCCCGCCTTGGGAAAGTCCAGAGCCGCCTAGGGGGAGGAGGCCGGCAAACAATGTGAATTGGCTCAAGAAAAAAAGGACGCCGAGAGCCAAAAATGCGATCCCGAAGATGATCCTTTCGGTCACAGCTTCCTCCTTCACCGCATTTTTCGCGAAATTTAGGCTGTTTCTGGTCTCGTCCTTCTAACGTGATCCGGCCCTTCGGTAGTTCTTCGCCTCACGTGAATGAGTCCGTCTGCGATTGCACGCCTAATTCCCTCTTCGATAAGCGAGCGGGCAACATCCGACGGGTTGGTGCCATAGACCCCCACATCCACAAGATCTTGTAGATAGTCAAACATACCCGGAGAAAGCCGGGGTTGAATCTTCGGATTTCCTGGCATTGGAGCGGGGGAAAACTCCACGATTTGTAACCAATTAGAAGACAGAATGCATCCAATTGGATGCATCTACAACTCTGATTTTTGCCGGCGGCTGCCGTTAAAGAACAAATAAAGAACTATTCTGCTCGTGCTCCAGTCTTTGCAGGAGCGGCGACCCGTTAAGTCCAATGTTGTCTCTAAACTGATCGAATCATTGACGGATTCCATACGAACGCGCAGATTGTGCGAATGGAAGCCGACGATCCGCTCATCGAAGAAGGCGTTATCGGCGGCGATTGCCTTGGCGTCATGGCGGGTCTGCCGGAGGGTTCGGTCGACCTGGTTTTTGCCGATCCGCCCTATAACCTCCAGCTTTCCGGTGAGTTGCATCGGCCCGACAACAGTCGGGTCGACGGGGTCGAGGAAGACTGGGACAAGTTCGCCGATTTCGCCGAATACGACCGGTTCACCCGCGCCTGGCTCGATGCCGCGCGTCGCTTGCTGAAACCGGCGGGCGGGCTCTGGGTCATCGGCACCTACCACAACATCTTTCGCATCGGTGCGGCGCTGCAGGATATCGGGTTCTGGATCCTCAACGACGTGGTCTGGCGCAAGGCCAACCCGATGCCCAATTTCCGCGGCCGGCGCTTCACCAACGCGCACGAGACGCTACTGTGGTGCGCCCGTGACCGCGACGCGCGCTACACCTTCAACTACGAGGCGATGAAGGCGCTCAACGAGGAGCTGCAGATGCGCAGCGACTGGCTCATACCGATCTGCGGCGGGCCGGAGCGGCTGCGCGACGAAAACGGCAAGAAGGCGCACCCGACGCAAAAGCCCGAGGGGCTGCTGCATCGGGTGTTGCTCGCCTCGACCCGGCCGGGCGATCTGGTGCTCGATCCGTTTTGCGGCAGCGGCACGACGGGCGCGGTGGCCAAGAGGCTCGGCCGGCGCTTTGTCGGCATCGAGCGCGATCCCGCCTATATCGCGCTGGCGCGGGACCGCATCGACGCGGTGACCCCGGCCGAGAGCGATCTGCTAGCGATCGATTCAAAGCGTCATGCGCCGCGCGTGCCGTTCGGCAGTCTGGTCGAGCGTGGGCTGTTACAGCCGGGCGAGGTGCTGTTCGATCAGTCGCGGCGCTGGACGGCGCGGGTGCGGGCCGACGGGAGCCTGATCTCGGCCGAGCACCGCGGCTCGATCCACGCGGTCGCCGCGCAGCTGCAAGGCGCGCCGGCGTGCAATGGCTGGGCCTTCTGGTATGTCGAGCGGCGCGGCCAGCCGGTGCCGATCGATGCGTTCCGCCAGCAAGTGCGGGCCGAGCGGCAATAAGTCGATCGTTGCGGGGCGTCGCGCGGCGACGCAATCTGCGCCCCGATCGCTGCTCGCAATGACGGTGGAAACGATGGCCTACGACCGCGACAACGTCTTCGCCCGCATCCTGCGCGGCGAGCTGCCCTGCGCCAAGGTCTATGAGGACGAGCATGTGCTCGCCTTTCGCGACATCGCCCCGCAAGCGCCGACGCATGTCGTGCTGATCCCGAGGGGCGAATATGTCTCAGCCGAGGATTTCTCGGCGCGGGCGAGCGACGCGGAGATCGCCGCTTTTGTCCGCGCGATAGGCAAGATCAGCGCCGGCGAAGCCGTCGCCGAGAGCGGCTATCGCCTCATCGCCAATACCGGCCGCGCGGCTCACCAAGCGGTGCCGCATTTTCATCTGCACCTGCTCGCCGGCCGCGATCTCGGCGCGCCGCTGCTCGCGGGGATCAGCCGCTAGGGCTGGTCGGGAACCAACGGTGGACCGCCGCCGACCTCGTCCCAAATCTGCACGTCGTTGCTGCGTGACGGCAACCCGGCGATGCTGACGACCACACCGAGCGCGGCGATCCCGATCGGATAGAACAGCCCGTAAAGCGGGCCGCCGAATGCCGCCGCGATCGATGCACCGGCGAGCGGCACCAGCCCGCCGAACACGCCGTTGCCGACGTGGTAGGGCAGCGACATCGACGTGTAGCGGATGCGCGCCGGGAACAGCTCCACTAGGAAGGCGGCGATCGGGCCGTACACCATCGTCACCAGGATCAGCATGTAGAATACCAGCACGCCGAGCAGGAACGGGTTGTCCTTGACCTGCGCCATCCAGCTGAACACCGGCCAATAGCTGATCGCTGCGAGCAGGAAGCCCACGGTCATGATGTTACGGCGGCCAATCTTGTCCGAGAGTGCGCCGAATACGATGAAGAACGGCGCCGCGCAGGTCAGCACGATCATCATCAGCACATAGACCGTGACATAGGGCAGTTTGAGGACGCCTGACAGATAGAACAGCGCGTAGAACTGCCCCGTGTACCAGACGACGCCCTCAGGCGCGGTGGCGCCGAACAGCGCCAGCAGGATGAGGCCCCAATTCTTACCGCTCGTGAAGCTGTCCTTCGCCGGGTTGGATGACGCCTTGCCTTGCTCGCGCAGCCGCGCGTAGAGCGGTGACTCCTCGAGCTTCAGCCGGATGTAGATCGACAGCAGCACGAGAATCGCCGAAATCCAGAACGGCACGCGCCAGCCCCAGTCAGCGAAGACGGCGTCGCCCAGGCCGAGGCGGCAGCCAAGGATCACCAGCAGTGCCAGCACGATGCCCATCGTCGCGGTGGTCTGGATCCAGGAGGTGTAGAGACCGCGTTTGCCGTCGGGCGCGTGCTCGGCGATATAGGTCGCCGCGCCGCCATACTCGCCGCCAAGCGCCAGACCCTGGATCACGCGCATCAGCACCAGCAGAACCGGCGCCAATGTGCCGAGCACGGTGTAGCCGGGCAGCAGGCCGACGACAAAGGTCGAGCCGCCCATCAATAAGAGGGTCAGCATGAAGGTGAACTTGCGGCCGATCAGATCGCCGAGATGGCCAAACACGATGGCGCCAAATGGGCGCACGAGGAAACCGGTCCAAAACACCGCGAGACTGAGGATGAAGGCGAGGTTGGGGTCGATCTCTGGCGAGAAGAACTGCTTGCTGAAGAAAACCGCGAGCACGCCGTAAAGATAGAAATCATACCACTCAATCAACGTGCCGACCGACGAGGCGCCGATGATGAACGGCAGGTTCGGGCGGACCGCCGCGCTTGGTCCGCCGGTTTGCGTAATCGATGCCATAGGCTCGTCCCTCCCCAAGGCGAGCCCGTGAGCCAAGCTGCGCCACGGAGAAAGCTAGCCGAAAAGGCGAGAAAACAAAATGTCGCAGTTCCGTTGGCTGACGTTAAGAGGTGTAGGATTCAGCCGCGAAGCAGGGCGCGGAGCTGTTCGGGAACCGGCTCGTCGGCAACGTGGCCGTAGAGCGCGTCGAGCACATCCTCGCCATGGCTTTCGCCATTGAGGAAGGCGCGAATCCGGCGGTCGAATGATCCGGCCGAAGCACCGGCGGCGCTGGTCGGGGCGGCGGTGGCGATCTGAAGATTGGGTGTCATGGCTTTACCGGGCTTGTCCACTGATTGCGTCTCGCGACAGTCAGTTTGTGAACAGCGTGTAACATGTTTGTATCCATCGATGTCCGTGCAAATTTGCCATGCATTCAACGCATGGAACGTTTTGCCAAGCGAATAGCGGCTCTTAGCAAAAACGCGAAATGCAGCGCGGCGATCCCGGAGGCGCTATACTTATCGGAACAAGACGAAGGTGATCGGTCATGAATGTCGATGAGGCGACGGGGTTTGTCGACCTGTTCCGGGCACGCGGGGCGGAGATCGCAGACGCGTGTACGCGCTGCGGCGACTGCTTTCGCGCCTGCCCGGTGACCGGGCCGGGCGGTATCGCCGCGGCTGAGCCGGGCGAGACCGCAGCGGCGATCGTCGACTTGATCACCGGCGGTGACGGCAATGAAGACGCGCGGCGCTGGACCGAGCTGTGCTGCGGCAGCGGTAATTGCATCCCCGCGTGCAAGCACGGCATCAACCCGCGCTTCATGGTCCAGCTGGCGCGCGGTTTTGCGCGGCGGGCGCGCGACGGCGCGCCGCTCGAGACCCGCTGGCGCAACCCGTTTCAGACCATGAGCCGCAGCGTGCGCGTGCTGTCGCGGCTGCAACTGCCGCCCGAGACGCTAGCGCGCTTCCGCCATCCGACCGAAGAGCGCCAAACCCCGCCCGACGTCGTGTTCTACACCGGCTGCAATGTGATACGGACGCCGCATATCGCGCTGCTCGCGCTCGATGTGCTCGACAAGCTGGGCACCTCCTATGAGGTGATGGGCGGGGTCGGACAATGCTGCGGCGTCTACCAGTACCGCGAAGGCGATTTCGCCAATAACAGCAAGATGGCGCATGCGACGATCGAGGGGCTCGCCTCGGCCGGCACCTCGACCGTGCTGTCGTGGTGCCCGTCGTGCCAGATCTCGATTGCCGAGGTTTCGCTGCCCAATTACGAGCGGCAAACCGGCGAGAAGCCGTTCGATCTCAACCCGTTCCTCGTTTACCTCGGCGATCACGCCGAGGAATTGAAGGCGCTGATGGTCAATCGGGTCGAGAAGCGCGTCGTGCTGGAGGAGCGCCCGGTTTTCCCGCAGACGATGGAGGCGGTGAAGAAGCTCGCTGCGATCATCCCCGGTCTCGAACTCGTCGAGCTCGACGTGCCGCGCGTTGGGGTGCAAGGCGGCCAGATTACGCCAGCCTCGTTTCGCCAGGAGTTGACGGAACGCGAATTTCGCCTGGCGACCGAGGCCGGGATCGACGTCCTGGCGACGATCCACCACGCCGATCACCGCGATATTTGCGACGCCGCGACCGGCCGCAGCTTCCAGATCGTCAATTTCATGGAGCTGCTCGGCGCGGGGCTCGGAATCGACAGCGACGACGCCTACAAGCGCCTCAAGCTGATCAAGGATATCGACGACATGATTGTCGAGACCGCGCCGCTGATCGAAGCCTACAAGCTCGACCTCGACACGGTACGCGATGCGCTCGCTTGGGAATTCGCGGGGTAACGTGCCGGTCCCTCGTTCCTTCCTCTTCGTTCCGGCGGACAGCGAACGCAAGCTGGCACGCGGTCTCGAGTCCGGCGCCGATGCGCTGATCCTCGACCTCGAGGATTCGGTCGCTGCGGTAAACCGGCCGACCGCGCGCAAGCTGGCGCGCGAATTTCTCGAAGCGAACGGGCCGGGAAAAATCGGCCGCTATGTGCGGGTGAACCCGCTGGCGAGTGGCCTCGCGCTCGATGACCTCGCGGCGACGATCGCGGGCCGCCCCGACGGCATCCTGCTGCCGAAATGCACGCCCGAGGATGTCACCACGGTCGACCATTACCTGTCGGCGTTCGAGACGGCGGCGGGCCGCGCGGCCGGCGCGACCAAGATCGTCGCGATCGCCACCGAAACCGCCGAGGCGGTCTTTGCGCTCGGCCATTATAAGGGGTCGTCGTCGCGCCTCGAGGCGATCACCTGGGGCGCCGAGGATTTGTCGGCCTGCATCGGTGGCAGCAACCGCACGGCCGACGGCGCCTATGACGGCCCGTACGTCCTGGCGCGCTCGCTGTGCCTGTTGGCGGGGGCGGCGGCCGGGGTCGCGGCGCTCGACACGATCTATACCGATTTTCGCGACCCCGCCGGGCTGGCGACGGAATGCGCGGCGGCGAAACGCTCGGGCTTTACCGGCAAGATGGCGATCCATCCGGCGCAGATCGCGGCAATCAACGAGGCGTTTTCGACGAGCGCCGCCGAGCGCGACTGGGCGGAGCAGGTGGTCGCGGCGTTTGCCGCCAACCCCGACGCCGGCACGCTGGCACTCGACGGCAAGATGATCGACAAGCCGCATCTGGTGCTGGCACGACGCCTTTTGGGGCTGCCGCCGGCATAGCGCGCGTTACGGAATCGCGCGCCAGGGTTGAAGCTGCCTCAGGTTCTTCTTTTCTAGCGCGATTACGGCCGTATCGCCCGCCGCATTAACCCAGGAACCCGGGGATGACGGGCACCGTAATGTGATAAAACCTCTGTCCCTGAGCGTCCGGCGGTCTTGCATGCGATCCATCCGCCTTCTCGCCGCGGTTTTCGTTATTGGGCTAGTCACCGCTCTAGCCGCGCCCGGCGCGGGGCTGGCCGCGGGCGACACTGACCAGCAGATCATTCATGTGCTCAATCGCATCGCGTTCGGCCCGACCGCGGCGGAGGTCGCGCATGTCAAGGAAGTCGGAATTGACCGCTACATCGACGAGCAGCTGCATCCGCAGGCGATCCCCGAACCGGCGGAGCTGACGCAACGGCTCGCCGGTCTCGACACGCAGCGGCTCGACGACGCCCAGCTCTTTATCCAATACGGCCCGATCCTGCCGATCATGAACGGCGGGGTGAAGCCGACGCCGGAAGAGCAGAAGGCGCGGCGCCAGCGCGCCAACGTCATCGTTCAGCAGGCGCAGGACGCGCGGGTGTGGCGCGCGCTTTACAGCCGCCGGCAGCTCCAGGAGGTGATGGTCGATTTCTGGTACAACCACTTCAACGTCTTCGCCGGCAAGGGGCTCGACCATCTCTGGGTCGGCCGCTACGAGGCCGACGTGATCCGGCCTTATGCGCTCGGCAAGTTCCGCGACCTGCTGCTGGCGACGGCGCACTCGCCGGCGATGCTGTTCTATCTCGACAATCAGCTCAACACCGAGCCGGGCAGCCCCGGCGCCAAAGGCAACTTGACCGGGATCAACGAGAATTACGCCCGCGAGATCATGGAGCTGCACACGCTCGGGGTCGATGGCGGCTACACGCAAAACGACGTCATCGCGCTGGCGCATGTCCTGACCGGCTGGGGCTTGCAGCGGCAGGATTTGCGGTTTGGCGCCGGCCCCGCGTCGGCGTTCGACCCGTCGCGCCATGACTTTACCGCGAAGGTCTTTCTCGGGCACACGATCCAGCCGAGTGGCGAGAGCGAAGGCGCCCAGGCGATCGACATGCTCGCGTCGAGCCCGGCGACGGCGCATCACATCGCCTATCAGCTCGCGCAGTATTTTGTCGCCGACCAGCCGCCGCCGGCGCTGGTCGACCGGCTGGCACAGCGTTTCCGCGCCACTGACGGCGATATCGCCGCCGTGCTGAAGACGCTGCTCACCAGCGCCGAATTCCGCAACAGCGCCGGCCAGAAATACAAGACGCCGTATCAGTACGTGCTGTCGGCGGCGCGCGCTGCCGGTGCCGAGGTCAACAACCCGCGGCCGCTGCTCGGCACGATGGCGCGGCTCGGCGAAGGGCTCTACCAGTGCCAGACGCCGGATGGCTACAAGAACACCGAAGACGCCTGGCTGAGCCCGGACGCGACGACGCTGCGCATCGGTTTCGCGACCGGGCTTGGCCGTGGCAACCTGCCGCTGAGGGCGGAGCCGCCGCCGCCACAGCCGCAGCCCGAGATGAACATGGCGCAGCAGCCGCAGCCAGGGACGGGCATGACGCCGCAGCCGCAGCCGCAGCCGCAACTTGTCGCCGACCAGCCCGCCGCGAAGCCGCAACCGCTTGACCCAGCGCCGCTCGAAGCGCTGCTTGGGCCGGTGCTCAGCGACAACACGAAATCGACGGCCGCCGACGCGCCGGACAATCTCAAGGCGGCGCTGCTTCTCGGCAGTCCTGATTTCATGCGCCGCTGACATGGTTTGCTGTCGCCGCCTGCTCGCGGTTTTTGTCGGCGTGGCGTTGCTTGTTCCGCTATCGGTGCGTGCCGAACCCGCCACGGACCGGCAGATCATCCATCTGCTCAACCGTATCGCCTTTGGTCCGACGGCGTCGCTCGTGGCGCATGTCAAGGCGATCGGCATTGACCGCTACATCGACGAGCAGCTGGATCCCGCAGCGTTGCCGGAACCACCGGCGCTGACGGAACGGCTCGCGCCGCTCGACACACTCAAGCTCGGCGCGTCGCAGCTTTTCGCGCAATTCGGGCCGCCATCGGAGGAAACCGCCGGCGGTATGCAGCAGACGCAGGGGGACTCGGATGCCCGCATGAAGCGCGACGATTCGATCCTGCAGCAGGCGCGCGCCGCCCGTCTCTATCGCGCGGTCTACAGCCCGGGGCAGCTGCAGGAGGTCATGGTCGACTTCTGGTTCAACCATTTCAACATTTACGCCTATGAGGGGTACGATCTGCTGTGGATCGGGAATTACGAAGCCGAAGCGATCCGCCCCAACGCGCTGGGCAAATTCCGTGACCTGCTGCTGGCGACCGCGCGGCACCCGGCGATGCTGTATTTCCTCAACAATGAGGCCAACACAGCGCCGGGCAGCCCGAACGCGCATGACCTGTTCTCAGGGCTCAACGAAAATTACGCCCGCGAAATCATGGAGCTTCATACGCTGGGCGTGGATGGCGGGTACACCCAGCAGGACGTGACGACGCTCGCGCGTATTTTTACCGGCTGGGGGTTCAATTACGCCGATTTGCAGTCCGGGTCTGGATCGGCGTTCGCGTTCGATCCGTTGCGGCATGACGCGAGCGTCAAGACCTTCCTCGGCCAGTCGATCCCCGCCGGGGACGAGGAACAGGGCGTCGCGGCAATTGATATCCTGTCGCGCAGCCCGGCCACTGCGCATCATATCGCCTTCGAATTGGCGCAGTATTTCGTTGCCGATCAGCCGCCGCCGGCGCTGGTCGACCGGCTCGCCAAGACGTTCCTGGACAGTGACGGCGATATCAAAGTCGTCTTGAAAACGCTCCTGACGAGCGAAGAGTTTCGCGACAGCGTCGGTCAGAAATACAAGACACCGTACCAATACGTGATCTCGGCGGTCCGCGCCGGCGATGTTGACGTCCGCAACGTGGTGCCCTTGTGGTGGACGATGGAGCGGCTCGGCATGCCGCTTTACCTGTGCCAAACACCTGACGGGTACAAAAATACGGAAGCCGCGTGGCTGAACCCGACGGCAACGACGGTGCGGATCGACTTTGCATCCTTGCTCGGCAGCGGAGCCTTTCTGCTTTACGCGCCGGAGAAGGGCGAAGAGGCGACGAAACTGGTCGCCGATCGGACGCCGGCATCGGAACTGAAACCCCGGCCCATCGACGCCGTGGCACTTGAAAAATTGCTGGCGCCGGCGCTCAGCGAGCAGACGCGCAATGTCGTAGCCTTTGGGGCCAATTGGCTCAAGGCCGCGCTTGTCCTCGGTAGTCCCGATTTCATGCGGCGGTAGGTGGTGGTGATGAACAGACGCGATTTTCTCGGTCTTGCCGGCGGTGCGGCCATAGCGCCGGTGCTCGGGCCGATCTGGGCGGCGCGCGCCGATGAGGCGCCGCAACGTCTCGTGGTGGTGATGCTGCGCGGCGCCGTCGACGGGCTCAATGTGGTCGTTCCCTACGGTGAAGAGGCCTATTACGCCGGGCGGCCGACTATCGCCGTCCAGAAGCCGGGCGCGGAGAAGGGCGCGCTGGCGCTGGACGGTCATTTCGCGCTGCACCCCGCGCTGTCGTCGCTGATGCCGCTGTGGAGCGACAAGAAGCTCGCCTTTATCCACGCTGCCGGTTCACCCGACCCGAACCGCTCGCATTTCGACGCCCAGCAGTTCATCGAGAACGGCACGCCTGGCCGACCGACCACCCCTGATGGGTGGATGAACCGGACGCTGGCCGCGTTGCCCGGCGCACGCACGCCGACCGACGCGCTGTCGGTCGGACCCACCCTGCCCTTTATCCTGCGCGGACCGGTCTCGGTCGCCAACCTGCCGCTGGGGCCGAAGGCGGCGGCGCCGATGGCGATCGACCAGCCGCAAGTGGCGAGCGCCTTCGACAGGCTCTATGCCGGCAACGACAAGCAGGCGGCGGCCTATCGACAGGGCCGCGAGGCGCGCACCGAGCTCGTCGCCGATATGCCGGCCGAACAGCAGATGGCGGATAACGGCGCGCCGCCGGCCAACGCCTTCCCGGCGGTGGCCGATCGGCTCGCCGGGTTGATGACCCGCGACCGGCATATCCGGCTCGCCTTTGTCGCGCTCGGCGGGTGGGACACGCATGTCGATCAGGGCAGCGACGCTGGTCAGCTCGCCGGCCATTTGAAGCCGCTGGGCGATGGGCTGGCGGCACTCGCCAAGGGGCTCGGGCCGGACTGGAACGACACGGTCGTCGTGGTGATTTCGGAATTTGGCCGCACGGTTCGCGAAAACGGCAATCGCGGCACCGATCATGGCCACGGCAATGCGATCTGGATCGCCGGCGGCAAGGTCAATGGCGGCCGGGTCTACGGCGACTGGCCGGGCCTCGCCGACGCGCAGCTCTACCAGAACCGTGATCTGGCGATCACCACTGATTACCGACATCTGCTGGCGATGGTGCTCGAGCGGCATTTGCGGCTGCCGGACGCGGCGATGGCGAAGATTTTTCCCGACATGCCAGCGTCAAAAGGGAATTTGGGGCAGATTCTCAGCGCCTAGGAATCGGCGCACCGAGTGATGCGGCGGCAGCGGTCATCGACTATATAAAGCCGATGGCCGAAAACCCTCTTCTCGAAGACTGGACGGCGCCGTTCGGCTTGCCGCCCTTTGACCGCATCAAGCCGGATCATTTCCCGCCTGCGTTGGATCGCGGCATGGACGAGGAGGTCGCCGAGATCGCGGCGATCACCGGCGTGCCCGAGCCGGCGAGCTTCGCCAACACGATCGAGGCGCTGGAGCGCAGTGCGCAGTTGCTCGAACGCGTTGAAAACGTGTTTCACGGCCTCAATTCGAGCGTGACCAACAAGGACATCGACGCGGTCGCGCGCGACTACATGCCAAAGCTGGCCGAGCACCGCGCCAAGATCGCGCTCGACCCGGCGCTGTTCGCGCGCATCGATGCGCTTTTCCGGAACCGCGAGACGCTCGGTCTCGCGCCCGACCAGTTGCGACTTCTCGAACGCTATCACCTGCGGTTCGTGCGGGCCGGCGCCGCGCTTGGTCGCGAAGACAAGGCGCGGATGACCGAAATCCAGACGCGGATGGCGACGCTGCACGTGCATTTCGGGCAGAACGTGCTGTTCGATGAAGACGAGCGGCGGCTCGTGCTGCGCGCGGACGAGCTCGACGGCCTGCCCGATTTCGCCTGCGAAGCGGCCGCCGGCGCGGCCAAGGAACGCGGGCTCGACGGCAAATACGTCATCACCCTGTCGCGCTCCTCGGTCGAGCCGTTCTTGACCTTCTCGGCGCGGCGCGACCTGCGCGAAACCGCTTATCGCGCCTGGGTACAGCGCGGCGAGCACCAGGGCGAACACAACAATGGGCCGCTTATCGCCGAATTGCTGGCGCTCCGCCAGGAGCAGGCACGGCTCCTCGGCTACACGAGCTACGCCGCCTTTCGGCTCGACGACACGATGGCGAAGACCGCCGACGCGGCCGAACATCTGCTGGAGCAGGTATGGACCCCGGCCAAGCATCGCGCGGCCGAGGAGCGCGCGATGCTGGCCGAGGCCGCCAATGCCGACGGCCTCAACGCGCCGATCGCGCCGTGGGACTGGCGGTACTACGCCGAGAAGGTGCGCGTCCAGAAATACGAGTTCGACGAAAGCGCGGTGAAACCTTATTTCGTGCTCGACAACATGGTCGCGGCGATGTTCGAGACCGCCGGGCGGCTGTTCGGCCTGAGCTTTGCGCCGCGGAGCGACTGCCCCGTCTATCACCCGGACGTCCGCGCCTATGAGGTGTGCGGCGACGACGGCAAGACGATCGGACTCTTCCTGCACGACAATTTCGCCCGCCCCGGCAAGCGTTCGGGGGCCTGGATGTCGAGCTTCCGCGACCAGGAAAGCCTCGATGGCGAGGTGCTGCCGATTGTCCTCAACAACAACAATTTCTCGAAGGGTGATCCGACGCTTCTTTCCTTCGATGACGCTCGAACGCTTTTTCACGAATTTGGCCACGGGCTGCACGGCCTGCTTTCGCAGGTGCGCTATCACTCGCAATCGGGCACGGCGGTGCGGCGCGACTTTGTCGAATTCCCCTCGCAGATCATGGAGCACTGGGTCCAGGCTCCGGAAACGCTGCGCAAATACGCGCGGCACTACCAGACCGGCGAGCCCCTGCCCGAGGCGTTGCTCGAGAAGCTCCTGGCGGCGCGCAACTTTAACCAGGGTTTCGCGACGGTCGAGTACACCGCCAGTGCGATGATCGACATGGAGCTGCACGCTCGTAAAGAAGAAGGGCCCGTGGACATCGCCGCGTTCGAGCGCGATTTTCTTGCCCGGGTGGGCATGCCGGCGGAGATCGGGCTGCGCCATCGCCCGACACATTTCGGGCATCTTTTCGACGGCGCCGGCTATGCCGCCGGATATTACGCCTATATGTGGGCCGAAGTGCTCGACGCCGACGGCTACGCCGCCTTTACCGACGATGGCGACGTGTTCGATCCCGAACTCGCGGCGAAGCTCAAGGTCATCTATAGCGCCGGCGACACGCGCGACCCGATGGCGCTCTACCGCGAATTCCGCGGGCGCGAGCCGACCATCGACGCGCTCCTCGCGCAACGCGGCCTCAACCACTAGTATCCCGCCGCATGGCCAAGCGGCGGATCATCGGCGTGGTGTCGCAGAAGGGCGGCGTCGGCAAATCGACGCTGTGCCAGCTGATCGCGCGTGAGGCGGCAGCTCAGGGGAAAGCCGCCAAAATCCTCGATTTCGACGTCAAGCAGATGAGCTCGGTCGATTGGGTGCGCGCGCGGCTTGAGCGCGATTTCGAGCCGGCGGTCGAGGCGGAGCCGACCAAGGATGTGCGCAAGGCGCTGAAGCTCAATCGCGATTACGATGTGCTGGTGCTGGATGGCGCGCCCGGCACTCCCAAACGCACCGAGGAAATGATTTCCGAATGCGACCTCATCGTGCTGCCGACCGGCGCTTCGCGTGCTGATCTCGTGCCGTCGCTCGCGCTGGCGCGGCGCATCGCCGGGGCGACGGATGGCGCAAAAGGGCCGTTCTTCGCGCTGTGCCGCGTGTTGACGGATGCCGAGGTGGCGGAGGCGCGAGCGACGATCGGCGCGGCCGGGTTTGCCATCCTGGACGGCGAGCTGATCGAGCGACCCGGCTACCGCGCGGCGCAAAATGTCGGCCGCAGCCCGAGCGAGACGAATTTTTCCTCGCTCAACATCCGCGCCAAAAAGCTGGCGAAGGCGATTTTGGAGCGGCTTGACTAAGTGGCCACGCGCCGCGACGCTTGTTCGATGATCTTAATCGAGGATTTGCCGTGATCCTGACCGCCGACGCCGAAATCGCCCGCGAGAACCGCCGCGACACGCCCCGCGGGTGGACCACGCCGTTTATCGGCGGCAATCGCTACACCGTGAAGCCGGGTGACCCGACCCCGGGGCCGGAGACGCTGCATCCGGTGGCGTTTCTCGTCGAACGCGGCCCTGGTCGGGTCACCCATCCGCATTTCCATCAGGCCGACCAGTTTCAGGTGTTTGTCAGCGGCTACGGCAAGCTCGGGCCGCACGAGACGGGCAGTGTCGCGGTGCATTACACCGACGCCTACTCGGCTTACGGGCCGATCGCCGCGGCCGATCAGGGGATTACCTGGTTTACGTTGCGCAACCGCTGGGACCCGGGCGCGAAATATATGACCAGCCTCGAGAGCCGGGCCGAGCTGCGCGCATCGCGCGACCGGCATACCCATTGGGAATTGAGCACCGAGCCGGAACCGGCCATCACCGAGACGTCGCTCAGGGCGATGTCGGCTGTCGGCCGCCGGCAGGTGCTCGAAGACGAACATGGGTTGGCGAGCTGGCGGTATCAGCTCCCGCCGGGCGCGGTAATGACCGGGCCTGACCCCAGCGCGAGCGGCGGCCAGTTCTGGGTGGTGCTTGCCGGGACCGTATCGGCCGCCGGCTCCACGCAGCTCGGCCTGAACTCGACGATCTTTGTCGGCCCCGAGGACGGCGCGTTGTTGGCGTCCGCCGGGCCGAACGGCGCCGAAATGCTGTGCGTGCAGTTCCGCGTAGCGTACGAACGGCGGGGTTAGCCGCGCAGCTTTACGGTCGGCAGGTCGTCGGGGACGATCAGGTTGCAGCCGGTGGTGGCCTTGACCTCATCGAGCGAGATGCCGGGAGCGATTTCCTTGAGCGCCATACCCTCGGGGACAATCTCGAACAGCCCGTAATTGGTGACGACGAGGTTCACCACACCCTTGGCGGTGAGCGGGATCGCGCAGCGCTCGACCAGCCGCGGCGCGCCGCGGCGGGTGGTCTGCTCCATCGCGACAAAGACGTGCTTGGCGCAGGCCGCGAGGTCTATCGCGCCGCCGATGCCGCCGCCTTTCTGGCCGGCCATCTTCCAGTTGGCGAAATCGCCGTTCTCGGCGACCTCGTAGGCGCCGAGCACGGTCACGTCGATGCGGCCCGAGCGGATCATCCCGAACGCGTCGGCATGGTGCACGATCGCCGAGCCGGGGTTCATCGTCACGTGCTGGCCGCCGGCATTGACAAGGTTCATGTCCTCCTTGCCCGGCGCGGCGAGCGGGCCGTAGCCAACGACGCCGTTCTCTGAGTGGAAGATGATCTGCCGATCGCCGAAATCGCAGTTCGAGGTGAGGGTCGGGATGCCGATGCCGAGATTGACGATCCAGCCATCCTCGAACTCCATCGCCAGCCGGTCGCACATCTGCTGGCGAGTGAGACCCTTGGCGTCGCTCATCGGCCGGCCTCCTTGAGCTGGGCGTTGCGGGCGGCGACCTCGGGCGGCCGCATCGGCCACCAGCCCTCGGGCGCGGGAGGCACCCTGACGAGACGATGCACGAAAATGCCCGAGAGGTGCACGTCGTCCGGGTCGATCGCGCCGGCCGGGAGGATGTCTTCCTCGACCTCGACGATCGTCACCTTGGCGGCCATCGCCATGACGGGGTTGAAATTGCGCTGCGCGCGGCGAAAGCGGAGATTGCCGAACGCATCCGCCTGTTGCGCGCGGATAAAGGCGTAATCGAGCGGCAGCGCTTCTTCGAGCAGATATTCACGGCCATTGAAGATGCGGGTCTCGCGGCCCTCGGCAAGCTCGGTACCGACTGCCGCAGGCGTATAAAACGCTGGGATGCCGGCGCCGGCGGCGCGCATGCGCTCGGCGAGTGTGCCTTGCGGCACAAGCTCCGCTTCGATCCGGCCGCTCTCGTAATACTCGGAGAAAACGAGCTTCTGCGAGGCGCGGGTCGGCGCGGTAAAGGCGCAGACGACCTTTACCACCTGCTCGTTGCTGATTAGCCATTCCATGGTCGGCGCGTCCTCGGGCAGGGTCGCGCCGCCGCGCGTGCCGTTGGATACGCAGATGAGGCCCTTGGCGCCCTGTTTCGCCAGCGCGCCGTAGAGGTTGACCGGCTGGCCGACGACCGCGAACCCGCCAAAGCCGATCGTGACATTGTCGGGGATGTCGGCGACCGCCGCGTCGAAGCTCGGATAGATTTTCGATTTGGGCATCTTATCAACTCCATCCCGGCGAAGGCCGGGACCCATTGTTCCGCTGCTCGTGCGATCGAAGCATGGGCCCCGGCCTGCGCCGAGGTGGTGCTCAACTCACCGAAGCTGGACGCCCGCGTTCTTCTCGTCGAGGAAGATGTTGGGCCTCAGGAACATCGACAGCACCAGTGCGCCGTTGGGCGAGCGTGCGGAATGGCGGTTGCCCTTGGGTCGCCAGACGTAATTGCCGGCGGTGACCTCGCCTTCCTCGTCTTCGAGGCTGCCCTCAAGGACAAAGGTCTGCTCGATCTCGACATGCTCGTGCAGGGTCAGCTCGGCGCCGGGCTGCCAGCGAAACAGCGCGGTCATCAGCCCGGTCGCGGTGTCCTCGACCAGCACCTTCATCTCGATCCCGGCGCAGGGTGTCGGCTTCCACGGCAGGTCGTCGACATCGACATAGCGCGAGGCGAGCGAGGTCAGCTTGTCCTGGCCCTTCATGCCGGGCGTCGTCGCGGTCGGCGAGCCGAGTTTCGCCGTGGTCATCACATCGTTCATCGGAACCTCCATTACATCAAAAACACGCCCTTGCCGGTCGTCTGCGTGTCGAACACCTTGTAGGCCTCGTCGGCCTGGTCGAGCTTCCAGCGGTGGGTGAACAGCGCCTCGACATCGATGCCGCGATCGGCGACGAAACGCGCGCATTCCTCCTGGCCAATCGACGAGAAGGTCCATGACGCGACGATCGTCAGTTGCTTGCGCAGCATATCGGGGCTGACATCGATCTCGACCTTGTTGCGCTCGCCGACAAAGCAGGTCGTGCCCCACACCTTGGTCGCACGCACCGCGGCGATACGGCCTTCCGGCTGCGATGAGGTGTCGAGCGTGAACTCGGCGCCGTAGCCGTGTGTCAGATCCTTGATCGCGCCGACAGGATCGTTGGAGCGCGGGTTGACGGTCTCGGCCGCGCCGAAATCCTTGGCGCGCTGCAGCCGCTCCTCGCTGACATCGAGCGCGATGACCCGCGCGCCCATCGCCGCCGCGAGCTGCGTCGCCGAGAGGCCGACCGGCCCTTGGCCGAAGATCGCGATCGTGTCGTTGCCCGAAAGCCGGATGCGCCGCAGCGCGCCGTAGGCCGTGCCGGTGCCGCAGGAGATCGCCGCGCCGGTGGTGAACGACAATTCGTCTGGCAGCGGGACGACGGTAAAGGCGGGCGCCTTCATATAAGCGGCGTGGCCGCCATGCGCGTTGTTGCCGTAGACCTTGACCGGAGTCTCCTGGCAGAGCTGCGACCAGCCCGAGCGGCAATGGCCGCAGACGCGGCAGCCCTCGTAATGATGCACCATGACCCGCTGGCCGACCTTGGCGAGCGACGGGCTGACGGCGGTGCCGACCGCGGCGACGATGCCGCATGGCTCGTGCCCGCCGATGGTCGGCGCGGAAGGCGCTGCGAGCCCGCCTGTCTCGCCCCCTGCCTTCGGGCGGCGATATTGGTGCAGGTCGCTGCCGCACATGCCGGAGGCCTTCATCTCGATGACGACTTCGTCAGGACCCGGCGTCGGGTCGGCGAAATTCATCAATTCGAGCTCGCGACCGCCGGTGAACACGACTCCGCGCATGGTTTCCTCCTCGAAGCGTTTGTTGGCGGCGATGCTAGCATGAGTCTCGGGATGAGGAATGACGGATGCGCGTCCTGGTGATCTATGCCCATCCGCTCGCCGACAGCTTTGCGGCGGCGCTGCACCGCGCGGCGGTCGAGTCCCTGGGAGCGGCCGGGCACGAGGTGGACGATTGCGACCTCTACGCGATGGGGTTCGACCCGGTGATGACCGCGCCCGAGCGGCGCGCGCATAATACCCAGCATCCCGATTTGTCGGCGATCGAAGCGCATGCCGAACGGTTGCGCGCCGCCGATGCGCTGGTGCTGTGCTTCCCGGTGTGGTGGTACGGGATGCCGGCGATCCTCAAGGGCTATTTCGACCGCGTCTGGGTCAACGGCGTGGTGTTCCACCTGCACGAAAACGGCCGGATCGAGCCGAGCCTCACGCGGCTCAAACGGATCTGGGTCGTGCGCACCTATGGCGCGCCGTGGTGGCTTATCAAGCTGATGCTGCGCGATCCCGTCCGCGCGGTTTTGACGGGCATCCGCCTGTTATGCACCCGGCATGTCAAGACGCGGCATTTTGCGCTCTACAGCATCGAATCAAAGACGGAAGCCCAGACGGCGCGGTTTCTCGCGAAAGTGCGACGCGAATTCGCGCGGTTCTAATCGGGCTCAAGCCACAGGAAGCCGGTTTGCAGCTGCAGCCAGACCACGAGCACCGCCACGAACGGAACATAGGGCAGGATGGCAAGCCATCCGGACCACACCGCCAGCCCGGCGATCACAGCGCTGAACAGATACGCGAGAAAGGCCGCGAGCTGCTACCAAATTGCTGCCGACGCCAG
Organism: Allostellaceae bacterium; assembly: GCA_035570495.1. Classification (GTDB taxonomy): domain Bacteria; phylum Pseudomonadota; class Alphaproteobacteria; order ATCC43930; family CGMCC-115725; genus DATARH01. Next base: position 23,493 of record DATMLO010000236.1, on the reverse strand, counting down.
CGGTCTTCGGCGCGTCAGCGCTCGGTCGGCGAGGCCGCCGACGATCGCGGTCAACGTATTGGTGATGACAATCGTCGCGCCAGTCACCCGTACGGCGCGACCGACACCGCCCTGCAGCCCCATGGCAATTGCCGACAGGGCGATGAGCCCATAAGGATCGGAAGGGTCCTTCGAGCCGGCGCGGATCGTCCACCAGCCCGCGAAGACCGCGAGCAGCAGCAATTCGACTCCGAGCGTGCGGCGGATACCATGGGCCGGTGCCTTCAATATTACGGACGCGCCTGCGACACCGACCACATAGCCGGCAAAGGCCGCGAGCGCGCGCGAAGCTGCGGGCAGCTGCCCCTGGCCGATCGACAATCCCAGCAGGATCGTGTTGCCGCTCATCGCCGAGGTGAAGACATGGCCCAGCGCCAGAAAGCCGACCGTGTCCATCGTGCCGGCCGCGAAGCTCACCAGCGCCAGCGCGGCGGTACGGCGGCGCGGAGCGCGCGCCAGGACGTCGGTGGCGGTCAAAGCACGCCGATTTCCCTCAGATAGCGCGCCACGCCGGGATGAATAAAAGCCGGGTCGGGCGCGGCGGCGGTATTGGCGGCGGTCGTTTCCTTCGCCTGGTCAAGCTTCGCGGCGAGCGGCGCTTCCCCGGCGTGCAGGGCCTTCGCGAGGCGATAGCCGGTGTCTTCGGGCAGGTCGGGTCGCGCCAGGATGAAGGACCATGACCCGACCGACTGGATCGGAGTGCTCTGACCGGGATAGGCGCCGGCCGGTACCGTCAACGGCTTGAGGAAGGCATGCTTGGCGCGGATTCGGACGATATCGTCGTGGTCGGGCACGATGAACCGGCCGCCGGCCTCGGCGACCTTGGCGAAACCCGGCCAGCCGATGCCGCCGCCCCACAGCGCCGCGGCGCGGCCGTCGAGCACCATGTCGGGGCCGTCGCCGGCGCGTTCGAGGTAGATCGCCTGGAAATCGTGCTCCATGTCGAGACGCATCCCGTCGAGCACGGTGCGCGCCAGTACGACCAGCCCCGATCCCGCCGCGCCAAACGCCACCGGCTTGCCCCTAAGGTCGGCGATCGATCGGGCCGGACTGTCGCCACGCACGACAAACATGCCGGCGGTCGAATACATCGCGGTGACGATTTTCAGACCATGTTTTGGCTGACCCGGCTTAGCAAACGGTTCGATTGCGACTTCGCCGGTCACGAGGCCGAGATCGACCTGACCGGCTTCGAGCAGCGGCACATTCTCGGTCGAGCCTTTGGTGTTGCGGCACTCGACGCGAAGCGATGGGTCGATCGCGTTGATCACCTCGGCGACGACCCCGCCGTAAAGCGGAAATCCGCCACCCGGCGTCGCTGTGGCCAGCGTGATGGGCACGGCTATTTCTTGTGGATCGGGTCGACCCAGAGCACTTGCTCGGGCTTTTCGACCGGCTCGATATCGAGGTTGACGACGACCGCCTCGTTGTCGCTGCGCACCAGGACGCATTCGAGCGTTTCGTCGGAGGATGCGTTGATCTCCTGGTGCGGCACATAGGGCGGCACGAAGATGAAGTCGCCGGGACCGGCTTCGGCGACAAATTCGAGGTGGTTGCCCCAGCGCATCCGCGCCTTGCCCTTGAGGACGTAGATTACGCTTTCGAGCGCGCCGTGATGATGCGCGCCGGTCTTGGCGTTGCATGGATGTGCACCGTGCCGGCCCAGATCTTCTGCGCGCCGGCACGGGCGAAGTTGATCGCCGCCGCGCGGTTCATCCCCGGCGTCTGCGGGGTGTTGGTGTCGAGCTGGTTGCCGGGGATCACCTTGACCCCGTGCTCCTTCCAGTCGATGTGGTCGTGCGTGTGGTCGGTCATTCCGCCTTCCTCGCTTCGCGATGGCCGATCCTAGCCGATTTCACTTTCTCGGCGGTATGGGTCTTGACGTCGAGCGTATCTAGATATATCTAAGTATCGTTATATCGAAAATCTATCGAGGAAATACCATGACTGACTACCCTAACTCCCAGATCGCGGGCTATCACGCCCACGTCTACTATGATCCGATGACAACCCGCCCGGCTGCACAACAGCTTGCCGAGGCGGTCGCCGGCGAATTCGCCGTCGAGATCCGGGGCATGTTCGACAAGCCGGTCGGACCGCATCCGGTCGCCAATCTGCAGATCATCTTCGCGCCCGGCGAGTTCGCGCGCGTCGTGCCCTGGCTGATGCTGAACCGGAATGGGCTGGACGTGCTCGTCCACCCGCTCACCGCCGACGCGGCGCGCGACCACGACAGCGATGGAATGTGGCTCGGCACGCAACTCAAATTGAGGCCCCACATGCATCGCCGGGACTATGCGCCCGAGCTGCTGCCGACGGCCTGACACACATAAGGACAAGAGAATGCTTGGACACAGGAACAACCACAACCACGGCCATGACGGGCGGCGCCATGCGCGCGGTGGCATGTTCGGCGGCCGCTTCGGCCATGGTCATCATCACGGCGGCGGCCGCGGTCAGCGGCTCGGCCGGGTTTTCGACCACGGTGATCTGCGCTATGTGCTGCTCGGCCTTATCGCCGAGAGCCCGCGTCACGGCTATGAGCTGATCAAGGCGATCGAGGAGAAATTCGGCGGCACCTACAGCCCGAGCCCCGGCGTCATCTATCCGACGCTGACCCTGCTCGAAGAGCTCGGCTACATTCGGCCGGAGGGTGCCGAAGGCGGCCGTAAACAGTACGCGATTACTGCGGAAGGCACGGCGTTTCTCGCCGCTAATCAGGCGGTGGTCGACCAGATCTTTGCGCGCATGGCCGAGATCGGCCAAGCTTACGCAGGCGGCCCGGCGCCGGAGATCCGGCGGGCCATGCAGAATCTCGAGGCGGCGCTGACCATTCGGCTTGGACGTGGACCGTTGACGGCCGAGCAGTTGCGTGCGGTCACCACCGCGCTCGACCGCGCTGCCGGCGACATCGAGCAGAGCTGATTCATGCGCCCCGCCCCGCCACAATCCCCGGGCAAACCGGGAAAGCAGGAGCGCCGGCGCGGCCGGCGGCGGGGCGCCGACCCCGCGGCCGGCGACATCACGCTGTCGCGCGGCGCGGCCAGCGACGAGGATGCCGCGCGGGCGCTGGCCTATGCGGCAAGGCGGTTCACGGCTCCGAGCGAAGGTGAGCCGTCGTCGCTGCAGCAGGGGCTCGACAAGGAATTTCGCAGCACGATCGCGCGGTTCGGCGCCTGGCGGCGAAGAGTGGCCGAGGGCCGGTTCACCGTCGTCGGCCAACCGATCGTCAGCCTGGCCGACCGGCAGATCCATCACTACGAGCTGCTCGCCCGCTTCACCCCGGGCAAGTCGCCATTCGAGGCGGTCCGCTTCGCCGAGGAGGCCGGGCTCATCGAGGAGTTCGACCTGGCGATCTGCGGCAAGGCGCTAGCGGCGCTCGCCGCTGCGCCGCGGCTGGCGCTGGCGGTGAATCTGTCGGGACGGTCAGTCCAGAGCGCCGGGTTTCGTGAGGCGCTCACGGCGCTGCTACGACCGCATCGCGCGCTGCTTAGCCGGCTGACGTTTGAGCTAACCGAGTCCCACGCCGTCGAGCACTTCCGGCCGGCGGCGGAGTTCCTGGATGAGCTCAAATCCGAAGGCTGCCCGATCTGTCTCGACGATTTCGGCGCCGGCGCCGCGACCTATCACTACCTGCGCCACTTCGCCTTCGATCTCGTCAAGATCGACGGGCCGTTTCTGAAGGCGGCGGCGACAAACCCACGCGACCGCATCCTGGTGCGCTCGATCTGCGCGCTGTGTGCCGAGCTTGAGATCGGCGTGATCGGCGAGATGATCGAGGACGAGACGGCGGCGGCCGCCGCCGCGGAGCTCGGCATCAGCTTCGGCCAGGGGCGCCTGTTCGGCGCCCCCGCCCCGCTTTCGGCTGCGTGACCGGCGCCTAACCCGCCGCTGCTTTCAGCTCGGGCATTGCCGCCTCGAAGCCGCGCTGGAAGCGATCGAGCGCCTCGTCGATCTCGGCCGGGGTGATGCACAGCGGCGGCGAGAACGAGATCGCCTCGACATAGGGCAGCGCGCGTACCATGACGCCTTGGTCGTAGGCCTTTTTCTGGATGATGCGGTGGACCCATTTGTCGTGGTCGAACCACCGCTTGGTCTTGCGGTCGGCGACCAGCTCGATGGCCATCATCAACCCTTCGCCGCGGATGTCGCCGACATAGGGGTGGTCGGCGAAACGCTGGCGCAGCTGCTCCTTGAAGTAGGCGCCCATCGCCGCCGAATTCTCGATCAGGTTCTCGCGCTCCATGACGTCGAGATTGGCCATCGCCACCGCACCACCGACCGGGTGCCCCGAATAGGTGAAACCGTGCATGACCGGCCCGATCTCGGGCGAGGCGTCGCGCAGCACGTTCCACATCCGCTCGGAGATGACCGAGGCGGAGAGCGGGAAATAGGCGCTGGTGATCCCCTTGGCGAGGGTCACGATGTCAGGCTTGAGTCCGTAGAGCCCGGTCGCGAACCATGACCCGGTGCGGCCGAACCCGGTGATGACTTCGTCGGCGACAAAGAGGATGTCGTTCTCGTCGAGCACTTCCTGCACCTGCTCGAAATAGCCGCGCGGCGGGACGAACGCGCCGCCAGTGCCCATGATCGGCTCGGCGATAAAGGCGGCGACGGTCTCCGGCCCCTCGCGATGGATCAGGTCTTTAAGCTCACCGACCATGCGGCGGGTGAAGGCGTCTTCGTCCTCGCCGGCTTCACCGAAGCGGAAGAAATGCGGGCAGGCGGTGTGCAGCACGCCCGGCAGCGGCAGGTCGAAGGCCTTGTGGAATGAGAGGATGCCTGTGAGGCTGCCGGCGGCGGCGGTCAGGCCGTGATAGGAGCCGAGGCGGGAGATGATCTTCTTTTTCTCGGGCTTGCCGCGCAGATTGTTGTAGTAACGCACCAGCTTGAAGTTGGTGTCGTTGGCGTCCGAGCCCGAGGTGCCGAAAAACACCTTCGACAGATGTCCGGCGCCGGCGCGCTCGCGGAACAGCGCCAGCACGCGATCGGCGAGACGGATGATCGGTTCGTTCGAGTAGGACGAGAACAAATGGTAATAGCCGAGCTCGGCCATTGCCTCGGCGGCGGCCTCGCCCAATTCGGCGCGGCCGTAGCCGATATTGACGCACCACAGCCCGGCGCCGCAGTCGATGAAGTCGCGGCCTTCGCGGTTCTTGACCCGGACGCCCGCGCCGCCGGCGATGATCGTCGGCCCGTTTTGCAGATGGTCGGCGATCGAGGTCGATGGATGCATGATGCTCTGCCGATCCATCTCCTCGAGCGAAAAGTTTTCCTGTAGGTCGAGCGACATGGCGGCCCTCACTGGTGCGAGAAGAGTTTCAGGCCCGGCGTCTCGACGCGCGCGTGCAGCACCGTGCCGGTTTCGCTTTCGGTGATGTAAAGGCTCTTGCCGTCGGGGCCGCCAAAAGCGGCATTCGTGGTGGCGTGGCCGGCGCAGGACGGCAGCTCGTAAAGCGGCCGCCCAAACTTGCTGAAAATCCACACCGAACCCATACCGACATGGCAGACCGCTAAATTGCCCTCGCTATCCATCGCCATGCCATCCGGGCCGGTGCCGCCCGACATCTGGATAAAGATGCCGACCCGGCCGATGCTTCCATCCTGATTGAGCGGCACGCGCCACACCGCGTTGCCGCGCGTCACCGCGAGATAGAGGATACTCTCGTCGGGGGTCAGGATCAGCCCGTTCGGGCTGGGCACGTTGTCGAGCAGCAGATCGAGCCGGCCATTATGGCGCAGCCGCCACAGCCGCCCGGTCGGGTCGTGCAGCCCGGTCTCGCCCTGGTCGGTGAAATAAAGGTCGCCGTTATGGGCGAAATGCAGGTCGTTGAGGCCCTTGAAGCGCTCGCGGTGCGGCCGGTCGAAAAAGACCTCGACCTTGCGCGTCTCAGGGTCCATGACCATAAGACCCTGCTTGTGGTCGGCGATAAAGATGCGACCGTCGCGGTGGATTTTGAGGCCGTTCGGCTCGCCATCATAGGTCGCGATCGAGGTGAATTCGCCGCGCGGCGAAATCTTGAAGATCTGCCCGTAAGGGATGTTGGTGATGTAGAGGTTGCCGTCGCGGTCAAAGGACGGCCCCTCGATAAAGCAGTCGCGCGGCACGCCCGATTGGTGCCGCGGCTCGTTGTGGTGGCGCAGTTCGTCGGGGACGCGGGCAAAGACTTCGGTTTCGATGATCGGCGGCGCGGCGAACACGGGGGCGGCTCCTCCCGGGGGCTGGGGCGCGGACCTTATCACGGCGGAGGTCTGGCGACGCTCACCGAAATGTGACATGCAGAGCGCAGCGGCCGGTAGCACTACTGCGCCGACGCAAACGCTCCAGGGGAGGTTTCACCGATGCGCCTTCGTCCGCTCTTCATCCTCGCACTGGCCGGCCTCATCGCCGTGCCGGCGCTCGCCCAGGCGCCATCGTCGCCGCCACCGCCACCGCCAGTGCGCATCCGCGCGACGGTCGACAAGCTCGACGGCGACCAGCTCACGGTCAAAGCTAAGGACGGGTCGACGCAGACGATCACGGTCGCCGACAAGTCCGTGCAGTATCTCCAGAAGAAGAGTTTGTCAGACATCAAGGTGGGCGATTTCCTCGCCTCGACCGGGATGAAGGGCACCGACGGCAAGATTCACGCGGTCGAAGTGCGCATCTTCCCGAAGGCGACCCCCGATGGCGGCCGGCAGTTTCCGTGGGATCTGAGCCCGGACAGCGTCATGACCAACGCCACGGTCGGCACGGTGACTCAGACGCCAGACGGGCCGCTGGTGCATGTCACCTTCACCGGCGGTGAGTCCGAGTACACGATCGGGCCGGATGTGCCGATCCTCGCCGGGGCCGATGGCGACAACAGCCTTCTGACGCCGGGCAAGGCGGTGTTCGTGATCGCCAAAAAGGGCGACGACGGCAAGCTCACTAGCCTGCGCATCTATGTCGAGAAGGACGGCGTAAAGCCGCCGATGTAAATTACCGGCGTTACTCCGGGGCCGCCGGAAGGCCGGTCCCGGGAACGGCGGGTGAAACATGAAGCTTCCCTGGAACGACTACAGCGGCAAGTTGGCACCGCTTAAGCTGGTGGTGTTCGCCGCGCTCTTTCTGCCGGCGAGTTGGACGCTGTTCGCGGCCATTACGAACAATCTCGGCGCGCGTCCCCTGACGGAGGCGATCCACCAGCAGGGATTATGGACGATCCGCCTGATCCTGATCGCGCTGGCGATCACACCGTTGAAAGCGATCCTCATCTGGCAACGGCTGATCCTGGTGCGCCGGATGGTTGGGGTCGCGGCCTTCGCCTATGTTCTGCTGCATTTCACGCTCTTCATCGCCGACGAGAACTTCAATCTCCTCACCGTGGCGAGCGAGATCGTGAAGCGCATCTATCTGACGATCGGCTTTATCGCGCTGTGCGGACTGGCGGCGCTGGCCGCCACCTCGACCGATAAGATGGTTCGCCGGCTGGGCCGCAAATGGCAGACGCTGCACCGTCTCGTCTATGTGATCTGCGCGCTTGGCCTCATCCATTATTCGATGCAGTCAAAGCTCGAGCAGTGGGAGCCGACGATTGCCGACGGGATTTTTGTCTGGCTGATGGGCTACCGGCTGCTGGCGTCGCAATTTGCGGTGCGCGGCCGCCTGCCGCTGGGCTGGGTCGCTGGGCTCGGTGCGGTCGCGACGGTGCTCACCGGGCTCGGCGAGGCGGTCTATTTCAACCTCGCCTTCCACGCGCCGTTGACGCGCGTGTTGCAGGCCGATTTCTCGCTGCAGACCGGGGTGCGGCCGGCGGTTATCGTTTTCGCCTTTAGTGTGATCGTGCTGGTCGCCGGGCTAACCCGCGACTATCTGGTGCCGCCGGTGAGGCGCCGCCCGCGATTTGCCTAGAACCACCGCCATCCTTCCGTCGTTCAGCCATCAGTTGCATGGACTTCGGAAGAGGATTGGGTATGGTCGCGGCGATGCAGTATCGGATCGAGATTTCCACCAGTCGCGAGGGTGTCGCGCGCATCCATTTGCCGGGGCGCAGCCTCGAATTGGAGGCGCGCGCCGATGACGGCGGCTGGCAGGTGGCGGTCGTCGACCCGCAACGCCCAGCAGTGCCGGAGGCTGCCAACACGATCGCGCTGCAGGCCGCGAGCGCCAACGACGCGGTGTGGCGCATCGCGCGCGCCGCAGTGCGCGCAGTCTCGGAACTCACCAACAGCCCGCTCGAACACGAGCTGCGGCACGACCCCGAATAACACCAAACTTCCCGGAGGAGACGAATGCCCGTGACCGACAATTCGATGATCTGGAACTTCAAGCTCCTCTCGCATAATTCGCTCGACGGGTTTGGCGGCATCGGCGAGGGCATGTCGATGCAGCTGGCGAAGGATGGTCGCCGCATCCTGTGGCTCGCGCATGAAAGCGCGCCGAAAAATTTCACCGCGGTCGACGTCACCGACCCGAAAAACCCGAAGATCGTCGCGCGCCAAGATTTGCCGCAGTCGCATATGCGCTCCAACTCGCTGGAGACGGTCGGCGATATGCTGGCGGTCGCCTACCAGACCAAGGAACCCGGGCTAAAGCCCGCGGGGTTTGAGCTGTTCGACATCTCGACCCCGGAAAACCCGAAGAGCATCAGCTTTTTCGACTGCTCCGGGCCGGAATCGCGCGGTGTGCACCAGCTGTGGTTCACCGATGGCAAGACCATCCATATGTCGGCGGGTGCGCCCGATTTCAGCCCGTCGCACCCCAAGGACGACCAGTTCTACCGGGCGATCGATGTGTCGAACCCGTCTAAGCCGACCGAGACCGGCCGTTGGTGGCTTCCTGGGCAGCAGCGCGGCGACAACGAGGGGCCGCTGAAACGGCATCCCGACGGCACCGATAGCGGCTTTCGCCCGCACAACACCAACGTCTATCCCGAGCGGCCCGACCGGGTTTACATGGGCTATCTCGACGGTGGGCTGATCGTGCTCGACATCGCCGACCAGGCGCATCCCAAGATGGTCGCGCGCTGGGACTACCACCCGCCGAATGACGGCTTCACCCATACTGTCGTGCCATTTTTTGAGCGCGACCTGCTCGTCGTCAGTGACGAATGCGTGCGCAATGACGGCGCCGACTGGCCGAAGCTGGTGTGGATCGTCGACAACCGCGCCGAGGACAATCCGACGCCGATCGCCACCTGCCCGATGCCCCCGGTCGATGTGTTCTCCCGTCGCGGCGGCAGGTTCGGGGCACATAATTTGTGGGAGAATTTGCCAAAAGAGGGCTGCTACAAATCTGACCAGTTCGTCTTCGGCACTTTCTTCAACGGCGGCTTGCGCGCGTTCGACCTCGGCAACCCGTATCAGCCCAAGGAAGTGGCCTATTTCGTGCCCGAGGTGCCGGGCGCGCCGTTTGGCTCGTGTCAGCTGAATGACGTGTTCATCGACGATCGCGGCATCGTCTACACGGTCGACCGATTTGTCGGTGGGCTTTATTGCTTGGAGATGGATTTCTGAGCGATCTCCGCGCGAAAGACCCCATCTCGAAGCTTTTCGCGGGCCGCGGCGCGAGTCCGTTTGGCCAGGCACAGCGGCGGCCGCGCGGCACGCGGCTACCAGTGTCGATCGTCACCGGGTTTCTCGGCGCGGGCAAGACGACGCTGATCCGCGCGCTCCTCGAATCGCCCGAGGGCGCCAATACCGCACTCATCATCAACGAATACGGCGAGGTCGGCATCGACGACGCGCTGCTGCGGGCGTCGAGCGATGCCACGGTGCTGCTCGGCAATGGCTGTCTATGCTGCCTCGCACGCAGCGACTTGCAGGAGACTCTGCGCACGCTCTTCGCCGACCGCGCGCGCGGCGCGGTGCCGAGCTTTCAGCGCGTCGTGATCGAGACGAGCGGCCTTGCCGATCCCGGCCCGCTGTTGCAGACCTTCGCCAGTGACCGCGCGCTCGGCCAGGAATTTCACCTGCAGGCGATGATCGCGGTGATCGACGCGCCGAACGGCATGCGCAACCTCGCCTCGGCGCCCGAGGCGCGCGAGCAGATCGCCCTCGCCGACCGCATCGTGCTGACCAAGACCGATCTGGTCGATCCTTCGTTTTTAGTCGAACAAATTACCGCGTTGACTGCCGCGCCGGTTGAGCGCTCGGTAAACGGGGCGATCGACCCGGCCTATCTGCTCGACGAACGGCTCGATTTGCCGGTGCGCATCCCCGAACACGACCATGCACATGCGCACAGCCACGGCATCGACAGCTTTGTGCTGATGTTCGACAAGCCGCTGCGCTGGCCCGCGTTTGAGCAGGTGATGGCGGTGCTGACCGCGCTGCGCGGCGCCGATCTGCTGCGGGTCAAAGGCATCATCGCGGTCGAGGGCGCGAAAGGCCCGGTGGTTGTCCACGCCGTGCAGCACACCGCGCACCGGCCGATCGAGCTGCAGGCGTGGCCCGACGACGATCGGCGCTCCCGGCTGGTGTTCATCACCCGCGGCGTCGGTAAAGCCGAGGTCGCGGCACTGTTCGCGGCGGTCGCGGCGATCGTCTAGAAAGCCCGCGAATATCAATCTCCGGTTTACCGACCCGCGCGTAGCGTCTGCCGCTTCTGCAACTCGCGGGGTTGGCCGCCATGAAGGGGCTGATGTTCGTTGTCGCGCTCGGGATCGGGTTCGTGGCGTACAATGCGGCGCAGCGATACTGGGTATCGGCGATGCAGACGCGAATGGATGATATCGCGGCGACACCCAACAAGGATTGGCTGCCGCCCTCCCAGCCGGTGACGGTCGACACGTCGCAGATGGATCGCATGATGCGCATGCAGGGCACCATGCCGGGGCTGCACCGCTAGTTCGACAAGCCGCTAGAGCGAATCCCACCAGCGCCTGATCTGCTCACGCTGCCGCGGGTCGGGGAGGCGGCCGGACCCGGCCTTGAGATTGTCCGCCATGTGTTCCGGTTTGTTGGTGGCGGGGATCGCCACGGTCACCGCCGGCTCGGCGATCAGGTATTTGAGGAAGAGTTCCGCCCAGCTCGCGCAGTCGAATTCGGCGGCCCAATCGGGCAACGGCTTGCCGCGCACCGCGCGGAACAGGGTGCCGCGCTCCAGCGGCTGGTTGACGATCACCGCGACTCCGCGCGCCACACAGACCGGGAAGAGCCGCTTCTCGGCCTCGCGCGTCGCCAGCGAATAGCCACACTGGACGAAATCGATTCCGTCTTCGGTGTCGAGAATTCGGGCGAGCTCGCCGAGCGAATGCGTCGTGTAATGCGTGATGCCGATATAGCGCAGCCGCCCGTCGGCCTTCATGCCGCGCAAGGTCGCCAGATGCGTGCGCCAATCGAGGAGGTTGTGGATCTGCATCAGATCGATGACCGGCGCCTGCGTCAGCCGGGCCGAGCGCGCCATCTGCTCGATGCCACGCTCGCGGCCGCTCACCCACACCTTGGTGGCGAGGAAGACCTTGCCGTGCAGGCCCAGCTCGGTGACGAGGTCACCGGTAACGCCCTCGCTGCGGCCATACATTGGCGAGGTGTCGATCATCGTGCGGCCGGCGTCGACGAGCCGCCGTACGACCTCGCGCAACGGCCGGCGCGCCGCCTCGTCCATGTCGACATCGAAGACCGGCCAGGTGCCGAGACCGACAACCGGGATTTGTTCGCCGGTCGACGGGATGGGTTTGGTCAGCATCATGCCCGCCTACAGTCCGCCGTACACCATGCCAAACGACATGGTGCCGACGCGGTTGCGAACTTCCCGACCCGGAACCCGGCGGAAGCCGAGCCGCTCGTAAAGCCGCATCGCCGGGTTGGTTTCGCGCACATCGAGTGACAAGCGGACGCCGCGGGCGATGGCTTCGTCGATCAACGCGCGCAACAACGTCTCGCCGATACCCTTGCCGCGCGCCCCATCGCGAACCGCGATGGTGACCACGGGCGAGCGGTCATCGATGTGGAACGGATTGTCCTCCGCCGGGATGTGCCGTGCCCAGGCGGCACCGGCCGCCACACTGTCGGTCTCGGCGACAAAACCGAAATCGCTGGCGCGCTGCCAGCCCGTCAAATGGGTTGCGACAAAAGGCACGGCCTTTGCCGCTTCGACGCTCGGCTCATAAGCGGCCATCGTGAGGAATTCCCATAGCAGGTCGAGATCGATCTGCCGTGCCGGCCGGATGAGCATTGGCGTGACCTAATTCAGACCCAGCATCAGCTGCAGGTTCTGCACCGCTGCGCCCGACGCGCCCTTGCCGAGATTGTCGAGCCGCGCGACGAGCACGGCCTGGCGGCGCGCGTCGTTGGCGTAGACCGCCAATTCGAGCTTGTTGGTGTCCTTGAACGCTTCAGGCTCCAATTTGCCGTTCGCTTCCGCGTCGACCGCGCTCACGAATTCACACCCGGCGTAGCGCTCGGCGAGCACCGCGCGCAGATCGGCGCCGCTTGGCTTGCCCGTCAGCGTGTCGAGATGCAGCGGCACCGACACCAGCATCCCCTGCCGGAAATGCCCGACCGAGGGCACAAAGATCGGCCGGCTCGTCAGACCACAATATTTCTCGATCTCGGGGATGTGCTTATGCTCGAGGCCGAGCGCGTAGAGCTCGAAGGCCGGGCCGTGGTCGTGGTCGTGCGCCGCGATCATCGACTTGCCGCCGCCCGAATAGCCGCTCACCGCGTTGATCGTCACCGGATAGTCTGGCGGCATGATCCCGGCATCGACCAGCGGCCGGATGAGGCCGATCGCTCCGGTGGGATAGCAGCCGGGGTTGGCGACCCTGGCCGAGCTGGCGATGCGCTCGCTTTGGCCCGCGACCATCTCCGGAAAGCCGTATTCCCAGAGCGGGTCGACGCGATGCGCGGTGCTGGCGTCGAGGAGCTTGGGCGCCGCATTGCCGAGGCTGTCGGCAAGCGCGGCGGATTCCCTCGCGGCATCGTCCGGCAGGCAGAGGATCACAGCGTCGACCTCAGCCATGATATCCCGCCGCGCGGCGGGATCTTTGCGGTGCGCTTCGGGCAGGCTCTTGAGCTCGACCGACGACAATGCGTCGAGGCGCGCGCGGATGCCGAGCCCGGTGGTGCCGGCTTCGCCATCGATAAACACGCTTGGTTTGTTGCTCGCCATCGTCTTGCTCCCTGATAACAAAAACCCCGCCGGAAGGAGATCGGGCGGGGCGGTGGTCTTCGGCAGAGGAATTGGGTCAGTGACGACGCGGTTCCTCGGGCGCAAAGGCTGCTTCGCCCACGCGTCGACGTCGTTCGATCAAAGCTGCCACGATCCTCGTCATCAGCTGAAACTATGGCCGACCCGGCGCCGCGTCAATATGTTGATCACGCAGCGGCTGGCCGGCATTTCATAAAAGCGGCGCGGCGGCAGATCGCGACGACCTCGTCGCGCTGGTTGAGACCGACATGCTCGAACTCGACGATCCCAGCGTCCGAGCGCGACTTGCTCTTGCGCAGCGAGATCACGGTCGTGCGCGCATGGATCGTGTCCCCGTGGAACACCGGCTTTGGGAAGCGCACATCACTCATGCCCAGATTGGCGACCGTGGTTCCGAGTGTTGTGTCGCCGACCGAAATGCCGATCACCAGCCCGAGCGTGAAGATCGAATTGACCAGCGGCCGGCCGAATTCGGTCGATTTGGCGAATTCGGCGTCGAGGTGCAGCGGCTGGGGGTTCATTGTCATTGTCGTGAACAGGATGTTGTCCGTCTCGGTGACGGTGCGGGTCATCGCGTGCTCGAAGACCTGCCCCTCGCTGAACTCCTCGAAATAAAGCCCGGCCATTGCGTCATTGCCCCTTGAAGACCGGCCGGCGCTTTTCGTTGAAAGCCGCGACTGCCTCCTTGTGGTCCTCGGTGAAGGCGCAGCGTGCCTGGTGCTCGGCTTCGAGGTCGAGCACGGTCTGGAACGGCTCGGTCTCGGCGGCGAACAAATTCTTCTTGATGTAGCCGAGCGCGACGCGCGGGCCATCGGCGAGCCGGCGGGCGAGGGTCATCGTCTCATCGCGGAGCTTGTCGTCGTCGGCGAGCTTGTTGACCATGCCGAGCCGGTGCGCTTCCTCGGCGTCAATCACATCGCCAAGCAGATAAAGCTCGCGCGCCTTGGCGGTGCCGACCAGCCGTGTCAGGCTCCATGTCCCGCCGTAATCGCCGGAATAGCCGATGCGCACAAAGGCGGTGCCGAAGCGCGCCGACTTGGCGGCGATGCGCAGATCGCAGGCCAGGGCTAAGCCGAGCCCGGCGCCAGCGACCGGGCCGTTGATCATGCCGATAATCGGCTTTGGACAATTGCGCATCAACAGCGGGAGTTGGTGTGAGCGACGCAATCCCTCGACGCGGTCTTCGACGGTCTGGTCGCGGCCGCGCGCCTCCATCGACTTGACGTCGCCGCCGGCGCACCAGCCGCGCCCGGCGCCGGTGATCACGATGCAGCCGACCTCGCGGTCGGTGGCGAGCCGGTTGAGCGCCTCGGTCAGCCCGTTGGTCATGTCGGCCGACAGCGCGTTCAGGCGTTCCGGGCGGTTGAGGGTCAGCCAGGCCACACCGTTTTCTTTGGCTTCCAACAGGTCGGGCATATCCGTTCTCCTAAGAGGGCTGCCGCGATCATAACCGCATTTGCCGCGCTGTCATTCGGGCGGATGCGCGAAGCGCGTTAACCACGATTCGGGATGCCACAAATCAAAATTAAATACCTATGCGCCACATTCGCCTTATCGAAGCGCTATGATGCCGAACGATGGTCCAGCTTCCTTTCAGCGCAACCGCCTCAGCGGTACTCCTCACCGCCATCATCGCCGGCGGTGCGGTCGGGGTGGCGACTTGGTCGCCGTCGCCGGCCCAGGTCCCGGCTCCGCAGGCGAACGCCGAGCCGTCAGTACAGCCGGCAGCCCCGGTGCCGGAAAAGCCGTCGTCCAAGGCCGAACCCCAGCCTCAATCCCGGCCTGGCAACACCGATCAGACGGCGGCAACGCAGCTGTCGCCCGCGTCGGAAAACTCTGACCCGTCTCAGCAGCAAGTAACGGTCAGCCAACAAGTCTCGATCGAGCAAACCGAATCGACGACCACTACAATCGTCGCCGCGCCGGTCATCGTGACCAATTGGGGACCTGTTTGGAGCTGCGTGGGCTGCGTTGAGCATAAAAACCCGCCGCCTCCGCCGGTGGCAGGAGGCAATCACGCCAATCAGCAGCATGCTGCCGCGGCATCGCGGCATGAGATACCGCCGCCGCGCTTCTTTCATCCCGAGCATATCGCGGTCGCGGCGGCGCATAGCCGCTGACCTGTCGGACTTTGAGGATTGCGGCGCGCGCGGCGATTACGCAATCTCCGGCGATGGAAACCATCCGCGTCGTTTGTGGGCATGATTGCCCGGACATGTGCTCGTTGCTCGCCGAGGTCGAGGACGGGCGGATCAGGCGCATCAAGGGCGACCCCGGCAACAGCTTCACCGCCGGCTTTGCCTGCGCCAAGGTCAACCGTGACGCCGAGCTGGTGCACTCGCCCGAGCGGCTGAAAACGCCGCTGCGCCGAACAGGCGCGAAAGGCGATGGCCAGTTCGCGCCGATTTCCTGGGACGAGGCGCTCGATGAGATCACCGCGCGCTGGAAGGCAATCATCGCCGAGTCGGGCGCGGAGGCGTTGCTCGGCTACGCTTACAGCGCGCATCAAGGGCTGATGAACCGGGGCCTGCCGCTCGGTCTGTTCCGCGCGCTGGGTACGAGCCGGTTGATCGCCGGCACGGTCTGCGACACGTGCTGCGAGGAAGCGTGGAACGTGACCTGCGGCCCGGTTCCCGGCGCGGATCCCGAGACGGTCGACGACAGCGACCTGATCGTCGCGTGGGGCGCTGACCTTGTTGCCACCAACGTGCATTTCTGGGCGCGGGTCGAGGCGGCGCAGCGGCGCGGCGTCAAGCTGGTGACGATTGATCCTCGGCGTAGCCGCACCGGGGCGCGCGCCGATATGTACTTGCCGATCCGTATTGGCACCGACGCGGCGCTCGCGCTCGGCGTCATGCACATCCTGGTGCGGGACAAGCTCGTCGATCGCGACTACATCGCCGCCCATACGGCCGGCTTCGACCGCCTCGAAATGCAAGTGCTGCCGCGCTTCTTCCCGGAGCGCGTCGCCGAGATTACCGGCCTCCCGCTCGCCGAGATCGAGGGTTTTGCGGCGATGTACGGCGCGGCCAAGCGCTCATTCATCCGGCTTGGCGAGGGCATGACGCGGCTCGCGCGCGGCGGTGAGGCGCTGCGTGCGGTGGCGCTGCTGCCCGGTGTGACCGGCGCCTATGGGCGTCGCGGCGGCGGCGCGTTGTTGCTGACTGGCGCGGTCTACGAGCTCAACCAGGCGGCGCTGCGCAATCCGACCGGCGCTGCGGACGATGCGACGCGCACGGTCAATCATCTGCGGCTTGGCGATGCGCTGCTGAACCTGAAAGACCCGCCGATCCGCGCGCTGTTTGTCGCCGCGAACAACCCCGCCGTCACCAACCCGGACGCCGGCGCGGTGCGCCAGGGCCTCGCGCGCGACGACCTGTTCACCGTTGTCCACGACCCGTTCATGACCGCGACCGCGCGCTACGCCGATATCGTGCTGCCGGCGGCGACCTATCTCGAGACCGAAGATCTCTATCGCGCGTACGGCGCCTACTACCTGCAATACGCGCCGGCCGCAGTCGCGCCGCAGCACGAGGCGTGGTCGAACATGCGCCTGGCGCAGTCGCTCGCGGTGCGGATGGGGCTCAACCTGCCGATCTATCATGCGACGCCGGCCCAAGGGCTCGATGTGCTGCTCGACGGCGCGGGGGGCGCGACGGCCGGGATCGACGCGGTGCAGCTGCGGCGAGGCGGGCCGTTGCGCCTCAAGGCGAGCGAGCGCCAGGAATTCAAGACGGCGTCCGGAAAGCTCGAGTTCTACTCGGGGCAGATGGCGGCGGCCGGTCTTGCGCCGATGCCAGACTGGGCGCCCGACCCGCATGAGGAGCAGGACGCCGCGCGCTGGCCGCTGCGCCTGCTGACCGCGCCCGGCTATTTTCAGGCGCACACCGCCTATGCCGGCGTCGCTTTTCTGCGCCGCCGCGAGGGCGCACCCTGCGCCATCCTGCACCCCGATGATGCCGCCGCCCGTGGCCTCGCCGATGGCGACAAGGTCCGACTCCATAACGAGCGCGGCGAGGTCGGGCTGGTGTTGCGGGTCAGCGACGAGGTGCGGCCGGGTGTCGTGCTGGTGCCCGGCCAGCGTTCCGACGGCGAGACCGTTGCTGGCACCGTCAATATGCTGGTCTCCGGCCGCTACACCGATATTGGCGAGGGCGCGACCTATCAGAGCACCTTTCTCGATGTCGAGCCGTGGAGGGAAGCGTCATGAAGATCGCGCGCATCGAAACCTTCATCCTCGGTACTGGCAGCTCGAAGGATCTGCTGTTCTGCCGGGTCGAAACCGAGGACGGTCGGCACGGCTGGGGCGAGGCCTATGTCACACATGGCCGCGAAGAGGTCATCGCCATCCTTATCCAGAAGATGGCGCCACATGTGATCGGCCGGCCGGTGTTCAACATCCGCCATACCGGCCAGGTCATGTTCGACGATTTCGCGATCAAGCGCGGCTCGATGGAGTTGCTGTCGGCCTGGGCGGCGATCGAGATCGCGTCGTGGGACATCATCGGCAAGATCGCTGGATTGCCGGTTTACAATCTGCTCGGTGGGCCGTCGCGCGAGAAAATCCGCGTCTACGCCAATGGCTGGGCCGGCCGCACGACGATCGCGGACGGCGTCGAACGCGCCAAGAAGGTCAGGGCGATGGGTTTCACCGCCGCCAAGTTCGATCCCTTCCCCGGCCCGTGGCGCACCCATGTCGATCGCAAAGACGAGGATTTCGCGATCGAATACGTCGCGGCGATCCGCGAGGCGCTGGGGCCGGATTTCGAAATCCTGGTCGAGGCGCATCGCCGGTTCTCGCCGCAGCACGCGATCCGCATCGGGCGACGGCTCGAGACCTTGGGCATCGAGTGGTACGAGGAGCCATGCCTCGCCGATAATCTCGCGCTGCTCGCCGAGGTGCGCGACAAGGTCAACATCCCGATCGTCACCGGCGAGGCGCTGTACACGAAGGAATCGTTTTTCGAGTGTCTGAGCCGACGTGCGGCGGACATCCTCAACCCCGATATCTGCGCGATCGGCGGCATCTCGGCGCTGCTGGACATCTGCGTGATGGCCCAGCCGCAAGCGGTCGTCATGTCGCCGCATAACTACAACTCGCCGCTGATCGGCCTCGCGGCGACGGTCGCGGTGTCGGCGGTGATCCCCAACTTCAAGATCACCGAGTATTTCGTCAATTTCGAGGAGCGCTGCGGCGAGATCGCCAGCGTCGGTCTCAGGCGGGACGGCGGCTGGGTCGACCTGCCGACCGCGCCCGGTCTCGGTATCGACATCGATGTTGGCAAGCTGCGCGCCTACCCGCACCACGAAGCCAGCGAACACGGCTTCCGCAGCTACACCGAGGAATACCCGCGCAAGGGCTATGTGCCGACCTTGAAGGGCGACCTCGCGTCGCCCTGAGGGTCAGAGCCAGCCGGTATCGGGCTCCAGCCCCATCATATGCGCGCCGACCGTCTCGAAATGTACCTGGCGACCTTGCAGCTGCTGCGACACCGAGTGCACGTCGCGCCACGGCCGCTCGAACGGGTTCTCGTTGAAAATCGCCGTGGCGCCGGCCGCCTGGTAGAGGATGTCGGTCACTTCGAGTGCGGTGTGGATGCAGAAGGTCGCCGTCAGGCGGATCGTCATGCGCTCGTCGAGGGTGATGTGGCCGCGCTCGCGCACCGCCTCGGTGATGTCTTCGAGGCTGCGGATCAGATGGCCATAGGCCGATGAGAGCCGTGCGTCGGCGAGCGCGACATCGCGCTGGATGACGTTGTTGTTGCGCATCGTGACGCGCGCGCCGCGCGGAATTTTGTCGCGCGCCAGCTCGATGAACGAGTAGAGCGTCGAGCGCGCGCAACCCATCGCCACGCCGGCGAAGCCCGCCGCGTAGAGCGACAGGCTGGAGAACGAATAGAGCAGCCCCGCCTCCCGTCGCGTCTCGGGCGAATTGCGGGCGATCGAGCGCAGCGAATAAGCCTCCGGGACAAACAAATCCTTGATCGCGTACTGATCGCTACCGGTGCCGCGCAGGCCGATCGTGTGCCAGATATCGGTGAACTTGGTCTTTGATTTGGGGAAGACCAGCGTGCGCACCGCAGGCGTGCCGTCGGCCTCGAGGCGCGGCTGGCCATTTGCTTCGACCACCGGCACGTGGCAGCCGAGCCAGCTGGCGTGATGGCTGCCGCTGGCAAAGGCCCATTGCGCCGTCACGCTGTAGCCGCCAGCGACGACGCGCGCTTCGCCGGGGCCAGGTCCCCAGGCGAGGATGCCGCGCGGCCCGCCGAAGATGTCCTTGGCCACTTCCGGCGCGAAATAGGCCGCGGTCATCGAGCAGCCGGCATTCTGGTTGAGGCACCACGCGGCGCTCGCGTCGATCTCGGCGATCGCCTCGATGATCGGCGCGTAATCGGCGGGCAACAGCTCCGCGCCGCCGAGCGCGCGCGGCAGCAGGAGACGGAAGAAGCCGCCCTCGACGAACTTGTCGACGATTGCGGCGGGTAATTCGCGGCGCTCGTCGATCTCGGCGGCAGACGCCCGGAGCGCCGGCGCCAGCGCCTTGACCCGCGCGAGGTAATCGGCCGTGGTCAGTCCCGTCGTCTCGCGTTCCCCGCTTGTATTCTTTGGTAGCGTCGCCGCCATCTGCGCCCCTCTCCGGCGGTCGTTTCGCTACGCCGGGACCGCCACTCCACAAGAGAAATGTGCGGCCTGTCAAGGCGCAGGCGGTGATGGTTAACCAGCGGGAAACCATAAGCCCCTAACCTTCTCGCCAATGGCCGAGCAAGCTGTCGAACCCGCGCCGCATTGGCTGACCGAGCAGCGCATCCGCGTCTATTCGCTGCTGATCGTTACGATCATGGGGGCGGCGGCGCTGTGGTGGATCGCGCGCTCGCTGCCAAGCCTCGTCGATCCGCACG
Organism: Allostellaceae bacterium; assembly: GCA_035570495.1. GTDB lineage: Bacteria > Pseudomonadota > Alphaproteobacteria > ATCC43930 > CGMCC-115725 > DATARH01. The sequence goes on along the minus strand of DATMLO010000236.1, from coordinate 3,441 downwards.
ACAAACCGGTGGGCTACGATTTCATCACGTTCTGGAGCGCCGCGCGGCTGGCCGTCGACGGCATCCCCGCTGCCGCGTTTGACCCGGCCGCGATCGCCGCAGCGCAGCATCAAGCGGTGCCGGCGATGGGCGACACGCTGTTCCTGTGGCACTACCCGCCGACCTTCCTGCTGCTGGTGCTGCCGCTGGGGCTGCTGAGCTACCCAGCGGCGCTGATCGTTTTTAGCGGGGCGACGGCGGCGCTGTGGGCCGGGCTGGTGCGCGCGCTGTTCCGCGACCCGCGCGCCTGGCTCGTCGCGGCCGCGACCCCGGCCGGGCTTGTCAATTTTGTCGACGGCCAGAACGGGTTTTTGACCGCTGGGCTCGCCGGCTTCGCGCTAGTGCAGCTCGATCGAAGACCGTGGCTTGCCGGGATGCTGATCGGACTGCTCGCGATCAAGCCGCATCTCGGCGTGATGTTTCCAATCGCCTTTATCGCCGGAAGACGCTGGCAGGCGCTGGTGTCGGCGGCGGTGACGGCGGTGTTGTTCAGTCTCGCCGGAGCGGTCGCTTTCGGTTGGCCGACAATGCTCGCCTTTCTGCACGACTTGCCGACGTTGCGCGACATCGTCGATCGCGCCGGGTTGCCGTGGGGCCAGATGCCGAGCCCCTACGTGCTGCTGCTTTCGCTCGGAGCGCCGTCTAAGTTGGCGATGCTGGTACAGGCGATGGCCGCACTCGCCGCCGCGATCTGCGTTTGGCGCGCATGGCGCCGGGAAGACGCGCCGTTCGAGGCACGTGCCGCGGTGCTGCTGGTCGGCTCGTTGCTGGTGTCGCCCTATCTGTTCACGTACGACTGGACGTGGCTCGCGGTCGCGCTCGGGTTTCTCGCGATTCTCGGCTTGCGCGACGGTTTTGGGCGCTACGAGCGCGACATGCTCTTCGCGGTCTGGCTCGCGCCGCTGGCGCTGATGCCGCTCTACTGGCTTTTGGGTGTGCAGCTCGGCTGCGCGGCACTGGCGATCACGCTGGCGGTCGCGATGCGGCGGGTCAGCGCTCCGCCGTCTTCTTCTCGTCGATGATCGCGCGGTTGTACCGCAGGTCGCCGCTTATTGTGGCGCTGCAGATCAGTGTCCGGGTCGGCATTCCGAGCTGCCATTCCTCGGCGATCTGCCCGAGCCGACCGCAAGTGTCGCCGGGATGCGGGCTCAGCGTGCTCACCGCGAAAAACAGGACTATGCCGATCGCGATACCCAGCAGCGGGATCTGCAGGGTCGGCCAGTGTCGTCGCATATAGTCTTGCGTCTTCCACACGGGAAAATCTCCGACAAGCAGCAGCTAACCATGGCCGGCCAATCGTTAAGGGATCGTTGACGACAATCCCCCGCCACTTCATCAACCCATTCATCGGCCAAAAGTTTCCCGCGATCGGGATGCATCGCGTAAAATTGGCGATAATGCCGATCCGCCAACTGCCGCCTGTGCTCGTCAACCGCATCGCCGCGGGCGAGGTCATCGAGCGCCCGGCGGCCGCCGTTAAAGAACTTGTCGAAAACGCCATCGATGCCGGCGCCGACCGCATCGACGTGACGCTGCATGATGGCGGGCAAACCCTTATCGCGGTTGGCGATAACGGCGCCGGCATGACCCCGGATGAGCTGTCGCTCGCGGTCGAGCGGCACTGCACCTCGAAACTGCCTGACGACAATCTCGCCGAGATCGCCGCGCTCGGTTTTCGCGGCGAGGCGTTGCCGTCGATCGGCGCGGTGAGCCGGCTCCGCATTGTCTCGCGTCCCCGAGGGCCCATGGCGCATGCCGATTCGGCCTGGGAGATTCGAGTCGAGGCCGGCGACAAGCACGCGCCGGTGCCGGCGGCGCACCCGCCCGGCACCCGCGTCGAGGTGCGCGACCTGTTTTTCGCGACCCCGGCGCGGCTCAAATTCATGAAGACGCCACGCAGCGAACGCGATCAGGCGGTCGACACCGTGAAGCGCCTGGCGATGGCCTACCCGGCGATCGCCTTCACCGTGACTGGCGATGACGAGCGGGTGCTGCTGCGTCTCGCGGCCGAGACCGGGACGCTCAGCGGCGACGACCCGCGCCGCGCCCGGCTCGCGGCGCTGCTCGGACGCGATTTCGCTGAAAACTCGATCCCCATCGACGCCGAGCGGCAGGGTTTCCGGCTCACCGGCCGCATTGGCCTGCCGACCTTGAACCGTGGCCTGCCGCGCGACCAGTATTTGGTCGTCAATGGCCGTCCGGTGCGCGACCGGCTGCTGGTCGGCGCCGTGCGCGCCGCCTATCAGGATGTGCTCGCACGCGACCGCCACCCGGTCGTGGCGCTGTTCATCGACGGGCCGGCCGCCGAGATCGACGTCAACGTACACCCGGCCAAGGCGGAAATCCGTTTTCGCGACGCGAGTCTCATTCGCGGGTTGATCGTCGGAGCGCTGCGTCATGCGCTTGACGCCGCCGGGCAGCGCGCCTCGACGACGGTAGCGACCACCGCGCTCGCCGCGTTTCGGCCGGGAAACGGTGCCGGCGCGCCGCAAATGCCGCGCTTCGCGCTGCCGTTGCGCACGCCCGGTCTTTACGAGACCGGCAACGCCTTTCTCACCCCCGGCGCGGCGGAGTTGGCGGAGCCCGGCGCCGAGATCGGCGAGGTGCCGCGCGGCGATGAGGCGGAAACGCCGCTTGGCAATGCCCGCGCGCAGCTGCACGGCACCTACATCGTCGCGGAGACCGCCAACGGCATCGTGCTGGTCGATCAGCACGCCGCGCATGAGCGCATCGTCCACGAGCGGATGAAAGCGGCGCTGGCGTCGCGCGGCGTCGCTCGCCAGGCACTGCTGTTGCCCGAAGTCGTCGAGCTCGACCCGTCGCTCGCCGCCCGGCTGGTTGCGCGTGGCGACGAGCTCGCGGAATTCGGCCTGGTGCTCGAAGGGTTTGGACCGGGCGCGGTGGTGGTGCGCGAGGTGCCGGCGCTGCTCCCTGGCCTCGAGATCGCCGCGCTGGTGCGCGACCTTGCCGGGGAGCTGGCGGAATGGGACGCGACGCTGTCATTGAAGGAACGCATCGACAGCGTCTGCGGCACCCTCGCCTGCCACACCAGCGTGCGCGCCGGCAACCGGCTGTCGCAAGCCGAGATGGACGCGCTGCTACGCCAGATGGAGGCGACCCCCAATAGCGGCCAGTGCAATCACGGCCGCCCGACCTATGTGAGCCTGGCGCTCGCCGATATCGAGCGGCTGTTCGGCCGGCGCTAGGGAATATTCGGACTGGACGCGGTGTTTTGCGTCCTTCGAGACCTCGCTGCGCGAGGCGCCTCAGGATGAGGGCTTTTCTAGATGCCATTCTCAAATATTTGCTCATCCTGAGGAGGCTGCGCAGCAGCCGTCTCGAAGGACGCGATCTCGTTATGCAGCCTCTCAAATGACCGTCACCGACGCCGCTGCGGCGCGG
>DATMLO010000235.1:0-39580 GCA_035570495.1 Allostellaceae bacterium | reverse complement strand
AAACTACGGCGAGGCGTTCCGCACACCGCTCGTGATCGCGCTGGCGATCCAGTATTTCTGCTGGAGCATCGGCGTTTACGGCTTCGTGCTGTGGCTGCCCTCGATCCTGCGGTCGGGCAACCAGATCGGCATCGTCGAGGTTGGCTGGCTGGCGGCGGTGCCTTACCTGCTGGCGGCGCTGTTGATGCTCATCGCCTCGCATTATTCAGACCGCACGCAGAGCCGCAAAGCCTTTGTCTGGCCGTTTCTTATCATCGGCGCGCTGGCTTTCGCCGGGTCGTTCCTGCTCGGCCAGTCGAATTTCTGGGTCAGCTTCGTCCTGCTGGCGATCGCGGGCGGCGCGATGTACGCGCCATATGGCCCCTACTTCGCCTGGATTGCCGAGCGCCTGCCGCGCAATGTCGCCGGCGGCGCGATTGCCTTGATCAACAGCTTTGGGGCACTGGGGTCGTTTGTCGGCTCCTACGCCGTCGGGTGGCTCGACGCCGCTACCGGTACCCCGAAAGTCTCGTATGTACTGATGGCCGGCGCGCTGCTCATCAGCGGCATCATTACGCTGGCGGTCGGCGGCGAACAACGGCGTGAGGACGTCACCGCCGCGTTGGCGGTGCATCACCAACCCCATGCTGGAGGCTCCGCATGAAGCCTGAAATCCTGTTGATCGAACCGATGATGCCCGAGGTCGAGGCACAGCTCGACGCCGCCTATCGCGTGCACCGGCTGTTCCAGGCCAAGGATCCCGCGGCCCTCGTCGCCGAGATCGCGCCCGCCGTTCGGGGAATCGCCACGGGGGGCGCGCACGGCGTCGCCAACAACGTCTTCGATGCGTTGCCGAACCTCGAGATCATCGCGATCAACGGGATCGGCACCGACGCGGTCGATCTCGAACGCGCCCGTGCTCGTGGCGTGCGAGTTACCACGACCCCAGGGGTGCTGATCGACGATGTCGCCGATCTGGCCCTCGGCCTGATGTTGGCGGTATCGCGGCGAATTTGCGTCGCCGATCGTTTCGCTCGCGAGGGGCGATGGCCGCACGCGCATCTGCCGCTCTCGGCGAAGGTGAGCGGCAAGCGGCTGGGCGTGTTCGGACTTGGTCATGTCGGCCGCGCGATCGCCCGGCGCGCCGAAGGGTTCGGCATGCCAATCGCCTATAGCGAGCGGCATCCGGTCGAGGTCGCGTATCGTTTCGTGCCGCAGCTCGACGAGCTCGCGCGGGACTCGGATTTTCTCGTCGTCGCCGCTAACGCCGGGCCGGAGACGCATGGCATCGTCAATCGCCAAGTGCTCGACGCGCTTGGCCCGCAGGGCGTTTTGATCAACGTCGCCCGCGGCAGTATTGTCGATGAGGAGGCGCTGGTCGCGGCGCTGGTGGAGGGGCGGCTGGGTGGCGCCGGGCTCGATGTCTTCGCGCATGAGCCGAACGTGCCGGAGGCGCTGTGGAAGATGGACAATGTCGTCCTGCTGCCGCATCAGGCGAGCGCGACGGTCGAAACCCGCCGAGCCATGGCCGATCTCGTCCTGGCCAACCTCGCGGCGCATTTTTCCGGGAAAGAGTTACCGACACCGGTCGTCTGATCGGGTCGAGCGATCGAGGATCAAACAGGCTCCCGGGAAGAGTCACGGCAAAAGCCGCGACGCCTCCCGGGCGCAGCGATTTTTAGTCCGTGCCGTCGTCTTTGGCGCAATGCGCGACGCGCCACTTGCCGCCGTTGGTATAGCCCGCATCGGTCCAGTGAGTATTCGGCGGGCAGGCGCTGGCGAGACGGATCGTGTCGGCGTCACGCGACGGAACATTCGCGTCGGCCGCAAGCACGGTCGCGGAAACCAACGGTGTCGCGAGCAAAGCCGCGGTCAAAACAAAGCCTGTGAGTTGCATTTTGATCCTCCGGTGGGATTGTCGAACCGGAAATCATCCGGTGAAGATGAGGTGGGATTTTCCCCCGGCAAAACGAATGGCCGGCAGCCGATAGACACTCTTCCGATTGATGGACATTTCGCTCGCCGGTCGAAAAGCGCCGGCTCAGGAGCCGATGCTCACGGCGAGGCGTGCGAACTGCGTCCGCAGACGCGGTACGACGTAGTCCACAAAGGCGCGCACCTTGGGCAATGACAAGCGGCCGTCCGGCAGCACGAGATTGACCGGCACGGGCGCGGTTTCCTCCGCGCCCAGGACGATCTGCAACCGGCCCCCTCGCACATGGTCGGCGATCTGGTTGGAGAACACTCGCGTCACCCCTCGGCCGTCGACCGCCGAAGCAATCGCCGCGCGCACGCTGTCGACCACCGCGCGCGGTGTGAACTGCGCCGTGCGCGGGATCGACGATCCGTTCGCCGGGGGAAAGCTCCACGAGCTGACACCGAAATGGCTCAGGGCGATGATCTGATGCTGCGACAGATCGCCGGGTTCGTTGATGGGGTCATGCTTGGCGAGATACGAGGGCGCCGCGACGATCACCCGCCGCACCTCGCCGACCTTCACCGCAATCATCGACGAATCCGGGAGATGCTCCATCCGCAGCGCGATGTCGATGCCCTCATCGATCATGTTCGGCGGACGATCAACCAGAAGAAGCCTCGCGGACACGGTCGGAAACGTGTCGAGAAAATCGTCGACGATCGGCCGCAGCATCTCTTCGCCGCTGACGACTGGTGCGCTGACAACAACAATGCCGCGCGGCGCCGATCGCTCGCTCGACGCCAGCGTGTCGGCCTCCATGAGGTCGCTCAGCACGCGCCGGCAGGCGGTGGCGTAGCGCTCGCCCACCTCGCTGAGCTTGTTCGACCGCGTCGTGCGGTGAAGCAGTGGCACGCCGACATGGTCTTCGAGAAACGCGACCGCGCGGCTTACGGCGGCTGGTGAGCGGCCGAGTTTGCGACCGGCTCCGGCAAGACTGCCCTCATCGAGTGCGGCGACGAATACCTTCATCGCGTCAATGCGGTCCATCGGGTCCTCCTCGGGTTTATGGTTGCCTCCAACCCATGTGTAATGGGAGGCACCGAGGAAATCCTGAGTTGGTTGTGAATAATCTTAAAAAGCTCTTTGGCTGAAGCAGCCTGTGTAAATCGTCTGTAACTAAATTCTTATTCCTCGTCTGTGGTCGTCGCAAAAGCGGTGTGCGCGATATTCACGTTGTTGTTGCGGCTGTCGTAGTTTGTGAATAGACCTGAAAACTACTTAATCACGGCGAGACAGGGTCATGCCCGCGATGGGCCTCCAATCGGTTTATGCCGCGGGCGATTGCGAAATCGACCTTGTCCGGCGTGAGCTTCGGATCTCCGGCTCCGCGGTCCCGATCGGCGGACGAGCCTTTGAGATCATCGAAGTGCTTGCTGCGGCCGCCGGTGAACTGGTGACCAAAGACGCCCTGATGGGGCGCGTCTGGCCAGGCGCGATCGTCAACGACAACGCGCTCCAAGTGCACATTTCGGCAATTCGCAAGGCGCTTGGATCAAACCGGGGGTTATTGAAGACGGAATCGGGGCGCGGGTATCGCTTGCTTGGCGACTGGACGGCCCAGCATCGCCAGCCCGCAACCTCGTCGGTGGTTCCCTTTCCGCGGGCGAAACGAATTCAGAAAGACGCGGCGAGCAATCTGCCGGTGGCTGTAGCCCCGGTCATTGGCCGATCCGTTACTGTCGGTCTCTTACGCGACCTGCTCTCGGCCTACCGCGTCGTGACCCTGGCAGGGCCCGGCGGAATCGGCAAAACGACGCTCGCACTCGATGTCGCGCGCAGTCTTCAAGGTGAGTTCGCCGATGGCGGTTGGCTTGCCGAGCTGGCGTCCCTGTCCGATCCTGAGCTGGTCCCCTCGACCGTCGCGGGCGTACTAGGCCTGAATCTGGGGGTCGGTGATGTCTCCGCCGTGTCGGTTGCCCGCGCGATCAGTGACAAAAATTTGCTGCTGATCCTCGACAATTGCGAGCACGTCATCGACGCCGCCGCGAACCTGGCTGAAATGCTGGTTCGTCTCTGTCCGCGCATTTCGATTCTCACGACAAGCCGCGAGGTCCTGCGGATCGACGGCGAATACGTCTACCGCGTCCCGCCGCTTGAAGTGCCGGCACAGGACGACGTGGACACCATCCTTGATCACAGCGCCGTTGAGCTGTTTGTCACCCGCGTAAAATCGCTCGATTCCGAGTTCTTGGCCGATCCCGACAAAGTTTCCTCGATAGCCGCGATATGCCGCCACCTCGACGGTATCCCATTGGCGATCGAGTTCGCGGCGGCACGAGCAGCCGTCTTGGGGTGGAACAGGTGGCGAGCGGCTTGCAAGACCGCTTTGCCTTGTTGGTCGGGGGACGTCGTACCGCGCTGCCGCGGCACCGGACGCTTCGCGCGACGCTGGACTGGAGCTACGGGCTGCTCCTCGAAGCCGAGCGTCAATTGTTACGGCGCCTGGCGGTGTTCCCCGCAGGCTTCACGCTGGACGCGGCGGCAGCGGTTATGCGGGGGTTCGGTCACGATCTTTCGGTGACATTGGAAGGGATCGCCAACCTCGTCGACAAGTCGCTTGTCGTGGCGGAAAAATCGGAGCCGGCCGCGCGTTGGCGACTGCTTGAGAGCACCCGCGCGTACGCTCTCGACAAGCTCTTAGAAAGCGGTGACGCGGCTCGGGCTTCGCGGGGTCACGCCGAATTTTATGTGGGTTTTTTCGCGCCGTTCGCGACTGAGGGGCGACTTCAGTCGGCGCTCGACGATCTTGGCCGCTATCGCCGTGAAACCGACAATCTGCGCGCCGCGTTGAACTGGGCGTTTTCCAACGACGGCGACACCGCCCTGGGCGTCGAGATAGCTGCTGTCGCGTCGGATTTTTGGACGTCGCTGTCACTGCTCGCCGAGGCGCGAGAGTGGGCTGGCAAGGCGCTGGCGGAAATCGGCGACGCCGCCGGTACGCGGACCGAAATGCTCCTGCAGTGCAGCTTTGGGATGGCGCTGATCTACACGAGGGGAATGATCGCACCTGCGCGCGACGCGCTGATGAGGGCGTTGGCGCTGGCGCGGGAACTTGCCGATTTCGACTATCAGCAACGGGCGTTTCACGGTCTTTGGCTTTTCTCCGCCCGCTCGATGGTCATAAACGACGCGCTCGCATACGCCCGGCAATACGAAGAGGTTGCTCGCGATTGCGACCCGCACTCCCAAGCGACGGCTGACTGGCTGCTTGGCCATACGCAGTTTTATTTGGCGGAGCACCGCGAAGCCAGCGCCCGGCTCCAGCGGGCGATCGACCGGTATCCGATCGAAGCCCGCGATCGGGACATGGTTCGGTTCGTCAATGATCTAAGGGCGTCGGCTTTTGGCCACCTCTCGGCGAGCCTGTTGTCCCTCGGGCTGTTGGATACCGCCGCCGAGATAGCAACGAATGCCGTTGACGAAGCCCGCGGCACAAACCGGCCGATCGTGTTGTGCATCGCCCTCGCGTGGGAGGCCGGTCTGGTCTTCCTGAACCTTGGTGATTTGGAAACGGCCGAGCGCTACAGCGAGGAGCTCATCGATCACGCCTATAAGCATGCGCTGCACCCATTCCATGCCGTCGGTCTTTGCATCCGCGGCAGTCTCGCGGCAAAGCGCGGCGACCCCGAAAGCGGGCTCGATCCGCTTCGTCGCGGTTTGATGGAGATGCGGGCCACAAGCTATCTTCTCTTCTATCCCTTCTTTCTGATCGAGCTCGCCACGGCGCTGACGGCCACGGGCCGTCTGGATGAGGGGCTTGCCGAGATCGAAGAAGCATTGCGCTTTGTCGACCAAACCGACTGCCGATGGTTTATGCCGGAGATCCTGCGGGCCAAGGGCGAGCTGCTCGCGCTGCGCGGTTTGGGTGACGCGGCGGCGGTCGAGGATTTGTTTCGGCAGTCGATGAGCAAAGCGGCCCAACAGCAGGCGCTTTATTGGGAGCTGTGCGCCGCGACGAGCCTGGCGGAACTGATGTACGGTCAGCAACGCGAGGCCGAGGCGCGCGCCGTACTCGCGCCGGTGTATCAGCGTTTCACCGAAGGCTTTTCCGCGGCGAAGCTGAAAGAAGCGAAGGCGCTGTTGGATCGGCTCGGTTGACTGAAGGACGGGGGAGATCAGCCATGAAGCGCCGAGACGTTTTGAAATCCGGCCTGGCGAGTGCGGCATTGATGGCGATGCCGGGCATCGTTCGCGCCGAGGCTCAGAGCACGCTCAATTTTGTGCCGCATGCGGATCTGGCCTCTTTCGACCCGGTCTGGACGACGGCGGACATCACGCGGAACTTCTCGCTGGCGGTATACGACACGCTCTACGGCTTTGACGCCGACTTCAATGTGCAGCCGCAAATGGCCGCCGGCCACACGGTCTCCGACGACGGCAAGCAGTGGGAGATCACGCTGCGTGACGGTCTTAAATTTCATGACGGGACGCCGGTGCTCGCGCGCGATTGCGTCGCCACGATTCAGCGCTGGGGCAGACGCGACGCGATGGGCACGGCGCTGATGGCGCGGACCGACGAGGTCACCGCGCCCTCCGACAAGGTCATTCGTTTCCGCCTGAAAACCCCGTTTCCGCTGCTCAGCTACGCGCTAGCGCAGATCTATTGCGCGATGATGCCCGAGCGGCTCGCCAAGACCGACGCCAACACACAGATCAGCGAGGCGATCGGCAGCGGTCCGTTCAAGTACATCGCCGCCGAGCGCGTTCCGGGTCAGCGCGTCGTCATCGAGAAGAATGCCGACTACGTGCCGCGCGACAGCGGCACTCCCAGCTTTAATGCCGGCCCCAAGATCGTCCATTTCGATCGGGTCCTGTGGAACTTCATCCCCGACGCCGCTACCGCGGCCGCGGCGCTGCAAGGCGGCGAGGTCGACTGGTGGGAGAATCCGACGATCGATCTCGTCCCGCGGCTGAAGGGCGATGCGAACCTGACCGTGACGGTGAAGGACAAGACCGGCGAAGTCGGTTGCCTGCGCTTCAACCATCTCCATCCGCCGTTCGACAAGCCGGCGGTGCGCCGCGCGGTGCTGTCGGCGATCAACCAGAAAGACGTGATCACCGCCTTTGCCGGCGCCGCGCCCGACCTGATGAAGACCGATGTCGGGTTGTTTGTGCCGGGGACGCCGCTGGCGAGCGATGTCGGCGTCGAGAACACCCGCGGCGCGCAGGATTACGCGAAGGTCAAACAGGACTTGGCCGCCGCTGGCTATAACGGCGAGAAAATCGTCGTCCTCGCGGCGACGACGATCCCGTCCATCTGGGCCGAGGCGTCGGTGGCCACCGATGTGCTGCAGAAGATCGGGATGAATGTCGACCTTCTGGCGCTCGAATGGGGTGCGGTGGTGTCGCGCCGCGCGTCGAAGGAGCCGCCGGACAAAGGCGGCTGGAATATTTTCTATACCTATCTCGGCGGCTTCACGAATATCTCGCCGGGGCCGAACATCGCGATCCGCGCCAGCGGCGCCAATTCCTGGTTTGGCTGGCCGACCGACCCCGACATGGAGGCGTTGCGCGATCAGTGGTTCGCGGCGCCCGATCTCGCCGCGCAACAAAAGCTTTGCCGCGATATGCAGGCGCATTTCTGGCAGAACCCGAGCTACGTGCCGCTTGGCATGTATTTCCAGCCCACGGCATTCCAGAAATCTCTCGTGGATGTGCATGACGGTTGGCCGCAATTCTACGGCGTGAGGCGCGCTTGACCTGACAGGCGCGGACGAGGCGGTGACGCAGAATATCTACGACGATCCCCAATTCTATAAGGGCTACAGCCAGCTGCGCCGTTCGGTGGAGGGCCTGGACGGCGCGCCGGAGTGGCCGGCCTTGCGGGCTCTATTGCCGGATCTGCGCGGGCTGAGCGTGGTGGATCTCGGGTGCGGATATGGCTGGTTCTGTCGCTGGGCGCAGGAACAAGGGGCTGGGCGCGTTCTCGGGCTCGACGTGTCGGAGAAGATGCTGGCGCAGGCCAAGGCAACGACCTCAGCCGCCGGGATCATCTACGAACGAGCAGATTTGGAAAGCTTCGACCTTCCCGAAGCGTCGTTCGATGTCGCTTACAGCTCGCTGGCGCTGCATTACATAAAAGACGTTGGGGCGTTTGTCGCGAAGGTACACAGCGCGCTCAAGCCGGGCGGACGCCTCGTCTTCTCGACCGAGCATCCGATCTACATGGCGCCGTCGCATCCCGGTTGGTCGATTGAAGGCGACGGGCGTGAGACTTGGCCACTTGACGGTTATCTCCGCGAAGGGCCGCGCACGACCGATTGGTTCGCTCCGGGGGTCGTCAAGCACCACCGCACGATCGGCACCACCCTCAATTCGCTGATCCGCGTGGGATTTACGATTACCCATGTCGAAGAATGGCGCCCGACCGACGAGCAGATCAGCGCCAACCCGCATTGGGCCAAAGAGCTCGATCGGCCCATGTTTTTGTTGGTCGCGGCTCAGCGACCTTAGGGTTCTCGACAATCACAGTTGCAGGGTGTCGAGCAGGCACGCGCTGCGTCATTCTTCCGTGTCGTGAAACACAGAATGTTCGACGCTGATCATTCAATAAAACAGCGCGTTGATTGTTAAATCGATTGAAGAGACAAGGAGTATTGCAAATGAAGATTCTGATGGTTTTGACCTCGCATAATGTGTTGGGCAAAACGGGGAGGCCCACGGGCTTCTGGTTGGAGGAATTCGCCGCGCCCTATTACGTGTTCACGGACGCGGGCGTCGAAGTCACTCTGGCCTCGCCCAAGGGCGGACAACCGCCCATCGACCCAAAGAGCGATCTGCCCGAAAACCAGACGGATGCCATGACACGCTTCAAGCGAGACCCCAAAACCCAAGAGGTGCTCGCGCATACGGTCAAGCTGAAGGATGTCGGGGCTGAAGACTACGACACCGTGTTCTATTCCGGCGGCCACGGGCCGATGTGGGATCTGACCGACGATCCGGTTTCGATCAGTCTGATCGAAGCCTTCTGGAACGCGGGGAAGCCGGTCGCCGCTGTTTGTCATGCGCCCGGCGTGCTGCACAAGGTAACGATCGACGGACAGCCGCTGGTCAAGGGCAAGCGCGTCACCGGATTTGCCAATAGCGAGGAGGAGGCGGTCCACCTGACCAACGTGGTGCCGTTTCTTGTCGAAGACGAGCTACGCCGGCTCGGCGGTCGGTACCAGAAGGCGGCCGATTGGCAGAGCTTCGTCATCACCGACGGACGGTTGGTCACCGGTCAGAACCCGGCCTCGTCCGCCGCCGGCGCCACGGCGCTCCTCAAGCTGGTGAGTTAGCTAGCCAGCCTCTCGGCAGAGCGCCGCGGCTGGTCGCTTACGCGACATTGCACGGCTCCCTTTATCCGACCATGACCACCCGGCGCGGGACGATCCTCAGATCGCCCCGCACCGGGCGCTGCGCCTTGCCCGATGCTCCCGGAACACGTGCGCGGCGCGGAAGAGTATCTCTCATTCGGCACGTCTTCGCGTGGTCACCAATCGCCTCTAACCTTCACCCAATCGCTAGCGTCGCTCTATCGGTGAGCGGCCGTCACTTGCCGGGAGAAGCCACATGGATCTTCACATCAACTTCGACTGCCTGCGGACTCGGAACGCCCCGTTCCATTCCGGACAAGTCATCGTGGCTGAAACCGGTAACAATCCGCACCAGCAGCTTATCTTGGCCGGTCGCCACGCTCTCTTCGCCGACCGTTCGGCGGCGGAAGGCGGCGGCGATACCGGGCCGGACCCACAGTCGCTATTGATGATGGCGCTGGGCTCACAGATTTCCATCGCGGTGCGCGCCAGCGCCGACCGGAACGGTTGGATGCTCGAGCAAGTCATCGTCCAATTTGACGATCCGCTTCGCGAGGAGAATTGCGCGCGGCCGCTCCGAAAGCTCGCGGGCGAATACGGTATTGGCTGTTCGATCGAACTGGTCGGCGACCTGTACGATTGGCAACAATCTCATCTCGTCGTGGTCGCGAACCGGCATCTCGCCGCGTGGAGTTCGCTCGCCATGATTGATCGGATCGATGAAGTGACCGATCGCGCGGCTTAGTTGTCGGCGCTAGTATTCCCAGACGCCATCCGGCGAAGAGGCAGCCCCCATGCCCGAAGCCCCCACCTCCGTCACCGCGAACGATGAAGGCGATAACCGGTAAAATCGCGCGGCCGTCGGTTGGTCGCGCGGTTCTTCGGGTTTTAGCGGTGGTGGCTCTGCCGACCATTGGCTCGGCGGCGTTTGCCCAAGCACCGCAGACGCCGACGGCGCCCGACACGATAGAGGCGCGCGTGCGCGCCTGCGCGCCATGCCACGGTGAGCAGGGACAGGGGACGGACAACGACTATTTCCCGCGTCTCGCCGGCAAACCGGCGGGCTATCTGAAAAACCAGCTGGTCGCGTTTCGCGACGGGCGTCGCCGTTACGCGCCGATGAACTACCTGCTCGAATACCAGAACGAAGCGTATCTGCAAAAAATCGCTGAATATTTTTCCGCGCTGCGCCCGCCCCCGACACCGCCGGCGGTCACCGACGTCAGCGCCGCTGTGTTGGATCGCGGCAAGACCTTGGTCATCGACGGCGACCAGGCCCATAGCGTGCCGGCTTGCGCCGGGTGCCACGGGCCTAAGCTGACAGGAATGGTGCCGGGCATCCCCGGGCTTGTCGGGCTGCGCGCGAGCTATGTCAGCGCGCAGCTCGGCGCGTTCCGATACGGCACGCGCACCGCCGCGGCGCCCGATTGCATGCAATTGGTGGCCGCTAGCCTCACCGAGAGCGATGTGACCGCGGTTGCGGCCTATCTCGCTTCGCAACCGATGCCGACTGACCCGTCACCGGTCCCGCAAGGCACGCTGGCGATGCCGTTCGCCTGCGGCAGCGAACCCCACTGAGAGGGAGCCATGCGGATCGACCGGCTCACCTCGTGGCTATTGTTCGCCGCCCTCTTTCTAGCGGGCCTCGGCTTCCCGGCTGTCGCCACAGCGGCCGACGACCATGCCCTCATCGTCAAGGGCGAATACCTCGCCCAGGCCGGCGATTGCATTGCCTGCCACACCAATCCCGGCGGCAAGCTGTTCGCCGGTGGACGGGCGATGGCGACGCCGTTCGGGAACATCTACTCGTCGAACATCACGCCGGACCCCGCGACCGGCATCGGTAAATGGAGCGTCGACGATTTCTACAAGACGATGCACGAGGGGCGCTTTCCGGATGGCGGGCTGATCTACCCCGTCATGCCCTATGCGTCGTACACCAAGGTGACGCGCGCCGATTCCGATGCGATTTTCGCCTATCTGCGTTCGGTCCCGGCGGTCAACCAGCCGGACAAGCCGACCGATCTGCAGTTTCCCTACGACAACCGCCAGCTGATCCTCGGTTGGCGCACGCTCTATTTCAACGAAGGCGAATACCAGCCCGACGCGGCCAAATCGGCCGAGTGGAACCGGGGCGCCTATCTGGTCGGCGGGCTTGGGCACTGCGCGATGTGCCACTCGCCGATCAATTCACTCGGCGGCACGCCCGAGTCGAAGGCGTTCCAGGGCGGGCTGATCCCGATGCAGAACTGGTACGCGCCCTCGCTGACCTCAAACAAGGAGGCCGGGCTCGGCGAATGGAGCATCGACGAGATCGTCGGCTTGCTGCGCAATGGGGTGTCGCACCGCGGCGCGGTCTACGGCCCGATGGCGGAAGTGACCTTCAACAGCCTGCAATACCTGAGCGATGCCGATGTGCGCGCCATGGCGCTGTACCTCAAGAGCTTGGCCGAGGGCAGCCCGCCGGGGCCCGAAAGCTCTGGTGTCACGACGTCGGAAAGCAGCCTGCTGATGACGCTGGGACAAACGGTCTACCAGGCGCGCTGCGCGAGCTGTCACGGATCTGACGGGCGCGGTATGCCGCCCGATTACCCGCCGCTCGCCGGCAACCCTTCGATCCAGATGGAATCGGCCGTCAACCCGATCCGCATGGTGCTCAATGGCGGCCTTCCGCCCGGCACCGCGGGCAATCCCGAGCCTTACGGCATGCCGCCCTTCGCGCAGACCTTGTCGGATGACGAGATCGCCGCGGTCGTCACCTACATTCGCGCCGCCTGGGGCAACCGGGGCGCCGCGGTCTCGGCGGGCCAGGCCAACGAGCTGCGCAAAGTTCCCTTGGACTGATCCGACAATGCTGAACTCAGACCCCGCTCCGAATAACGGCGCCGCTCCGCCCGACGAGACGGAGTTGGACGCGATCCTGCGCTCGGGCGCGATCGGCGCGATGGTGCTCGCGGGGCTCGCGACGGCGACCGTCATCGCGATGTGGTTTGTGTTTTATCTCCTCGTCTTTCTGCCGCGCGCGGTCGCGTCATGACCGACTTGGCCGCACCACCTTCGCCCGATCCCGCCGCCGAGCACGCCGAGCGGATCGAGCATCGCTGGGCGGCGGTCATGGTCGCGCTCATGGTGCTGCTGGTTGCGATCGCGACCTTCGAGGCGATCCACCACGCGGCCGTGCCGCAGGCGCGGGTCGAGACGGTGGATCCTCGCAGGCTTCATCTCGCCGGCGAGTTCATCGAAAGCAACCTCGGCAGCGCCGTCGAGCCCGACGGCTCGGTAACGGTGCGGGCGATCGGTCAGCAATATTCGTTTACGCCTTCCTGCCTGCTTGTGCCGACCGACACCCTGGTCACCTTCCGCATGACCAGCGCCGATGTGGTGCATGGTTTTCTCGTCGCCGACACCAACGTCAACCTGATGCTGGTGCCGGGCTACATCTCGAGCCTGCGGGCGCGCTTCGACACGCCCGGCGAGCGGCTGATGCCCTGCCACGAATTTTGTGGCGTCGGGCACGAGGGGATGTGGGCCAGGATCAAAATCGTCGATAAGGCCGCGTTCGCGGCGCTGGCGGCACAGCACAGGAGGCTGAGCTGTGTTGAATAGGACCAGGAGAGTCCTCGTCACGCTTCTCACCGGCGGTTCGGCCGTGTGGACCGGCAAGCGCCTCGTCCTCGCCCATTTCTGGTTTGCCTTTGCCGGGTTTGGCGGCGCGCTGCTGCTTGGCGAATGGCAGATGTTCATCCGCAGCCCGCTCGCCGCGTGGATCGGCGACCCGGAACTCTATTACCGCTCGGTCACCGCGCACGGCACGACGATGGCCTATGTGTTCCCGACGCTGGTCGCGATGGGCTTCGGCTACTTCGTGACGGAGCAATCGCTCAAGCGCCCGTTGATCGGCCTGCACTGGGCGTGGTTCGGATGGGCGCTCGCGGTGATCGGGACAATCATGGTGATTGTTCCCATCGCGCTCGGCCGGGCGTCGGTGCTCTACACCTTCTACCCGCCGATGGTCGGCAATGCCTTCTACTACATCGGCTTTGTTCTCGTGGTTGTCGGCTCGTGGATCTGGGTCGCGCTGATGTCGGTGAATTTGTACCGCTGGAAGCGCGACAATCCCGGCGCGCCAGTGCCGTTTCCCATGTTCGCGACGGTCGCCGGCTCTCTTTTATGGGGTTGGACCGCGGTCGGCGCCGCGCTCGAAGTGCTGTTTCAGATCATCCCGGTGGCGCTCGGCTGGCGCGACACGATCGACCCCGGACTGGCCCGCGTCTTGTTTTCGTGGACCCTGCACGCGATCGTCTATTTTTGGCTGATCCCGAGCTATATCGCCTATTATACGATTGTCCCGCGAGCGATCGGCGGGCGGCTGTTCAGCGATACGATGGGGCGGATTTCTTTTGCCCTGTTCCTCGTCGTCGCGATGCCGATCGGCATCCACCACACATTCGAGGACCCGCAGGTCGGCGCCGGGTTCAAATACCTGCATTCGGTGTTCACCGCGCTTGTCACCGTGCCCACGCTGCTGACGGTGTTTACGATCTGCGCGTCGGTCGAGATCGCCGGCCGGCTGCGTGGTGGGAAAGGCGTGTTCGGCTGGCTCGGGGCGCTGCCGTGGCGCAACCCAGCGATGCTGGGGATCGCGCTGTCTTTTGTCATGCTCGGCTTTGGCGGCGCCGGCGGGATCATCAATATGAGCTACCAGCTCGATGCGACGATCCACAACACGCAATGGATTACCGGCCATTTTCACCTGATCTTCGCCGGCGCGATCGTGATCATGTATTTCGTGATCGCTTACGACACCTGGCCGCATTTGACCGGGCGCGGGCTCGACTGCTTGGGGCTGATGCGCGCTCAATTGTGGTTGTGGTGCATCGGCATGATCGTGCTGACCTTCCCGTGGCACTGGGTCGGTATTCTCGGCATGCCGCGACGCATGGCGTTTTACGACTACACCAACCCGGAGATCGCCCGCGAGGCTGTGCCGGTCATCATGTCGGTGATCGGCGGCGCGATCCTCGTGGTGTCGGCTGTGTTGTTTTTCATCGTGCTGCTGTGCGGTCAAACCGCGCCGCGCAGCGAGCCGGAAGCCTATCGCTTTAGCGTCGCGGTGCGACCGCCGCGCAGGGTGCCGGCCGCGCTCAATGGGCTTGGGCTGTGGCTGGGGTTGATGATCGCGCTGACGATCGTCAATTACGGCTTCCCGATCGCGCACGCGATCGCGACGCCCGGCACGGCGGTGCCGGCGATCATGGTCGGCGAACGGCGATGAGCGAAGAGCGCGTCGCCTCGCTGCGTAATCGCTGGTTCACCACCAGTGTCGGGCTCGCCGCCGCGATTGCTCTCGTCGGCTTCCTGATCGGCTTCTTGTGGCTGCCGCTTGCACAGCCCGGCGAGCGCTTTCGCGGCGTTTGGGACGCGATCTGCAGCGCCGCGGGCCTCCTGCACACGCCGGCATCGAGCGAGCAGATCGTTGCCGCCGATCATCCGACAACACGCGTCGAGGTGATCCCGCAAATGCTCGACGGCGCGGACGCGGTGTCGATCGGCCGCGGCGCGACCTTGGCCCTCAGATGTACGATGTGCCACGGGGCGCGCGGGCTCAGCGAGGCCAATTCGCCCAATCTCGCCGGGCAATATTCGATCGCGATATACAAGCAGCTCGTCGATTTCAAGACCGGTGCGCGCGTCAGCGCGGTCATGGCGCCGCTTGCCGCCGATCTGAGCGAGAGCGACATGCGCGACCTTGCGGCTTACTACGCCTATCTGCCGCGGCTCAGCGACAGCAGCGCGATCCACCCGCCGCGCATCGTCGCGAGCGGTGCGCCACTGCGCGGGATCGCGCCTTGCGGCGCCTGTCACGGTGAAGTCGGCGCTAAGGCCGGCGCGGCGTGGCTCGAAGGTCAGCCGGTGGCTTATCTGCGCACCCAGCTCGAAGCGTTCGCCAGCGGCGCGCGGCGCAATGATATCGACGAAGCGATGCGCAACGTCGCGCGGGCGATGACCCCGCAGGAGATCGACGCCGCGAGCCGTTATTACGCCGAACATCCGTAGTCGTGACGGTCATGAGAAGCGCGCGTCGTGAAAAGAGCCGGCCGCTGCTGGTCGGCGATTATGCGATCAAGAAGACGGGGGTCGCGCGGTTCGACTGGCGCGACCCGTATTATTTCGCCGTCGCGCTGAGCTGGCCGCGTTTTCTGCTGTCGCTGATCGCCCTCTTCGCGGCGATCAATCTCGTTTTCGCGCTGCTTTATCTGGTCGACCCGGTGCCGCTGGCGAATGCTCATCCGGGCTCGCTGTCCGATACGTTTTTCTTCAGTCTGGAGACCGCGACGACCGTCGGATACGGCGACATGTATCCCGCCGATCACTACGGCCGCATCGTTGCGGGCTCCGAGATGATGGTCGGGGTGGCGTTTACCGCGCTGACGACGGGATTGCTCTTTGTCCGCTTCTCGCGACCAAAGGCGCAGATCCGTTACGCGACAAACGCGGTGATCGCCGTCCACAACGGGCAGCCGACGCTGATGATCCGGATCGCCAATGGGCGCCTCAGCCTGATCACCGAGGCCTCGGCGCATCTCGGGATGCTTCGCGCCCAGCGGACCGGTGGACAAGTTCTGCGGCAGATCTACGAGCTGCCGTTGGTCAGGTCGCGGGCGCCGCTGTTCCCGCTGACCTGGACCTTGATGCATCCGATCAGCACCTCCAGCCCGCTCCACGGTTACGACGCCGCGCGGCTGGTCGAGGATGACGTTCATGTGTGGGTTTCCGTAACCGGCCACGACAGCACATTGGCGACGACGATTGTCGACACGCGGACCTACGTGCCGGCCGACATCCTCTGCGGCATGCGCTACACCGGCACGATTTCGGCTGATGCGGAGGGTCATCCAACCTTCGATTTGCGCGAGCTTAGCGGGATCGAGCCCGATTCCGGGCCTGAGCCGCTCGAATCCGGCTGGGTGGATGCGAGATGAGTGCGCCGACAGGGGCGGCTGGACTAAAGCGGCGTGTAGGTAGTGTGACTCGCCCGGGGTTTGCTCCGCCAAAAAATCAGGCTTCACCGGCCGTGAGAACGATCGCCGTATGGCCGGCGATGTGCCAGCCACCGTCCGCGACCGGCGTCGAGATCCCGGCGCCGCCGTAATCCGGATGCTCGCTCGACCATTCGAGCCGCCACGGCCGCCCGCCGACCGGCGCGAGAAGCGGCTCGGTGATGGTCTCGTGTCGTTGGTCGGCCCCAAGATTGACGATCAGCAGCAGATCGCCGCCTTTGTCCTGCGCAAAATAGCGCAGGACGAAGGCCTGATCGCCGAGCGTCGCGCCGTCGATATGCCGTGGGCCGCGAGCGAAAATCGTCTGGCGCAGCGCGATGAGGTCGCGATGCAGCGCGACCGCCATCGCATTACGCTCGCGCTCGCTATGATCGAGCACGCAACGCCGGAATGTCTCTGGGCTCGCCGGATCGTCGAGCCGCGCCTGCATTTCCGGTGACGCCAGGCTCGGGAAATTGGCGAGATATTCGGCGCGTCCCTTTCTTACCAGCCGGGCAAGCTCGCCTTTGTGGTCGGCGAAATAGAGAAACGGGCTCGACGCATAAAACTCCTGACCCTGAAAGAGCAGCGGGACTCCCGGCGATAGCAGCAAACAGGCGGTCATCGCGCGCCAACAGCCCGGGCTCGACAGCATGTGCCCGCGCAGCCCCGCGCCCGAATGGGCGATCTGGTCGTGGTTTTCGAGATAATTCACAAACGCTGCCGCGGGGAGGTCGAGCGTCGCCGAGCTGCGATGATCGCTGCCCTGGCCTTGAAACAGATAGCCGTGCTTGGCGACGGCGACAAACTCGCCGGCATGCCCTGTGAAGTCGCGATAATAGTACTCGCGCCGCCCGGTCAGCGCGACCCGCGCCATATGATGAAAATCATCGTTCCACAAGCCGTCGAGACCGTACCCGCCGGCAACGGGCGGCTGGGCGATACGCACCGTCCGGTCGTCGTTTTCGGCGGCGATAAAGGTTTCGCGCCCGGCGGCCGCGGCGCGAACTCGCCGTCCGATCGCGGCGAGGATGTGGTCGTCGGAATCGTCGTAGATGCGATGGGTCGCGTCGAGGCGCAGCCCGTCAAAATGATATTCCTCGATCCAATATTCGGCGTTGGCGATGAAAAACTCGCGCACCGGGCCGCTATCGGGACCGTCGAAATTGATTGCGTCGCCCCATTCGGTGCCGTGCTGCTGGCTGAAATAGGCGGGCGAATACGACCGCAGATAATTCCCATCGGGCCCGAAATGGTTGTAGACGACATCCAAAATCACCGCGAGCCCAAGCCGGTGGGCGCGATCGACAAAGCGACGCAGATCGTCCGGAGAACCGTAAAGCCGGGTCGGGGCGAACTGATCGACCCCGTCGTAACCCCAGCCGAATTTCCCGGGAAATTCGGCCACCGGCATCACCTCGACGGCAGTGATCCCCAACTCGGCAAGTGCTGGGAGATGAGCCGCCGCGGCGTCCCACGTCCCCGCCGGGGTGAAGGTGCCGATATGCATCTCGTAGATCACCAGGCGCTCGCACGGGATGCCGCGCCATCCGGCGTCGCTCCACGCAAAGCGCGCGGGATCGACGACCTGCGATGCGCCGTGCGGCCCTTCTGGCTGAAATCGGGACGCCGGGTCAGGCAATGCCAGAGCCTGCCCCTCGAGACGGAACCGGTACCGGGCGTCGACGCCCGCTTCCGCGACGAGCCCGGAAAAATAGCCGCCCGGCTCCGCGCTCAGCGCCAGTGACGGGCCACCCTCGATCTCGACCCAAACGCCCTTGCCCGCGGGCGCCCAGACGCGGAAATGCACGCCGCACGCTTGTTGAGCCTCGGCGCCGATCGGCAAGCGCCTTTGCACGGAAATATCGGAACGCGGCAACGAAACCATCCCTCAATCGTGATGCAGCAAAGCCGCGACCGGAAACTCGCGGAAAAGCTCCGC
Source organism: Allostellaceae bacterium (assembly GCA_035570495.1). Taxonomy (GTDB): domain Bacteria; phylum Pseudomonadota; class Alphaproteobacteria; order ATCC43930; family CGMCC-115725; genus DATARH01. Next base: position 21,346 of record DATMLO010000235.1, on the reverse strand, counting down.
GGCCGGGACGCGGTCGCTATCGGCGTAAACGCACCCGTCGATGATGTTGCGCCAATCGCCTTGGTGAGGGAGGGGCAGTAACGTTGCTCCCCAATTCGGCCGGTCGCCGCCTTGGTGGAGGCGATAGACGAGACGGGGCGCCGCGAGCACCAGGGTTGTTTCGCCGTGCCGGCGCGCGAAGGCGCAGAGATGCTCGTCGCCTCTTCCACCCTCGCCGTAGAGCGGCTGGTAATCGCCCTCGGCGAAGAGAGCCGGGTACTCTCGACGAAGTTGCAGAAGCTTGCGTGTCAGGAACAACTTTTCTCGCCCGTCTCGCCATTCGGCCTGCAACGCCTCCGGTGTCGCCTCGGCGATTTCGGAAAGCAAAGCGCGGCGCTGTGACCAGTCTGGCGGGCGACGGTTGTCGGGGTCGACAAGGCTGAAATCCCACAAATCGCAGCCCTGGTAGATGTCCGGAACGCCTGGAGCGGTCAGCTTGATCGCGAGCTGCGCCAGCGACGCGATCGCCGCCGGCCGCTCTATCAGCTCGATAAATGAGCGGAAATCGGCGAGGAACGCATTGGGGCGTGAGGCATCGAGCACCATCATCACAAAGCGTTCGAGCGCCGTTTCATAAGCGTCGTTCGGGTTGCTCCAACTCGAATGAAGTTTCTGCTCACGCACCGACTTGATCATCGCGCCGCGTACACGCTCGGCCAGTTCCGCCACGCCCGCCGTATCGGTTGGCCCGACGCCGGGCGGCCAGACCCCGACCAGCATCTGGTAGAACAGATACTCGGTGTTGCGGTCCGGGACGGGACTGCCATCGATCTCAGCTCGGCGCGACCGGTTGGAGCGGAACCAGCGCGTCACCGACTGCGCCCACAGCCGCGGCAGCTCCGACAACATGGCGATCTTGATGCGGGCGTCCTCGCCGCGCTTCGTGTCGTGCGTCGCGGTGGCGCTCATGGCGTGCGGCCAGGACTGCTGCCGCTCGCGCATTAAATGGTGAAAGCCCGCGAGGGAAAGCCCGAAGCGCCGAGGATCGCCGCCGACTTCGTTCAGCGCCAGCAGCCGGGCGTAGCGATAGAACGCGGTATCCTCCGACGCCTTGGCCATGACCGGGCCGGTGACCTGCTGAAACTGCATCGCGACACGCAGCGCGTCGGACCGGCGCGCGCGCGCCGGGAGTTCGCCCGTCAGGACCTGATGGAGAAAATCGAAAATGCTGGTGTCGGCCGTGCCGGCCTGTTTCCGAGCCTGTCCGACCGCCCAATCGACATAGCGCCGGTCGTCTGCGCCGGTACCGCGCTCTGAGACGTAGGTGCGATAGACCGGAAACGCGCCGACCACCTGCTCGACGGCGCTGAGCATCGAGTTGAAGGTGAAATCGCGCGTGCGCCAGTCGGCCATCGACAGGCGATGGAGGCGGCGCGCCAGCACATTCATCTCGCTGGCGAGATTGACCTGCACGATCCGCCATTTGCAGGCCTGCAGCACCGTATCGAAGTCCGCGGCCTCGCCGGTCATCCGTCGATAGAGGCCGGTCATCGCTCCTTCGGCCGCGGTATCGACAAATAGCCCCAGAACTTGATTGACGAAGTCGTATCCGGTGCTGCCGTCGATCGGCCAATCCCTAAGGGTCTCGTATCGGGCGAGGATTTTCTCGACGATAAGGTAGAGCGGCCGCGAGGCGCCGTCCCGTAGCGCTTCGAGATAGCGCGCCGGATCGAACAGCCCGTCGATATGGTCGATGCGCAACCCGTCGATGTCGCCGCGCTCCGCCATCGCGAAAATCATCTTGTGGGTTTCCGCGAACAGTTTGGGCAGCTCGACCCGCAGACCGACGAGGTCGTTGATATTGAAAAAGCGTCGGTAGTTGATCTCGTCGGCGGCTACCCGCCAGTAGGCAAGGCGATAGGCCTGCGCCTCCAGCAGCCGGTGCAGCGGCCGGAAGCTCGCGACCCTGCCGGGTATGCCCTGCCATGAAGCGACTGCGCGCTCGATCGCGGCTGTGATTTCGAGGTCACCGGCGGTCTCGGCCAGATGGCGTTTGGCGGTCTCGAAGTGCTCCCGCGCCTCGCGTTGCGCCGAGCGCAGGACGAATTTCGCCGCGAGCGCGCCCAAAGCGGCTCCGCCCGCCGCGAGGATGCGGTGGTAACTCCGCGGCGACACCGGGAAGCGGTGCTCCCAATACCAGAAACTGAAGCTGCCATCGCCAGCGTCGAAGCGCAGCTCGATGTCGCCCGCGGTCAGCGTGGCGCCGTACGGCCCCCCCAGCACCGGCAACAGCACGCGCCCCTCCAGGTCCGGGCGGCCGTCGCGCCAGTTGATGTCGAAATAGTCCGCGTAGGGAGAGTCCTCACCCCATTCGAGGACATCCATCCACCACGCATTGTCGGCGCCGACTCCCATGTGGTTCGGCACGATGTCGACAATGATGCCCATGCCGCGCTCGCGCAGCGCCGCCGAGAGCGCCTGAAATTCCTCTTCCCTGCCGATTTCGGGGTTGAGCCGGTTGTGGTTGACGATGTCGTAGCCGTGGGTCGAGCCCGGCCGCGCCTCGCACAACGGCGAGATATAGAGGTGGCTGACGCCCAGATCGGCGAGATACGGCACCAGCGCCAGCGCGTCACGAAACGTGAAGCCGCGATGAAGCTGCAGCCGGTAGGTCGCGCGCGGCGGCGCCATGGCGAACCCTCATAGGGCGCGCACGCTCGCGCCACATCACCAACGCCGGTTTGCCCAAGAAGGCTCCGTACTCGCCGGCTGGCGTGGGCGGTGGTAACCTCCTAATTGGCTTTCCCGCAAGTCGTATTCCGGAACGAAGGCCGCTTCGAATTGTCTACTGACGGGAGCCACGACATCGGGCACGCGCCGCCACCCCCTGTTTCAGGGAGGGCCGCCGAGCCATTCTGGGGATGGCTGTAACTCGTCTTTATTATCTTCACCCGCTGCTCGCCGGCCCTGTCGACGCATGGGCGCGACAGATGGACCGTGCGGCGGCGATGCTGTTCGACACGGTTGCCATCGCGCCGCCCTTTGCGACGGGCCGCGCCCACGACCTGTTCCTGACCGCGGACCACGACCGGCTCGACGACCGATTGGGCGCGGGTGACGCGGCGACGGCTTTGGCGCGCTTCGCGCGGGAATGCCGCGATCGCGGACTGCAGCCGATGCTCGATGTCGTCGTCGATCGGGTTGCCGTCGAGCACGCCACCAACGGCCTCGCGAGCTGGTATCGCCGGGATTGCTCCGACGAACTCCCCGACCCGCGACAGCCGCCTCAGCGGCCCGACGTCGCCATGTTGTCGATCGATGCCGACTGGACCGGCGCGGTCGAATGGTGGACGCGGCGGTTTGCCAGCTGGGCCGAGGCTGACATCAGTCATTTCCGCTGCCTCCGCCCGCAGCATGTACCGCCCGCGTTCTGGACCGCGCTGATCACCGAAGTCCGCCGGCATGACCCGCATGTCCGCTTCATGGCATCGGCCTTTGCTCTCCAGGCGGCCGAGAGCGAGCTTCTGGCCGAATGCGGGTTCGACTTCGTCGACTCGTGTTCGCGCACGTGGGATTACCGCACGGAGGATTTCCTCGAACAGCTCGATCACCTGGCGCGTATCGCCTCGGTCATCGCGATGCCGGAGGCGCCGTTCGACCGCCGTCTGAGCCGCGCCTTCCGCGATACCGGACGCGCCCAGCGCGCTGCCCGCCGGGCGATCGCATTGGCCACCTCCTATGGTGCTGGCTGGCTGATGCCGATGGGCTTCGAATTCGGCGCGGCGCGCGACATGGATGCCGCGCGCGATCGCCCCGAGGACTTCGCGCGCGTCGTCGCTGAGCCGGCATTCGATCTCACGGCCGAGATCACCGCCGCCAATTCGCGAAGCGCGGCGTTGGACGAAGGCGCTGGCGCGTTGGTGCGCGGCCTGTCGCCGCCGGAGGCGCCGGTGGCGGCGCTGCTCGTCACCGGGACCCCCGACGGGAGGGCCAATCAACGGCCGCTTCTGGTGCTTGCCAATGCCAGTCTGGACGCCTCGGTCCGGGTGCCGATCGCGCCCTTGCTGATGGCGAGCGGGCTTGACGGCGCCGTGCTCGACAATGATCCGGCAGCCGCGCCGCTCGATCTTGACGGCGCGCTCGTTATCGCGCCGGCCGAAGTCCGCACATTGTGCATCGCCGCTACGCCGCCGATCCCGCGTCCCGAGCAGAACCCGGTCGAAGCCGCGACGATGCCGCGCGTGGCGATCGAGAACGTCATGCCGACGGTTGATGACGGCCGCTTCCCGGCGAAACGGCTCGTCGGTGAGACGGTCGAGGTCTCCGCCGACCTGATTTCCGACGGTCACGACCAGCTCGCCGCCGCGTTGCTCTGGCGGTCCGCCGACGAGAAAACCTGGCGCGAGGCGCCGATGGCCCCGGCCGGCAACGACCGCTGGGCCGGCCGCTTCCCGCTCAACCGGGTCGGTCGCTACCTGTTCACCGTGCTCGCCTGGAAGGACCGTTTCGGGAATTTCACCGAGGAGCTGGAAAAGAAGTACACCGCCGGCCTCCCGATCGAGCTGGAGCTGGAAGAAGGCCGGCTGCTGATTGAGAACAGCGTCGCGCAGGTGGCGCCGGACGTTGCGCCTCGGCTCGACGCGCTCGCCAAGGAGCTGAAACGGGCCGAGCCCGAGGAGCGCCGCCGCCGGCTGCTCAGCCCCGCGACCGCGGCGCTGATGGCGTCGGCGCGATTGCGGCCGCACGCGCATCAGCATCCCATCGAATATGCCGTCGAAGCCGAGCGCCGCGTCGCCGGCTTTGGCAGCTGGTACGAGCTGTTTCCGCGCTCGCAATCGGGCGACCCGAGCCGCCACGGCACCTTTACGGATGTCATCGCGCGCCTGCCGGCTATCAGCGCGATGGGCTTCGATGTGCTGTATTTCCCGCCGATCCACCCGATCGGCCGGGTCAATCGCAAGGGCCACGATAACGCCCCGCACGCAGAGCCTGGCGAGCCCGGCAGCCCCTACGCGATCGGCAGCGAGGAGGGCGGGCACGAGGCGATCCACCCCGCACTCGGCACGCTCGACGATTTCCGCCGCCTGCGCGACGCGGCGGCACGGCACGGCATGGAGCTGGCGCTCGACTTCGCGGTGCAATGCGCGCCGGATCATCCCTGGTTGCGCCAGCACCCGGATTGGTTCGATTGGCGTCCCGATGGCTCGATCCGCTACGCCGAGAACCCGCCAAAAAAATACGAGGACATCGTCAACGTCGATTTTTACGCCGGCAGCGCCGTGCCGTCGCTGTGGCTGGCGCTGCGCGACATCGTGCTGTTGTGGGCCGGGGAGGGGGTGCGCCTCTTCCGGGTCGACAACCCGCACACCAAGCCGTTGCCATTCTGGGAGTGGATGATCGGCGAAGTGCGCGCGAAATATCCGGACGCGGTGTTTCTCGCCGAAGCCTTCACCCGGCCAAAGCTGATGTACCGGCTGGCGAAGATCGGCTTCTCGCAGTCCTACACCTACTTCACCTGGCGCAACACCAAGGCCGAGCTGACCGAATATCTCACTGAGTTGACGACCAACGCGCGCGACTTCTTCCGCCCGCATTTCTTTGTCAACACGCCGGACATCAACCCGGTGTTTTTGCAGACCTCTGGGCGGCCGGGGTTCCTGATTCGCGCGTCGCTGGCGGCGACGCTCTCCGGCCTGTTCGGCGTGTATAGCGGGTTCGAGCTGTGCGAGGCGCGCGCGCTGCCGGGCCGCGAGGAATACGCGTCGTCGGAGAAATACGAAATCCGCGCCTGGGACTGGGAAGCGCCCGGTAACATCATCGCCGAGATCACCCGGCTCAATCGCATCAGGCGCGCCAACCCGGCGCTGCAGACGCATCTCGGCGTCAGCTTTCACAATGCCTTCAACGACCAGGTCCTCTATTTCTCGAAGGCGACGCCGGACCTGCAGAACGTTGTTCTGGTCGCGGTCAATCTCGATCCGCGCTTCCCCCAGGAATGCGACATCGAAGTGCCGCTCTGGCTTTGGGGCTTGTCGGACGCGGCGTCCGTCGCGGTGGCGGACCTGATGGACGGCCATCGTTTCACCTGGACCGGAAAGATGCAGCACATCCGCCTCGACCCGGCGGTGATGCCGTTCGCGATCTGGCGCCTCCGGCCGGCGGACTGAGGGAATGGGACGGAGTCTGATGGGTAAGAAAAAGCGCCACCTGCCGGTGATGGCCGACCCGCTCTGGTACAAAGACGCGGTCATCTATCAGCTGCACGTCAAGTCGTTTTACGACTCGAACAATGACGGCGTCGGCGACTTTCCGGGGCTGCTGCAAAAGCTCGACTACATTCAGAGCCTTGGCGTCAACGCGATCTGGCTGCTGCCGTTCTACCCCTCGCCGCGGCGCGACGATGGCTACGACATCGCGGATTATCGCGGCGTGCATCCCGATTACGGCACGCTCGCCGATTTCAAGCGCGTCGTCGCCGGTGCGCATGCGCGCGACATCCGCGTCATCACCGAGTTGGTCATCAACCACACCTCCGACCAGCATGCCTGGTTCCAGCGCGCCCGCGCCGCGAAACCCGGATCGGCCGCGCGCAATTATTATGTCTGGTCGGATCACGACGACGCCTACGCCGACACAAGGGTGATCTTCGTCGACACCGAAAAATCGAATTGGACCTGGGACGACACGGCCGGCGCCTATTACTGGCACCGTTTCTACTCGCATCAGCCCGACCTCAATTTCGACAACCCGCGGGTCCTGCAGGAAGTGCTGAGCGTGATGCGATTCTGGCTCGACCTTGGGGTCGACGGGCTGCGCCTCGACGCGGTGCCGTATCTCGTCGAGCGCGAGGGCACCAACAACGAGAACCTGCCCGAGACGCACGCGATCCTGAAACAGCTGCGCAAGGCGCTCGACGATTACGCGCCGGGCCGGATGCTGCTCGCTGAGGCCAACCAATGGCCGGAGGACGCCAAGGAATATTTCGGCGACGGCGACGAATGCCACATGTCGTTCCACTTCCCGCTGATGCCGCGGATGTACATGGCGATCGCGCAGGAAGACCGCTTCCCGATCAGCGACATCATCCGCCAGACCCCGGCGATCCCCGAGAACTGCCAGTGGGCGATCTTTCTGCGCAACCACGACGAGCTGACGCTCGAGATGGTGACCGACAAGGAGCGCGACCTCCTGTGGGCCACCTATGCCGCCGACCGGCGCGCCCGCCTCAATCTCGGGATCCGCAGGCGCCTCGCACCGCTTCTGGAGCATGACCGCAACCGCATCGAACTGATGAACATGCTGCTGCTGTCGATGCCCGGGACGCCGGTCATCTATTACGGTGACGAGCTCGGCATGGGCGACAACTATCACCTCGGCGATCGCGACGGGGTGCGCACGCCGATGCAATGGTCGCCCGACCGCAACGGCGGCTTTTCGCGGGTCAGCCCCGAAAATCTGGTGCTGCCCCCGATCATGAACCCGGTCTACGGGTTCGAGGCGATCAATGTCGAGGCGCAGGGCGGAGACCAGTACTCGCTGCTGAACTGGACGCGGCGCATGCTGACCGTCCGCAAGCGCCACAAATCTTTCGGCCGCGGCACGCTGCGCTTTCTCTATCCCGGCAACCGCAAGGTTCTCGCCTATCTGCGCGAGTTCGAGGACGAGACGATCCTTTGCGTCTGCAACGTGTCGCGGGTGATCCAGGCGGTCGAGCTCGACCTGTCCGCGTTCGTCGGGCGTATCCCGGTGGATCTGACCGGCGGCTCGACCTTCCCGCCGGTCGGTCAGCTTCCCTATCTGCTGACCCTCCCGCCCTTTGCGTTCTACTGGTTCATCCTTTCGACCGACGCGAGCCTCCCCGACTGGCACCTACCAGTGCCGGAGCCGATGGCCGAGTTGCGCACGCTGGTGCTGCGCAAGGGGATCGAGGAGGTGCTGGCCTCGGACGAGCGCAGCGTCATCGAAGAGGCGCTGCCCGCCTATCTCGCGCGCCGGCGCTGGTTCGCCTCGAAGGACGAGGAGGTCGCCGCGATCCGTCTGTCGATAGCCGAGCCGATCACCGATGCGGCGTTCGAGATCATCCTCGCCGAGCTGGAGGTCACTCTCTCCCGCCGCACCGAGCATTATCTGCTGCCGTTGGCGATTGCCTGGGAGGACGGCCTTACCGACGCGTTGCCGCAGCAGCTCGCTTTGGCCCGGGTGCGGCGCGGCCGCCGCGTCGGATTTCTCACCGACGCCTTCGCGGTCGACGCCTTGCCGGTCGCGGTCGTGCGGGCCTTGAGGATTTCCGCTGTCCAGCCGCTGGCCAGCGGCGAAATCCGCTTTCTGCCGACCGCGCGTCTCGCCGAGATCGACTTCCCGCGGCAACCGGAAATCCGCCGGCTGTCGGCCGAGCAATCCAACAGTTCGTTGATCATCAGCGACGTCGCGGTCTTCAAGCTGGTGCGCCGTGTCTTCCCCGGCATCCACCCCGAGGCCGAGATGGGCCGCTATCTGACGGAGCGGGGCTTCGGCAACACCGCGCCGCTGTTTGGCGAGGTGACGCGTTACGACAAGGACGGGACGCCGCACACGATGGTCCTCGTCCAGGGCTTTATCCGCAACCAGGGCGACGGCTGGGGCTGGACGCTCGACTACCTGTCGCGCGTGCTCAATTCGGCTGCGGTCGTCGATCCCGATGCACAGATCGACGATATCGACGATGCGCTCGCCGGCTATGGCAATTTCGCCGCCGCGATCGGTAAGCGTCTCGGCGAGTTGCACGCGATCCTCGCCGCACCCACCGACAATTCCGCCTTCGCGCCCGAAAAAGCGACAGGCGCCGACGGCGCGGTCTGGGCTCAAGCGGCGCGCACCCAATTGGACGCGGCGCTTGCCGCGCTAGCCGCCGTCGCCGACTGGCCGGACGACGAAAGCCGGCGCTCCGCCGCGCTGGTCAAAGAGCGCCGCTCGGCGCTCAACAAGGCGATCGACCGGCTGGCGAAACCCGCCGCCGGCACCTTGAAGACGCGCACGCACGGCGATTTCCATTTAGGCCAGGTGCTCGTCTCGTCGGGCGACGCGTACATCATCGATTTCGAGGGCGAACCGGCGCGTCCGCTCGACGAGCGCCGCGCGAAATCGTGTCCGTTGCGCGATGTCGCGGGCTTGCTGCGCTCGTTCGACTACGCGGTTGTCGCCGCGTCGAGCCGCGCCAAGGGGCCCGCGCAAGATGCGCCCAGCAAGGCGGCCGTGCTCGACCAGTTCGCGCTGAACGCGTCCGACGCGTTCCTCGCGGCATACCGCGCCGTCCACGAAGAAAGCCCGAGGCGCTGGGTCTCGGAAGCGGCGGAAGCAGAGCTGCTCGACCTCTTCCTCATCGAAAAGGCCGCTTACGAGATCTGCTACGAGGCGGCCAACCGACCGGCCTGGATCGGCATCCCCTTGCACGGCCTGGCGCGGATTGTCGCGCGCATCACCGAACCGGTCATGGAAGCCGCCGATGGATGACGATCTGAGCCTCACGCCGGCGCTGCAAGCCATCGCCGAGGGGCGCCACGGCGACCCCTTCGCGGTGCTCGGCCGGCATGACACACCTGCGGGTGGTGTCATTCGCGTGATGCTGCCGGGTGCCTTCGCCGTCACCGCGATCGCGCGCGACGAGCCGAGCCTCCGCAGCAAGCTGCGCCCCGTGCGCGATACCGGCCTTTTTGTCGGGCCGAGCCCGGCGCCCGGACCGTATTTGCTGCGCATCGGTTGGGGCGGGCCGATCCAGGAGACCGAAGATCCGTATTCGTTCGGCCCGTCGCTGGGCGATCTCGACGTCTACCTGCTCGGCGAAGGCAAGCATCACGATCTCGCGCAATGCCTCGGCGCGCACGCGATGATGGTCGATGGCGTGCCGGGTGTGCGTTTCGCGGTCTGGGCGCCCAATGCGCGACGCGTCTCGGTTGTCGGCGATTTCAATACCTGGGACGGAAGGCGCCATCCGATGCGGCTGCGTCATGGCGCCGGCGTCTGGGAGCTCTTCGTGCCGCGCGTGGCCCCGGGCGCGCTTTACAAATACGAGCTCATCGGCCCGGACGGCGGGTTGCTGCCGCATAAAGCCGATCCCGTCGCGTGGCGCGCCGAACCGCCGCCGTCGACGGCGTCGATCGTCGACGATCCGGCGCCGTTCCGCTGGTCGGACGAAGAATGGTGCGCCGCGCGGGCCAAGCGGCAGGCGTCTGACGCGCCGCTGTCGATCTATGAGGTACACGCCGCATCCTGGCTCCGCCATCCCGACGGGCGCTCGCTCGATTGGTCCGAGCTGGCCGACAAGCTGGTCGATTACGTCTCCCGCATGGGCTTCACCCATATCGAATTCATGCCGGTCATGTACCATCCGTTTGCGGGGTCATGGGGCTATCAGGTGCTCGGGCAGTTCGCGCCGAACGCGCTTCTCGGCACGCCGGAAGAACTGGCGCTGCTGATCGATCGCTGCCACGACGCCGGCATCGGCGTGCTGCTCGATTGGGTGCCAGCGCATTTCCCGACCGATGCGCATGGTCTCGCGCGGTTCGACGGCACGCCGCTCTATGAGCATGCCGACCCGCGCGAGGGCTATCAGCAGGACTGGAATACCTTCATCTACAACCTCGGCCGCAACGAGGTGCGCAATTTCCTGATCGCCGGCGCGCTGCATTGGCTCGAGCGCTTCCACGCCGATGGGCTGCGCGTCGATGCCGTCGCGGCGATGCTCTACCGCGACTACAGCCGCAAGGAAGGGGAGTGGGTCCCCAATATCTATGGCGGCCGGGAGAACCTCGAGTCGATCGCCTTTATTCAGGAGTTGCGGCGCACGATCGATGAGCGCTACCCGGGTGCGATCCTGGTGGCGGAGGAATCCACGGCGTTTCCCGGCGTCACTCGTTTACCCGACGAGGGCGGGCTCGGCTTCCATTACAAATGGAACATGGGCTGGATGCACGACACTCTCGATTATATCGGGCATGAGCCGGTCCACCGCCGCTATCACCATCATGAGATGACGTTCGGAATGCTCTACGCATTCTCCGAGCGCTTTATCCTGCCGCTGAGCCACGACGAGGTGGTCTACGGCAAGCATTCGCTGATCGGCCGCATGCCGGGCGATCACTGGCAGCGTTTTGCCAATCTGCGCGCCTATCTCGGCTTTATGTGGACGCATCCCGGCAAGAAGCTGGTGTTCATGGGCGGTGAGTTTGGTCAGGAGCACGAGTGGAACCATGACGGGCAGCTCGAGTGGCATTTGCTCGACGACCCGGCGCATCGCGGCGTGCAGCGCCTGGTGCGCGACCTCAACCGGGTCTACACCGCTGAACCCGCACTCCACGAGCGCGACTACGACGATGCCGGCTTTCGCTGGGTCTTGTCCGACGATGACGAGCACAGCGTTTTCGCCTATCTGCGAATGCCCGCCGGGAATGGACCGCCGCTGTTGTCGATCAGCAACTTCACCCCGGTGCCGCGCGAAGGCTATCGGCTCGGCGTTCCCGAAGCGGGGAAATGGTGCGCCTTGGTGAATACTGACGCCAGTTGCTATGGCGGATCAGGCTATGCCAACGGCCCCGATGCCACCGCGCAGCTCGATCCGTGGCACGGCCAGCCGGCATCGCTCGTCGTTGATTTGCCGCCGCTCGCAACGCTCGTCTTGAGGCTGGAGGACATTAAGTCCTCCTGATCCCGCGTCAGGACGCGGTTTCGCGGGTGGCTTCGCGTTTGCGGCGTGGGTGCCTGGCTGTTTTCGGCCGCGGCTCTTTGTCGGGCTCCTCGTCGGCGATGACCGTTTCGGGGTCTGGCGGTTCGAGCGTCCAGGGCACGACGATCACCGAGAGGTCGGGGCCGCCGTGACGCAGCAGCGCGGCGCGGAGCCGCTCGACGCGACGGGTGTGCAGCAAATAATCCCACCAGTGGGCCCTGACCAGCAGCGGCAGCACGACCGCGAAGGTACGGTCGGGATGCTTGCTCCGCATTTGCAAGAATAGGTCGAGCAACGGCCCGACAATGCTGCGATACGGCGACTGATGCAGCAGCAGGCGCGGAGATCGAAGACCGGCGTTGCGCGCCGGGCGCTGCACGCAATGCTGCCAGTGGTGCCGCAGCTCGGCCGCGCTGCGATCGGCTTCAGGCCCTTCGAGACGGGTCAAATGCAAGGCCACCACGTCGGGCGAAATCTGTAGCGCGCAGCGGACCGCCCGCTCGGCCAGCCGGTCCCAGGCGCGGATCGGGATCAAGACGATCGGCGGTTTCGCATCTTTGAGCCCGACCGGTCCGGCTCCCTTCAGCGCCTGCGCTTCCTGGCGGTAGTAGCGGTTGATCAGCTTCAGCAGCAGCAGAACAAGCGGGATGATCAGAACCGTGATCCACGCACCCTCGAGGAATTTGGCGGCGAGGATGATCGCGAGGCTGCCCCCCGTCGCGACGGCGCCCATGGCGTTGATCGCCAGCTTCGCTCTCGTAGCGAGCCGGCGGCCCTTGCCCTGATGCAGCTGACGCCACCAATGCACCGCCATGCCGGCTTGGGACAGCGTAAAGGCGAGAAATGCGCCGACGGCGAAAAGTGGGATCAGCCGATCGGTGACCCCGTTAAAGACGGCCAGCAGCGTCCCGGCGCAAATGGCCAGCCAGACGATCCCCACCGAATTCACCAGGCGCCGCCCCGACGTGGCGAATTCGGCGGGCAGAAAGCGGTCCTGCGCGACCAACCGGCAGAGCCGCGGGAAATCGACAAAGCTGGTATTGGCCGAGAGACACAACACGGCCAGTACGCTGGCTATCGTCACGAAGTACACGCTGCCGTGGCCGGCCACCGCGCCCGTCAGCTGCGACAGCACGCTCTGGTAGCCCGGCTGGGTCTGGTCCATCGCGGCGAGGCCATAGGCGCGCGCCAGGAACGCAATGCCCGCCAGCAGCACGCCGAGGATCACGACGATCGCCACGAGCGTCCGGTGGGCGTACATCGTCGTTGGTTTGCGAAAGGCGCTGACGCCATTGCTGACGGCCTCGACCCCGGTCATCGCGGTGCAGCCGCTGGCGAAGGCGCGCAGCAGCAGCCACAGACCGACCGTCTCGGTGCTCTTCGGCATCGGCGGCGGCGCGGTGATCGCGTGCGGATGACCACCGGCCATGATCGCCTGCCACACGCCGGCCGCGAGCACGCCGCCCAGGCAAAGAATGAACAGATAGGTCGGCAGCGCGAAAATGACGCCCGCTTCCATGGTCCCGCGCAGATTGATGATCGTGATCAGCGCCAGCACCGCGAGGCACAGCCAAAGGGTATAGGGATGCAGGGCGGGCAGCGCCGATATCAGCGCGCCGACGCCGGCGGAAATGCCGACGGCGACATTGAGCACGTAGTCGATCATCAGCGCCGTGCCCGCCAACAGGCCGGCATTGATGCCGAGATTGTCCCCGGCGACGGTGTAGGAGCCACCGTTGACCGGATAGGCCTCCATCGTCTGCCAATAGGAGAACGCCAGCACGGCAAGCAAAACGAGGATCGCGGCAGTGATCGGCTCGACCCAGACAAGCCCGGCCGCGCCGAGCGGCATCAGGATCGTCAACGCCGCTTCCGGCCCGTAAGCGGAGGACGACAGTCCGTCGAGACCCATCGCGGGCAGACCCTCGAAGCCGGTAATCTTGCGGTCTTCGCCTTCCTCGTTGGAAAGCCGCCGCCCGATCAGCAGTTCGACCAGCCTCATGGTCGTGCGGGGTTGGCTTGTCTCATGGCAGAGAGACACCCGCGCGCCATGGGACGTTCCATCCTCGCGGCCGATTGAAAGCAAAGGGCCGACAATCGCGTCAGCGTTTGGCTTCTGTCGATGAGGGGCGGGTTCGCGGTATCGTGAATTTTCGTTAACCACGATGCACTAACATCGCGCGGTGACGCGATTTTTGGCCACCGACGATCTGGTCTCGTGGGGCCGCGTGCTGCGCGCGCGGCATGCGGTGGCGCGCCCGCATTGGCGCGACGAGCTGCCGGGTCTGATCCGCGAGGGAACCGAGGCTGGCCGCAAGCTGCTGACGGTCGGTCTCGGCCGGTCTTATGGCGACAGCGGGCTCAACCCGGACGGCGCGGTCATCGATATGCGCGGTCTCGACCGGGCGATCGCGTTCGACCCCGAGACACGCGTGCTGCGCGCCGAGGCCGGGATATCGCTCGATGCGCTGCTCGGGATCCTGGTGCCGCGCGGCTTCTTTCTGCCGGTGACGCCGGGGACGCGGTTTGTGACGCTGGGCGGCGCGGTCGCCAACGATGTCCACGGCAAGAACCACCATCGCGCTGGGACGATTGGCCGCTGGGTGCGGCGGCTCGGGCTGATGCGCTCCGATGGCGGCACGCTCGAACTCGGCTCCGACGACAATGCCGGGCTCTTCGCGGCGACGATCGGCGGGCTCGGTCTCACGGGCCTCATCGCCTGGGTCGAGATCGAGGTCATTCCGATCGCCAGCGCGATGATGGAGGTCGAGACGATCCCGTTCGCCGGGCTCGACGATTTCTTTCCCATCGCCGACGTGAGCGACGGCGCCTTCGATTACACCGTCGCGTGGATCGATTGCCTGGCGAAGGGTGATGCGCTCGGTCGCGGTATTTTCAGCCGCGCTCGCCACGCGACCAGCGGACCGCTCGCCGCAAAAAAGCAGCGCGCCGGCCCGAGCTTGCCGCTCGACCTGCCGGCGTTTGCGCTCAACGGACTGACGGTGCGAGCGTTCAACGCGGTCTACTACCGCAATGGCCGGCGTCAGGCGGGACGCACGCCCCAACCATACGAGCCATTCTTCTATCCGCTCGACCGGATCGGTGGGTGGAACCGCATGTACGGCAAGCGCGGGCTATATCAGTACCAGTCGGTGGTGCCGCCGGCCGTGGCGCGCGACGCGACGAAGGCGATGCTCGAGGCGATCTCGGCGTCGGGGGAGGGGTCGTTTCTCGCCGTGCTGAAGACGTTTGGCGACGCTCCGTCGCCAGGCCTGCTGTCCTTTCCACGCGCTGGTACGACCTTGGCGCTCGATTTCGCCAATCGCGGCGCCTCGACCCTCGCGCTGATGGCGCGGCTCGACGCCATCGTGCGCGAGGCCGGCGGGCGGCTCTACCCGGCCAAGGACGGCCGTATCCCGGCGGCGATGTTCCGCGCCGGCTATCCGAACTGGGAGGATTTCGCGCGGCATGTCGATCCCGGCTTCTCGTCGAGCTTCTGGCGGCGGGTGAGCGAGGGAGAGCCGGGATGAAGGTCATCATCCTCGGTGCGACCTCGGCGATCGCCGAGGCGACCGCGCGGCTCTATGCCAGTGAAGGCGCGGAGTTGCTGCTTGTCGCGCGGCAGCCCGAGCGCCTCGCGACGATCGCCGCCGACCTCAAGTTGCATGGCGCGGCGCGGGCCGAGACGGCGGTGCGTGACCTCGCCGACAGCGACGGCATCACCGAGGCGTTCGCCGGGTTTATCGCGACGCTGGGCGGGGTCGATCATGTGCTGCTCGCCTATGGCGTGCTCGGCGACCAGAAGGCGGCCGAGCACGATCCGGGCGAGGAGCAGGCGAGCCTCCGCATCAATTTCACCAGCGCCGCCGCCTGGACGCTGGTCGCGGCCGAGATGCTGGAGGGCCAAGGGCACGGCACGCTGGTCGTGCTCGGCTCGGTCGCTGGCGATCGCGGCCGGCGCGGCAATTTTGTCTACGGCGCCGCCAAGGCGGGACTCGCGGCGCTGGTCGAAGGCATCGCGCATCGCTTCGCGGGCAAGGGACTACGCGCGGTCATCGTCAAGCCCGGCCCGGTCATTACGCCGATGACCGACGGGTTCGCCAACCGCAAGGGACTGATGTGGGCGACACCGGGAACGGTCGCGGCAATCGTGCGCCGCGCCGCCGATCGCGGCGGGCCCATCGTCTACGCGCCGTGGTTTTGGCGCTGGCTCATGCTGGTAATCCGCCTGCTGCCGCCGGCGGTGTTCAACCGGCTCGACATCTGATCGGAGCCCGACTGATCAGAGGCCGACGAGCCGCGCGCTCTCCTGCCACAGCGCCTCGCCGAGGCTGTCGTCGCGCGCCGCGGTGTCGGGCTCGGCGATGCGCTTGTCGATGACATAGGCGCCGTGAAACGGGGTCGGATTCGTGACGGTCGCGAGAAAGACCGAATTCTCCGCGCCCTTCTCCGGGCCGGACAGGAACATCTTGGCGAGGCGCCAGCCAAGCCCCGCGATGATCCCCGCGTTGTTGCCGATCTGCGTCGCGATAACCCCCGGGTGCAGACAGCTCACGGCGACGACGGCCGGGTCGAGGCGCCGCGCGAGAGCGCGGGTGAAAAGGATGTTGGCGAGCTTCGAGCGGCCATAGGCAGAAAGCGGGTTCCATACCGCTGGCCAGGTCAGCATCGTCGGGTCGAGCCGCGCGCCGCGATGCGCCTGTGAGGCGACGGTAACGACCCTCGCGGGCGCCGATTGCCTGAGCCGGTCGAGTAGCAGGTTGGTCAGCAGAAAGGGTGCGAGATGGTTGACCGCCATCGTGATCTCATAGGCGTCGGCGGAAAATCCCGCTTGCGACGCGATCATCCCGGCGTTGTTGACCAGCACGTCGATCCGCTCGTGCCGTGCGAGCAGCTCGGCGGCGAGCTTGCGCACCTCGTCGAGGCTCGAAAAATCGGCAAGCGCGGTGTCGGTTTCGGCCCCTGCCGCGCGTTCCGCGACAAAGCCGCGCGCGGCTTCGAGCCGTTCGGGGTCGCGGCCGACCATGACGACCCGCATCCCGGCGCGCGCCAGCCCGAGCGCGGTATGAAGCCCGATCCCGGCGTTCGCGCCGGTGACGACGGCGAGCTTCGCCGCGCTAGTTGCCATCGCTGGGGATGAACCCCTTCGCCTTGATGACCGCCTGACCGGTTGGGCCCGTCAGCAGCTTGATGAACGCCGCGCTCGCCTCGCGCTCGCCGCCTTTGCTCAGCAAACCGACGGCATAGATCAGGTCCGGGGTCTGCAATTGCTCGGGGATCGGGCCGACGATGTCGATGCCCGGGGTATTCATCAGCTCGCTCATCGGCTGCAGGCCGATCTCGGCTTCGCGCTTCGCTACGGCTTCGCCGACCGCCGGTGTCGCGCCGGCATAGCCCCTGATCAGCACGGTCTTCGCCTCGATCGCGTCGGCGATGCCGAGATCGCGCATGACCTGCGCCATGTGGATACCGCTGGTAGCGCCGCTCGCCGGGTCGGTGTAGGCGATCGACTTCGCGGCGAGCATCGCCTTCTTGAAGGCGTCGACCGAGCTGATGTCAGGCTTGGGCGCGCCGCTGGGCACCACGAGCGCCAATGGCGAACGCCCGAGCACGACGACGCTGCCGGCGACGATCGCCCCGGCGGTCTCGAGCTTCTGCAGGCGCGGCTTGGTCGTTACCGCGACATCAAAGACCTCGCCGTCTTTCAGACGTCTCTCGACATAGCCGGCGGTGTCGAAGGTATACGTGATGTGGTTCCCAGTGCCGCTCTGGAAGGGCGTCATCAGCTCCTGCAGTACCGAGCGCGTCGCGCCGGCGCTCAGCACCGTGACATCGCCGGCGAGAGCAGGCGTCCCGCCGCCAAGGGCAAGCGCCAGTGCGGCGAGCCAGAGGAGTCGCTGCATCCGGGGTCTCCTAGATCTCGTCCAGCCCGTTCGACCAGCGCCGGCAGAGATGGTGCGCGATCGCAAGCGGCTGCGGGATCGAAACCTTGTCCGGGTTGTCCTCGCCGGAGGCGGCGCGGGCGACCATCTCGCGGATTTCCCCGCGCTCGAACCAGCGCGCCTCGGCCAGTTCCTCAGGGTCGATGGTGATGTCTTCGCTCACGCCTTCGGCGAGGAAGCCCATCATCAAGGTCGACGGGAAGGGCCAAGGCTGCGCCGCGAGGTATTTCACCCGGCCGACCTTGACGCCGCTTTCCTCCTTGACCTCGCGCCGCACCGCTTCCTCGGGCGTCTCGCCCGGCTCCATGAACCCGGCGAGACAGGAGAAGCGCTGGCCCGGCCGCCGCTTGTTGCGGCCTAAGAGCGCGCGCTCGCCGCGCACCACCAGCATGATCGAGACGGGATCCGAGCGCGGATAGTGGCTCGCTCGGCAGTTCGGGCAGCGCCGCGTCCATCCGGCCGAGGACACATTCGTCGGCGTGCCGCATTGCGCGCAGTAGCCATGCCGCGTGTGCCAATCGAGCAGCGACCGCGCTTCGGCCAGGATCGCCGCGTCGCCCGACGGCACCAGCGGCGCCAGCGCCCGCACATCGACATTCTCGGCGGTGGCATTGGAGGCGCTGTCGCTGCCGGTGGCGTCGAGCGCGAAATGCGCCCGGCCGTCGTCGTCGACACCGAGAAAGATGCACATCGCGCCGGCCGCGATGCGCTCCTGCCAGGGTCCGAGCGGCTGCCATTCAAGCGCCGGGTTCGCCATGTCGTGGATCGCCGGCTTCAGATCGTAGAGCGGCAGGATGCGGCTCTCGAAATCGGCCAGCAGCCCGCCGATCCATTCCTTGTCGCGCCGACGCTCGCTGACTCGGTCGAGCGGATTGCCGGCAAAGCAGTAGATGTCTTCCATGCGTCTGATGCTAATGCATTTCTCGGAAAGGCAGCAGCCCCGGGGATTTATTGCGGATTTATTGCCCGGGCGGCTTCGCTGGCGCGCCGCCTGCGGCCTCGGCGAGCAGCGAGACCTTGGCGAACCCGGCATGGTTCACGACGTCGAGTAAATCCATCAGCGTGCCGTACTCGATCCCGCGATCGCCGCGGACATAGACGATGCGGGTCGGGTCTTGCGACGCCAGCTCGCCCAGCTGCTTTTTGAGGTCGTCGCCCATCACCTTGTCGTCGCCGATATAGGTCTCGCCGTCCTTGTTGATCGACACGACCAGCGGCTGCTGCGGTGTGGTGATCTGGGCGGCGCTCGACTTCGGCAGGTTGATCGGCACGCCGACGGTCAGGAGCGGCGCCGCCACCATGAAAATCACCAGAAGCACCAGCATGACGTCGACCATTGGCGTCACGTTGATCTCGGCGAGCGGCGTGTAGCTCTCGTCGCCGGTGTCGCCCGAGGGCGGGAGGCGCATCGCCACGGTCAGCTGCCCCCCGCCGCGGCGCGGCTCAACAGCCCGCTGCTGCGGCCGATGAGGCCGTGCATCATCCCGGCGAAGCGGCCGATCTCGACGGTGAACTTGTTGTAGGCGACGACCGCGGGGATGGCGGCGGCGAGGCCCATCGCGGTCGCGAACAGCGCATCGGCGATGCCCGGCGCGACCACCGCGAGACTGGTGTTGTTGGCGGCGGCGATCGCGTTGAAGCTGCGCATGATCCCCCACACCGTGCCGAACAGGCCGACAAACGGTGCCGCCGAGCCCAGTGTCGCGAGAAACGGCAGCCGGTATTCGAGCTGGCGCAGCTGGGCGCCCAGCGCCAGACGCATCGCGCGGTCGATGCGCTCGCGTCGCTCGGCCATCGATTCCGCCGACTCGTCGGCAAAGGCGACGCATTCCTCGACGCCGGCGGCGAGCACGGCGCCGGCCGGATGGTCGGCATCGGCGCTATAGCGTTCGCCGACCAGCTCCTCGGCGCTGCGCGCGCCGGCGGCGCGCGACGCCCAGCCCTGAGCCGATCGCCGTGCGACGCGCAGGCGCAGGATCTTGTCGACGATGACCGCCCAGCTCCACACCGAACCGGCGAGCAGCAGCAGCAGCACGATTTTGACGACGATATCGGCGTTGAGAAACAGCTCGATAATCGACAGCGGAGCAGAGTCATTCACGACGGGGCATTTCCCTCTAGCGCGAAGCGGCCGGTTGCGACCGGCCGCACCATATCGCACATGCGAATAATTTGCAGCGACGGCGCGAACCATCCCTGGCGGACGATCGGCGCCGTTACCTTCTTGGCTTTCATTGTTTTTATCGGTGGCGATTCTCCGGCGGCGGCCTATTTGCCGTCGCGTTCGAGCGCGGCCTTGATGTCCGCCATCGGGACCTTGATCGTGACCCCGGCGCGCTCTTTCTGCAGCTCCATCGCGACACGCGAGTCGCGGCCGTCCCAGCCGCGGTTGAGCGCCGAGGTCAGCTCCATCAGCGCCAGATTGGCCATCGGCATCGGCACCTTCATTTCGCGCGCGAGCTCGGTGGCGAGAGAGACGTCCTTGTGTGCGAGGCGCAGCGCGAAATCGGGTGGGTCGTAATAATCCGAGAGGAAATGGTCGCCCAGGGAGTCAAACGTCCGCCGCCGGCCGCCGGCGCCCTGCCGCACCGCTTCCCACAAGGCCAACGGTTCGACCCCGGCCTTGACCCCCATCGTGAAGACCTCGGCGAGGCAGGTCTGAACCGCATAGCCGGCGCAATTATGCACCAGCTTGGCGACCGAGCCGGCGCCGATCGGGCCGATATAGCGCGCGGCGTCGCCGATCGCGTCGAGCACCTTTTTATGCCGGTTGAATTGCTGCTCGTCGCCGCCGATCCACAGCGCGAGACGCCCGGACGCGGCGCCCTTCGGCCCGCCGCTGACCGGCGCGTCGAGCATGTAGACATTTTTCTCGGCGAACGCCGCGTTGATCCGGCGCACCACGGTCGGCGAATTGGTCGACAGATCGAAATAGGCGGTGTCGGGCTTCATGCCGGCGAGCAGGCCGTTCGGCCCGAGCGCCACGGCCTCAACCTCGGGCGGGCCAGGGAGCGAGGTGAAGATCACATCGCATTGCTCGGCGAGCGCCTTCGGGCTGTCGGCCCACACCGCGCCGGCCGCGAGGAAGCGCTCGGCGGACGCCCGTCGGATGTCGTGGACGACCAGCTCGTAGCCGGCCTTTTGCAGATTGCCCGCCATGCCGTTGCCCATGGTGCCGAGCCCGATAAATCCGACCTTCATTGCGTATTTCCTCCAGACAGAAATCTCCCTCTCCCCGCGAGTGGGGGAGAGGGGCGGGTGAGGGGCGGAAGCGCCTCAGTGCTTGTCGAACACGTCCTTGGCGACGAGCGCCGCGG
This sequence comes from Allostellaceae bacterium, assembly GCA_035570495.1. GTDB lineage: Bacteria > Pseudomonadota > Alphaproteobacteria > ATCC43930 > CGMCC-115725 > DATARH01. Next base: position 410 of record DATMLO010000235.1, on the reverse strand, counting down.
TCATCGCCGCCGGCCACCCGGCATAGAAGGCGAGATGGGTGATGACTTCGCTGAGCTCGGTCTTGGTGACGCCGTTGTTGAGCGCACGCTCGAGATGGCCGACGAGCTGCTTTTCGCGGCCGAGCGCGATCAGCGTCGCGACGACGATCAGGCTGCGGTCGCGCTTTGACAGTTGCGGGCGCTCCCAGACCTCGCCGAACAGCCACTTCTCGGTGTAGCCGATCAGATCGGGAACGGTGTCGCGGACCGCGTCGCGCGCGGAACTGGGCTGTGACTGAGCCATTGGGGGTCTCCGATTGTGGTTGGGGGTAGGATCGGCTGCGACGCTACCACGCGCTCGCTTGTCGCCGCCACATGGAGCATGATGCCGCCGCCTTTGCCTACTCAGCCAGGAGTCTTCTGATGTCGAT
>DATMLO010000234.1:0-20402 GCA_035570495.1 Allostellaceae bacterium | reverse complement strand
GATCGCCAGCCGCTCGGCCGCGGCGAACAGGGAGTCGAGCCATACTCCGTAACCCATCCGCCACCCGGTCATCGCATAGGTCTTGCTCCAGCCGTCGAGCAGGATCACCCGGTCGCGGATTTCCGGATAGCGCAAGAGGCTCCAGTGCTCGCTGCCGTCGTAAAGGATTTCGCCGTAGATCTCGTCGCTCATGATCGCGACCTGCGGGTGGTCGCTGAGACCGCGCACGAGCTTGTCGAGCTCGGCCCTCGGCACGACGCCGCCGGTTGGGTTCGCGGGGCTGTTGATGATCATCAGCCGGGTCTGCGGCGTCAGCTTCGCCAGCACCTCCTCGGCGCTGAACGAGAAGCCGGCGGTCTCGTAAAGCGGCATCGGCACCGGGGTCGCGCCCGAAAAGCGGATGACGCTCTCGTAAATCGGAAAGCCGGGGTTCGGATACATGATCTCCACGCCCGGCTCGCCAAACAGCATGATCGCGAAGAACATCGTGACCTTACCGCCGGGGACGATCAGCACGTCGTCGGGCGAGACCTCGACCTGGTGACGGCGGTGGAGGTCGGCCGACACCGCCTCGCGCAGCGCCGGAATGCCGTTGGCCGGGGTGTAGCCGTGATGCCCGTCGGCGAGCGCCTTGCGGCCCGCCTCGACGATGTGATCGGGCGTCGCGAAATCGGGCTGGCCGATGCCGAGATTGATGATCGAGCGACCCTGCGCGGCAAGCGCGTTGGCGCGGGCCAGCACCTCGAACGCGGTCTCGGTGCCGAGCGTGTTCATGCGATCGGCGATCTGCAGCATCAGGCGTCCTCCAACTTTGTGCGGGGCTTTTACCCTGATCGAGACAGTTTGCAAGTGCGCCGGATATCCGCCGCATGCCGGCCGCTCAGGCGCGGCGCAGCGCGATGTCGCAAAACAGGTGCTCCTCAAGCCCGTAGCCGACAATGACCCAGCCGTGGTTGACCACCAGGTCGTTGACCACCGGGACCACGCCGTAGGGAATGCCGGCGGCCGGATCCACGAGGGTATAGTCGTTAAAGACGAGGAAGCCGGTTTCCGAAACCATTTCCACGGCGGATGCCGCATCGGCCTTTACCCCGGCATATGTATGGTCGGCGTCGACATAGACGAGATCGAAAGAGCGGTCGGTGTAGTCGCGCAAGGTCTGGGCGCTCGGCCCCTCCACCGCCACCACGACGTCGCCGAACCTTGCCATCGCCCGTTCGTAGAATTGACGCTGCGTCAGGCCTTCGAAGGTTTGTGCGCCGGTGATGCCGTACCGGCTTTTCCATGTATGCATGACGAACGAGTCGAAGGCGAAAAATTGCCGCGGCTTCAGCTCCTCGATCAGAAATGTCGAAAAGCCGCCCTTGAAAACCCCGATCTCGGCGATCTTTCCACCCGGCGGGATCGGAAGCGAGGCAACCATGCTCTTGCGATTGGCATGAAGCCGCGCATCAGCGAGGTGCTGATTGTCGATCGTCGGGATTTCGGGCCAGTGCGGGTAGCGCTCAAGCACCGTCATTTCGGTTTGACCGCGTGATTTCAGCCAGCGCCCCGGCGCCGCGCTCAAGCGCCGATACCACGCTCGCCGCCCGATCATCGCCATTGCGCCTTTGCTCCGGCACAGAACCGACCGGTCTGGCTCCAGTCGACGAGGATCACGGCGAACCCTTTGTGGCGATGAAGAACAGGCGTGGGTAGGGCAGAAGGATCTTGCCGTCGGCTTGCGGCTTGTATTCCTCCGCGAGCAGCGTGGCATAACGGTCGAGGAAGACGGGGCGCTCGGTGTCGGTGAGGCGGACAAGGAATGGCCGCAACCCGGTGCCGTGCAGCCAGGCGATGATCGCCTGCACCCCCTCCATGACCTGGATGTAGTTGGTCTCCCAGATGGTGAATTGGGCCGCGCGCGGCGCCAGCAGGTCGCAATAAAATTCGGGCGATTTGACCGGCGACGACTCGCGGGCGCCGACGAGCCGCTCGCGCCACGGAGCCTCGTCGGCGACCTGGCGCATCAGCCGGTGCGTCGCGAAATCGTGGTTGCGCGGCATCTGCACGGCGAGGGCGCCGCCCGGCGCGACCTGGCCGAACAGATGCGGCACCAGCCGCTCATGGCCGCCGACCCATTGCAGCGAGGCGTTGGCGAAAAGCACATCGACCGGTTCGGCGGCGGTCCAACTCGCGATGTCGCCGCGCGTGAAGTCGATGCCGGGATGGTCGCGCCGCGCCGCGGCGAGCAGCTCTTCGGAGGAATCGATGCCGGTCACGGCGGCGTCCGGCCAGCGCGCCTTCAGCGGCGCGGTGCTGTTGCCCGGGCCGCAGCCGAGATCGACCACGGCCCGCGCCGCGCCGAGCTCGATCCGCGACAAGAGGTCGATCGCCGGCAGGGTCCGCGCGTCGGAAAAGCGCAGGTACTGCGTCGCATCCCACTCGTGCGCCATCACCGGGCCCGCTATTGTCGCGCCACCGATCCACCAACATGGCATCGCCGGGCGCGGCGCGCTACGCCTCAGCCATGATCCCAGGGGAGCAGCCGATGATCGAGCTTTATGCGATGGGCAGCCCGAACGTCGTCAAAATCTATATCGCGCTCGAGGAGATGGGCCTGCCGTATAACGTGCGTCCGGTCGATGTCTTCGCCGAGCAGCAGTTCAGCGCCGAATTCCTGCGCCTCAATCCCAACGCCAAAGTGCCGGTGATCGTCGACAGCGATGGGCCGGGCGGCAAGCCCTACACGGTCTTCGAGTCGGGCGCGATCCTGCAATACCTCGCCGACAAGAGCGGCGAGTTTCTCGCCAAGGATGGCGCGGCGCGCTACGACGCGTTGCAGTGGATGATGGTGCAGATGACGACGATCGGCCCGATGTGGGGCCAGTACGTGCACTTCATGCGTTTCGGACCGCCGGACAATCAATATTCGCTCGACCGCTATCGGACCCAGGTGCGCAAGACGCTCGACGTGGTCGAGGGCCGGCTCGGTGCTTCGGCCTATCTCGGTGGGGCGGACTACTCGATCGCCGATATCGCGACCTTCCCCTGGCTGCGCAATACCGGGATGTTCCTTGGGCAGGGGGTGGCGGACCAATATCCGAAGATCGGCGCCTGGGTCGCCGGCATTGCGGCCCGGCCGGCGGTCGGGAAGGCGCTCGCCCAGGCCGATGCGGTGCGCGGCAGGACCACTCAGTTCGACAAGGCCGGCGAGGCGGAGAAAGACCGCCTGTTCGGCCGGGGCAGACACTCGGCGGCCGCCTAGGCCGTCGCGACACGAGACGCAAATCAAGGGAGCGAGACGATGCAGAACACTAAGGGGAAGAAGGTCGCGGTGGTGATCGGCGCGACGTCGAAATGGCAGGCCGATGGCCGCATGACCAACATGCTGCACGGCGGCAATATTGATCCCAACGTCGTGCCGGTCGGCGTGCAGTGGGGCGTCGGCGGCGCGGTCGCGCAGAAATTCGCCGCCGAGGGTTTCTTCACCGTCGTGACGACCCGTACCGAGAGCAACGCCTCGGGCCTCGCCGCGGCGATCCGCGACCAGGGGGGCGAGAGCATGGTGGTCGAGCTCGATCTGAGTTCGGAGGACTCGATCACCAACGCGTTCAAGACAATCCGCGCCGAGGCCGGCGAGCCCGACGCGGTGATCTATAACGCCGGCTATCTCGACGGCCGCGAGCTGCCGGCCGACAAGGAACTGTTGGAGCACGTGCCGACCTCGATCCTCGACACCGCGATCCATGTCGCGGTCCGCGGGCCGTTTCTCGTTGCCAAGGAAGTGCTGCCGGCGATGCGCAAGAAGGGCGAGGGCTCGTTCCTGTTTTCGAATAATTCGAGCTCGCTGCGCGGAAGGAAGCGCTACACCGGCAGTTCGCTCTATTACCCGCGCGTGATGATGCGCACGCTGGCGCAGGTGCTGACCGAGGAATATTCCGAGTTCGGCGTGCATGTCGCGAACGTGGTGATCGACGGCACGATCGACTCGCCGGGCACGCGCGCGCTGCCGCGCAACGCCAATCGCGGCGCCGAGATCATCAATCCGACAAAGATCGCCGAGGCGTTCTGGTACCTGCACACGCAGGATCGCTCGTGCTGGAGCCACGAAATTCAGCTGACGCCGTTCCCGGTCAAGCCAAGCTACTAGGCCGGGAGCGCTAGTCGAGCGAAGCCCAGAACTCGGCCGCGACGCGCGCGCAGCGCTCGGGCTGCAGCAGGTTGACGCCGTGGCCGACCCCGGCAATCGCCTCGACCCGGCCGTTCGGCAGCTTTTCGGCGAAGGTCTGCTGCTGCGCCGAGGCGATCGGGCTCTTGTCGCCGCTCAAGAGCAGCACCGGCGCCTCGATGCGTGGCAGGAGCGGCACGGTGTCGACTTCCTCGAAGCAGTCATGCATCGCCGCCGCGACCTCGCGCGGCGTGCGGTCCATCTCGGCGACCACCCAATCGCACAGCTCCTGGCTCGCGTGCGTCTTGTCGAGCCGGTTGCCGAGTGTCTGGCGGCACCACTCGCCGACGCCGTAGGCGCGCATCGCGTCCGAGGCCGTGGCCTTGTCGAGCGCGTAGGTCTGCTTGATGTGGTCGGGGATGCTGGTCGGCGTGTTGCACAAAGTAAGGCTGGCGATGCGCTCGGGATGGGTGGCGGCGAGCAGCAAGCCGATGATCCCGCCGGAGGACTCGCCGACCCAATGCACTCGCGCGAGGTCGAGGCCGTCGAGCACTGCCATGATCTGCGCGCCGATCGTCTCGGGCGTGTAGCGGTAGCCGGCGGGCGGCTGGTCGGAGAGACCGCAGCCGAGCAGGTCCGGGCGGTAGACGCGGCGTGTATCGGCGATCGCCGGCACCCAGCGGTCCCAGAACAGGGCGTTGCGCGCGAAGCCGTGCATCATCAAGACCGGGGTCGGGCGATCCCAGGGCCACAGATAATCGTCGACGATGCAGTGGACGGAAGCGCCGTCCGGCAGGGCGACACGCGGCATCACCTTCCTCCCCCGATGCTTGGCCACCAGCCTGAGCGCGGGCCGGTGCGCCTAAAGGATGCCGCCGCCATCCGCGTCGGCCGAGCGCTGCAACTCCTGAAGCACGAGCGCGGCGAGGTCTTCGAGCAGGCGAATTTCACCCGCGCCGAGTTCGCGCGGCCGGATATCGACGAGGCACAGCGTACCGACCGCCGCGCCGTTATCGAGCACCAGCGGGCATCCGGCGTAGAAGCGGATGCGCGGGCCGTCGATGACCGCCGGGTGATCGGCGAAGCGCTCGTCGAGCAGGGCGTCCGGCACGACCATCACGTCGCGCTCGATAATGGCGTGCGCGCAAAACGATATGTCGCGGTGGGTTTCGCCAATGTCGAGCCCGCAGGCCGACTTGAACCATTGCCGGTTCTCATCGACCAACGTGACCATGGCGATCGGTACGCCGAACGTCGCCGAGGCGATGCGTGTCAGCCGGTCAAACCGGTCTTCCCGCTCGGTGTCGAGGATCGCCAGATTGCGCAGCGCGGTCAGACGCTGTTCTTCGTCGGCGGGTATCGGCGGCTGCGACCAATGGCACGTCATGCGCATTAGCCAGGCGCGCATCCGGGTGCGCGCGTAAATTTCCGAGAATGGCTTCAGCAGCCAATCGGTGACGCCGGCGGCCGCGCCGGGACCGATCTCCTCTTGGGCGGCGGTGATGATGATCGGCACCCCGGCCAAGGCGGGATCGTGCAGCCCGCGCAGCTCGCGGCATGTCGCGAGCCCATCCCCCGGTAGGTGACGTTCGAGGATGATCAGCGAGGGAGGCTCGGCGAGCGCCGCCTCGACCGCCGCGGCCCTGCTGATCGCGTGCCGCGCGCGGACGCCGTCTGCCTGGAGCGCCCGCCAGAATTCGTCGTGGAGCTCCGGATCGACGATACCGAGCAGCACCGACTGCTCTGCCAGTTTCGGATCCTCGGCGACTTCGGCGTCCGGCGTATCGCCCTGGTGGTGGTGCGGGTGACCGGCGGCCGGCGTGATGTCGATGACCTGTCCCTCGGCGGCGGCGAAGACGTTGAACAACCCGTCGGTCTTCAGTGCCGCCACTTCGCGATCCAGCGTGTGGTCGTCCCGGCCGGGATCGTGATGCGTAAAGGCGAGCGTCTTTACGCCGGCGAGTTTGGCGATGGTCGTGACGCTTTCGAGCGTGCTGTGGCCCCAGCCGACTTTTGCTTCGTATTCCGCGGCGCGGTACTGCGCGTCGTGGATCAGGAGATCGACCCCCGAGACGAAGGCGACATGCTCATGGTCCTGGTCGCCAATTTCGGTCGAGCCATAGGCGAGGGGGCGCGAATGCGGCTCGTGATCGCAGCAATACGCCATCGCCGCGCCATCGACTTCCAAACGGTAGCCGAGCGTCAGCGCCGGGTGGTTCAGATAGCGCGATGTGACCTCGATATCGCCGATCTTGAGCTCACCTTCGGTGAGATCGTGATAGCGGATTGTCGCCCCGAGCTGGCCCAGATCGACCGGGAAATAAGTGTGTTGCATCTGGCCCGCGAGCATTTCGCGCACCGACTGCAGGAAGCCGTGCGGGGCATAGATGTCCCATTCGTTGCCCGGCACGAACAGCGGCGCAAAGAACGGCAGGCCCTGGATATGATCCCAATGGGTGTGGCTGATCAGCAGACGGCCGCGTAGCGGCGTGCCGCGCCGCATCAGATCGGCGCCGAGGGCCAGCGCGCCGGTGCCGCAATCGAGCACGACGAGCGTCCCGCCGGCGGAGCGAACCTCGACGCAGGAGGTGTTGCCGCCATACCGGATCGTGCTTGGCCCCGGTTTGGCTATCGAACCTCGGGTACCCCAGAATCGAACCTGCATCCTGTCCCTCACTGCGAGCGGGATCGGGCCCGCCCCTAAAGACTGAGCCCTACCCCGCCCTTAAATACTGCACGGCCTCGTCGCGTTGAAAGAGGTAGAGCAGCGTGCGCAGCGCCTGGCCGCGCTCGCTTTCAAGACCGGGGTCGCGACTCAGCACGAGCCGGGCGTCGTCATGCGCGATGGCGATCAGCTTCTCGTGTGCTGCGAGATCGGCGAGGCGCAGCGCGGGTAGGCCCGACTGCTTGGTGCCGAGCACTTCGCCGCCGCCGCGCAAGCGCAAATCTTCCTCGGCGATGCGGAAACCGTCCTCGGTCTCGCGCAGGATCGAGATGCGCTCGCGCGCCACTTGACCCAGCGGCGCCTGGTAGAGCAACAGGCAGGTTGACGCATCGCTGCCGCGGCCGATCCGGCCGCGTAGCTGATGGAGCTGCGCGAGGCCGAAACGCTCGGCGTGCTCGACGACCATGATCGTCGCTTGCGGCACGTCGATGCCGACCTCGATGACCGTCGTGGCAACCAGGAGATCGGCGCCGTCACCGGCGAAATCGGCCATCGCGCGGTCTTTCGCCACCGATTTCATCTGGCCGTGCACCAGCGCGGCGCGGTCGTGAAACGCCGGCATCGCCGCGAGGATGCGGTGGCGTTCCTCGGCGGCGGCGAGATCGCTGTCCTCGCTTTCCTCGACCATCGGGCAGATCCAATAGGCCTTGGCGCCGCGATCGATCGCGCGCGCCACCGCTCCGACGACATCGTCGAGGCGATCAAGCGGCATGGCTCGCGTGTCGATCTTCTGCCGGCCGGGCGGCTTCTCGACGAGACGCGAGGTGTCGAGGTCGCCATACGCCGTCATCATCAGGGTGCGCGGGATCGGCGTCGCGCTCATCAACAGCGTGTCGCAATTTTCGCCTTTTTCGGAGAGCGCCAGGCGCTGCTCGACCCCGAAACGGTGCTGCTCGTCGATGACCGCAAGCGCGAGGTCGCGGAACGCGACATCGGCGGTCAACAGCGCGTGGGTCCCAACGACGATCGGGATCAGCCCCGAGCCGAGGCCGGCGACGAGCGCGTCGCGCGGCCGGCCCTTTTCGCGGCCGGTCAGAAGCGCGACCTCGATCCCCGCCGGTTTCGCGAGGCGCTGCAGGGTCGCGTGATGCTGGCGGGCGAGCACTTCGGTCGGCGCCATCAGCGCTGCCTGCGCGCCGCTTTCGACCGCGATCAGCATCGCCAACAGCGCGACGACCGTCTTGCCGCTGCCGACATCGCCCTGCAGCAGTCGCATCATCTGCTGCGGCGCCTTCATGTCGCCGGCGATCTCGGCGATCGCCAGACGCTGCGACTGGGTCAGCGCAAAGCCGAACCCGGCCTCGATTTTCTTCGCCAGCGCGCCGCTGCCCTCGGTTACGCGGCCGCGCCGCCGCTGACGCCGCGCGCGCACCAGCGCGACCGCGAGCTGGCTGGCGAAAATCTCGTCATAGGCAAGCCGCTCGCGCATCTTGGTTTCTGGCGCCAGGTCGGCCTCGCTTTGCGGCTCGTGCACCGCGGCGATCGCTTCGTTCCAGCTCGGCCAGCCGCGCTGTTGGTGCAGCGGGCCGTCGATCCACTCCGGCAAAACGGGCGCGCGTTCGACGGCGCCCGCGACGGCGCGTTGCACGACGCGTGGCGGCAGGCCTGCGGTCAGCGGGTAGACCGGCTCGATCGGCTTTAGCTTGTCGGCCTGGTCGAGCGGCACGACAAAATCCGGGTGCGGCATCTGCGGGATGCCGGAGTAGAACTCGACCTTGCCGCTGACGATGCGCTCGCTGCCCTTTGGCAGCTGGCGCTCCAGGTAGTCGCCTCTGACGTTGAAATAGATGAGGGTGATGAAGCCGGTGCCGTCATAGCAGATGACGCGGTAGGGGCGGCGGCCCATGCCCGGCTCGTGGCGCTCGACCTTGAGCTTGAGGGTGACGATGCTGCCATCTTCGAGCTGGGTGACCGACGGCGAGGCGCGGCGGTCGACCAGACCCGTCGGCAGGTGCCACAGCAGGTCGACGATCAGCGGCCCGGCCGCGCGCTCGATCAGCCGGCCGAGCTGCGGCCCGATGCCGGAGAGCGTCGTCACCGGCGCAAAAAGCCTGTCGAGAAGCTGAGGGCGCAACTTATCGTGTGTCCGCTATTCGCCGTCGGCCAATGACGCGACGCGCGCGAGCCATTATATCTGTCCCCGAGCAGCGCCAAACCAGACCATGACATACCTGCCTGATACGCGCCGCAAGCGGCTGTTGTTCCGCTCGTGGCATCGCGGCACGCGCGAGGCCGACCTGATCCTCGGCTCGTTTGCCGACGAGCACCTCGCGGCCTTCGACGAGGCGCAGCTCGACCGCTACGAGGCGCTGCTCGACCGGCCGGACCCCGAGATTTTCGACTGGCTCGCCGGCCGCTGCGCACCGCCGCTCGATTGCGACCATGACGTGACCCGGATGCTGCTTGCGTTCAGATACACCCCACGGCCGACGTGACGATGTCTCGGATGCATCACGACGACCTATCCGACCCCCTCTCCGCCCATTGGGGGGAGAGGGCTGGGGTGAGGTGGGAACGTGAGGAGCCTACCCACCTCACCCTGCCGTCGCTTCGCGCCGGCTTCCCTCTCCCCCCAATGGGCGGAGAGGGATAAGGGAACGTTGATGCCGCTCGACGATCTCAGCCAGATCATCGGCAGCCTGCCGCGCCGCACGACCTTGTTCGGCGCGCCGGAGGGGTATGACGCGGCGGTGCTCGGCGGGCTGCTGCGCGACGGCAAGGGGCAATCCTGGCTGCATGTCTGCCGCGATGACGCGCGCATGGGGCGGTTCGTCGCGACCTTGCAGTTCTTCCATCCAGGACTGACGGTGCTGACCTTCCCGGCCTGGGATTGCCTGCCCTATGACCGGGTGTCGCCGAATGGCGAGATCACCAGCCGCCGCATCGACACGCTAACCTCCCTGGGGACCAGACTGGCGGCCAGTGCGGCGACAGGGCCAGTCTTCGTCCTGACCACGGTCAACGCGGTGGTGCAGCGCGTGCCGCCGCGCAAGCTGTTCGACGACCGCGTGCTGACGGTCGGCGCCGGTGGGAAGATCGGTCTCGACCGGCTGCAGAGCTTCTTCCTGAATAACGGCTACATCCGCACCGACACGGTGCGCGATCCGGGCGAGTTCGCGATCCGCGGCGGCATCGTCGACCTCTACCCGTCGGGCGCGGCGCAGCCGGTGCGGCTCGATTTCTTTGGCGATCAGGTCGAATCGCTGCGCGTGTTCGACCCGCTGACCCAGCGTTCGACCGGCAAGCTCGACCGGCTCGAATTGAAGCCGGTCAGCGAGGTGCTGCTCGACGAGCCGGCGATCACCCGCTTCCGCACGCGCTACCGCGAGCTGTTCGGCAATGTCGGCAGCGACGATCAGCTCTACGAGTCGGTCAGCGCCGGGCGGCGCTATGCCGGGATGGAGCACTGGCTGCCGCTCTATTACGAACGGCTGGAGACGCTGTTCGATTACCTGCCGGGCGCGGCGGTGTCGTTCGACTACCAGAGCGACGAGGTCCGCGCGCACCGGCTCGAAAGCGTCGCCGATTTCTACGCGGCGCGGCGGACCATCGCTGCATCCGGCTCCCCAGCTAGCGGGGCGCCGCTTTACCGGCCGGTCAAGCCCGACCAGCTGTTCATCACCGACGATGAGTGGGCGCAGGTGCTCGACGCGCGCACCGTCGTGCAGCTTTCGCCGTTCGCCGCTCCCGAGGGCGAGCGAGCGGCGTTCGACGCCGGCGCCAGGCCGGCGAAGAATTTCGCGGTCGAGCGCGCCGATCCGAAGACCCAGCTGTGGGACGCGGTGCGCGATTATCTCGACGGTGAGCGCAAATCCGGCAAGCGCGCGGCGATCGCGGCCTATAGCGCCGGCGCCGCCGATCGGCTCGCGACCGTGCTGCGCGAACGCGGGCTGACCGAGCTGCGCCCGGCCGCCGATGGCGCGGCTCTCGACGCGCTGCCGCGCTCGGCGGTGGGGCTGGCGATCCTGCCGCTGGAGCAGGGCTTCGCGACCGACCGCCTGGTCGTGCTCGGCGAGCAGGACATCCTCGGCGACCGGCTGGCGCGTGCTCCGCGGCGCCGGCGCAATGTCGATGAATTCATCGCCGAGGCGGCGAGCCTCGCCGCGGGCGATCTCGTCGTCCACGAGGAGCATGGCATCGGCCGCTACGAGGGGCTCGAGACGATCGAGGTCGCCGGTGCGCCGCATGATTGCCTCAAGGTGCTCTATGCCGGCGACGGCCGGCTTTTCGTGCCGGTCGAGAATATCGAGGTGCTGTCGCGCTATGGCTCCGAGGATGCCGGGGTACAGCTCGACCGGCTCGGCGGCGCGGCGTGGCAGGGGCGCAAGGCGCGCGTCAAGCAGCGCATCCGCGAGATCGCCGGCGAGCTGATCCGCGTCGCCGCCGAGCGGCAATTGCGGCCCGGCGAGGCGATCACCCCACCCGAGGGCATCTACGAGGAATTCGCCGCGCGTTTCCCCTATCCCGAGACCGAGGACCAGCTGCGCGCGATCGAGGACACGCTCGGCGACATGGCTTCGGGCCGGCCGATGGACCGGCTGATCTGCGGTGATGTCGGCTTTGGCAAGACAGAGGTCGCGCTGCGCGCGGCGTTTATCGCGGCGTTTTCGGGCGCTCAGGTCGCGGTGGTGGTGCCGACGACACTGCTCGCGCGCCAGCATTACCGCAGCTTCACCGAGCGCTTCGCCGGGCTGCCGCTCCGCATCGCGCAATTGTCGCGCCTCGTGGCGGCGAAGGATGCGAAACAGATCAAGGAGGACGTCGCCGCCGGCAAGGTCGAGATCGTCGTCGGCACGCACGCGCTCTTGGCCAAGGATGTGCGCTTCAAGCAATTGGGGCTCGTCATCGTCGATGAGGAGCAGCATTTCGGCGTGGTTCAAAAAGAGCGTCTCAAGCAGCTGAAAGCCGATGTGCATGTGCTGACGCTGACCGCGACGCCGATCCCGCGCACCTTGCAGCTGGCGCTCAGTGGCGTGCGCGAGATGAGCATCATCGCGACACCGCCGGTTGACCGGCTGGCGGTGCGCACCTTTGTGACGCCCTACGATCAGGTGGTGGTGCGCGAGGCGATCCACAGAGAACGCGATCGTGGCGGGCAGATCTTTTATGTCGCGCCGCGCATCGCCGATCTCGACGAGGTGCGCACCGAATTGAGCAAGATCGTCCCCGAAATCCGCGTCTGCATGGCGCATGGTCGGATGGCGGCTTCCGAGCTCGAAGACGTGATGAGCGCCTTTGACGAGCGGGCTTACGACCTGTTGCTGTCGACCAATATCATCGAGTCCGGGCTCGATATTCCGTCGGCCAACACGCTGATCGTGCATCGCGCCGACATGTTTGGGCTGGCGCAGCTCTATCAGCTGCGCGGGCGCATCGGCCGCTCGAAGCTGCGCGCCTATGCCTATCTGACCTTGCCGGAAAAGAAGAAGTTGGCGCCGACCGCGCAGCGCCGGCTCGAGGTGATGCAGACCCTGGATACGCTCGGCGCCGGCTTTCAGCTCGCGAGCCACGACCTCGACATCCGCGGCGCGGGCAATCTCTTGGGCGACGAGCAGTCGGGCCATATCCGCGAGGTCGGCATCGAGCTTTACCAGCATATGCTCGAAGAGGCGGTGGTCGCGGCGCGGGCGACGGATAGCGGCGGGCCGATGCGCGACGAGGAATGGAGCCCACAGATCACCATCGGCACGCCAGTGCTGATCCCGGAGGATTATGTGACCGATCTGTCGGTGCGGCTCGGCCTCTACCGGCGCATCGCGGGGCTCGCCAGCCGGCGCGAGAGCGAGGCGTTCGCCGCCGACCTGATCGACCGTTTCGGTTCGCTGCCGGCCGAGGTCGAGAACCTGCTGCAGATCATCGCCATCAAGCGCGCCTGCAAGGCGGCCGGGGTGGAGCGGGTCGAGGCCGGCCCCAAGGGCGCGGTGATCCAGTTGCGCGGCAACCGCTTCGCCAACCCCGCGGGGCTGGTGGAGCTGATCCAGAGCCAGGCCGGCCGGTTGCGCCTGCGCCCCGACCAGAAACTCGTCTACCTGCGCAATTGGGACGACGAGGCGGCGCGACTGAAGGGTGTCGCCGGGCTGATGCAGACGCTGGTCAAGCTGGCCCGTGCCGCGACCGACGACAAGCCGCCGATGCCGCCGCCGACTCCAGAACTCAGAAAGCCGCAGGCAGCGCAGCGGGTTAATTAATCTTTTTATACAACATTTGCGCGTATCATCTGGCTGCCATCCAACCGTTTTGGATGTGGAGTTCAGCCATGGCCGATATCCTGATCATTGACGACGATCACCAGATGCGCCGCCTGCTGACGCGAATCCTTACCGGCGCGGGCCATTCGGTGCGCGAAGCCAAAAACGGCCGCGACGGCGTCGCGCAGTTCCACGAGCAGCATTCGGCCCTGGTCATCACCGACATCGTGATGCCCGATATGGAAGGGATCGAGACGATCGTCAGCCTGCGGCGCGACAGCGCGAGCGTGCCGATCATCGCGATCTCGGGCGGCAGCGACCCGCTCTATCTGCGCGCTGCGTCGGGGCTGGGCGCCACGGCATCGCTGGAAAAGCCGTTCCACCCGGACCAGCTGCTGGCTCTCGTCGACGGGTTGCTCGGCGCCTAGCGGGCTTTACCCACCCGGCCGTTTCGCCCATTGATGCGGCCATGAACGAGGCCGCGCTAACCATAGAGACGGACGCAAGCCCGCTGTCGGTCGAGGAGATCGCGCGGCTGCTGGCGCCGCTGCCGATTTTCGCGCGGCTCGATGCGACGTCGCTGCGCGCGGTCGCTGAGCGCTGCCGGGTCGCGGTGTTCGCCCCCGGCGACACGATCATGCAGGAAGGGCAGACGAGTACCTTCGCCGACATGATCCTCGCCGGCGAGGTCGATGTCTTTGTCGACACGCCGGCCGGCCCGGTTAATGTCGCGACGGTCGGCCCGCTGCACATCGTCGGCGAACTGGGCGCGCTCGCCGCGATGCCGCGCAGCGCCACCGTCGTCGCGCGCACCGATCTGCACGTGCTGCGCCTCGACCGCGACAGCCTCACGAGCCTCACCCTCGAGCATCCGGCGATCGGTGTGGCGCTTGTCGGCGAGCTGGGACAGCGCATCCACGGCATGAACCGCTCGCTCGCCTATCTGACCTACGCGGCGAACGCGCTGGGCCGCGACGAATACGATCCGGCGATGCTCGCCGAGCTGACCCGGCAGCCGGGCGAGCTCGCCAATTTCGCCCGTGCTTTCGCCAGCATGGCTGCCGAACTCGAAGCCAAGCAGCGCCGCCGCGACGAGATGCAGGCGGCCGCGACGATCCAGAACTCGATCCTGCCGCGGTCGTTGAGCCGAGAGGGAGCGCTGGCGGCGATCGACCTTCACGCCGAGATGCACCCGGCGCGCGAGATCGGCGGCGATTTCTACGATTATTTCCCGCTCGACGGCGACCGGCTGGCGATCACCGTCGCCGATGTGGCGGGGAAGGGGATTCCCGCCGCGCTCTTCATGGCGGTGTCGCGCACGGTGCTGCGCATTGGCGAGCGCGGCGACGATATGGCCGCCGACATGTCGGCGGCCAACCGGCTGCTCGCCACAGAGAACGCGGCGGCGATGTTTGTCACGGCGTTCCACGGTGTCATCGACCTCAGGACCGGCGCGCTGCGCTACTGCAATGCCGGACACAACCCCCCCTATCTGCTGCGCGCCGATGGCGGACGCGAGGCGCTGAAGGCGACCGGCCTGCCGTTTGGGATCGATGCGGATTTGCCCTATCGGATTGCCGAGACGCAGCTGCGGCCCGGCGACACGCTGTTTCTGTTCAGCGACGGCATCACCGAGGCGTTCAACCTGGCGGACGAGGAATTCGGCGCCGCGCGGCTCGAAGCGGCGCTGGAGGCGGCGCGCGGCAAGGACGCCGCCAGCCTCGTCGCCGATATCCTCGCGGCGACGGCCGACTTCGCCGCCGGCGCCGAGCAATCCGACGACATCACCGCGCTGGCGCTGGTTTACCGGGGGTGAATGGTTCTTCCTCTCCCCGTGAACGGGGCGAGGGGGTCAGTTCCGTACCTTCTCTAGCCGCAGGCGGTTTTCGCCAGCGGCCCGGCGGTACTCGACCCGGTCCATCATGCGCCGGATCAGATGGATGCCGAGCCCGCCGATATCGCGGCTTTCGAGCGGCGGCGTGCGGTCAGGTTCGGGCGCGGCGCTGGGATCGAACGGGCGGCCATTGTCGATGATCTCGGCGGCGACGCGATCGTCTTCGATCGCGAGTGCGACCGCGATGCGGTGCGGCGCCGGCACCCCGGCGAAAGCGTGGTTGATGACGTTGGCGACCGCCTCTTCAAGCGCCAAAGCGAGCTTTGACGGTGTATCTCCGATGACGCCGCATTCGCCGCAGCAGGCCTCGACCCAATCGAGAAGACGAGGGATTTCCGCGATGTCGGGCGCGACGTCGAGGCGAAATTCGGCCATACCGCCTCCTACCTCGCGCCGCGCCGCAAGCCAAGCGCTATTGCCTGGAAAAGCGGCCTCATGCAAACCTGCGCGGAGGTCAATTGTCCACGGGCGATTGTCCCGGCGATCGAGGAAAATCTTTATGGATATCACCCAAGAGCGCGACGGCGACGTCGTGGTCGTCCGCCTGATGGGGCGCCTCAACAGCAGCGCCGCGCCCGCCGCCGAGGAGCGGCTTCTGGCCGCCGTGGCCGGCGCCGCGCCATCGGTCGCGATCGACATGAGCGAACTCAGCTATATCAGCAGCGCCGGGCTGCGGGTGATCCTCGTGGCGGCAAAGAAGGTGCAGCAGGAGAAGGGCAAGCTGGCGCTGGGCGGCCTCGGCGCGAATGTCCGCGAAGTCTTTGCCGCGACCGGCTTTGACACGATCATCACCATCGCCGCCGATGCCGCGGCCGCCATCGCCGCGGTGCGGTGAGGCGGCCATGCTGAGCTTTAGCGAAGAGATCGTGCTGCTGCTGCTCGACGAGACCAATGGCGACTTCGTGCCGCTGCCGGAATCGGTCTTTGCGATCGTGATGAGCGGCGCGGCGCTGATGGACCTCGCACTGCACAATCGCGTCGACAGCGATCTCGAAAAGCTGACCGTGGTCGATCGCACCCCGCTCGGCGACAACATTCTCGACGATGTGCTGGCCGGGCTCGGCAGGAAGGGCGCCAAACTCGCTATTGTCGACGCGCTCTTCGATGTCGCCGCCAATGCCGAGGAATACCGGTCGCGGGCGCTGGCACGGCTGATCGCGCGCGGCATCCTCAAGCAGGAGAAGGGGCGGCATCTCTGGGTTTTCCGCACCCGCCGCTATCCCGTTATCGACGACAGCGAGCAGCAGGAGGTGCGCGCGCGCCTGCGCCAACTGCTGTTGAGCGACGAAATTCCCGACCCGCGCGATGTCGTGCTGGTGTGCCTGATCGATGCCTGTGCGCTCGTCAAGTTTGTGTTGAGCGCCGACGAGCTGGACGTCGCGTCGCCCCGGGTCGAGCAGCTGCGCAAGCTGGATCTGATCGGTCAGGCGGTGACCAAGGCCGCCTCGGAGACCGAGGCGATCATCAAATTTGCCGCGACAACGATGTAAATGTTCGGCCCCCGCCGCTCGTGAGGGGTTGAATTTTGATTCAAGATCACAAAGACTCGCGCTGACGCCGCTTCCTCGGCGCACGATCCATCGGGCCGATTCCGCGCTCGATTAAAAGAAATCTAAAAATCGAATCGCGAATACGAATAAAGCCCTAGCGGCTTTTTTGTATTTGATTTCATGGGGGTTGGGTCTATGCGATCGGAGTCAAATCTAGACCTTCACACGCCAACGCATTTGCCTGCGTTTATCAGCGAATACAACTTTCTCGCGCTATGGGGCTACGTTGAGGTGTTGGCGCGGCAACGGTACAGCTCATGGGCATGGCGGCACTACAAGGACGTCTTGGCGGACCTCGTTCGCATCCGCGGCGCCAGACGGATCATGGAGATCGGCGCCGGGCGTTTCCCGTTGTTCGATCGCACCGAGGTCGCGCCGTTCGATGTCGAGTACATCGCCAACGATATCGATCCGGTGGAACTCGAGCGGGCGCCGGACGAGGTGGAGAAGGCGTGCTTTGACATATCCACCGCCGAGACCGCCTGGGTCGCTGAATTGACTAATACCGTCGACTTGGCGTTCTCAAAAATGGTGTTCGAACATCTGCCCGATGTGAAGCAGGCATACCGAAATATTTACGAAATGCTGTCTCCCGGAGGCGTCTGTCTGAATTTTCATCCGATATTGTTTTCTCCGCCATTCGTCATCAATTACCTGATGCCATCCAACCCGGCGGAACGGCTTTTGCGGCGGTTGTCGCCGTGGCGCAACCACGATGAGCACCCTAAATTTCCCGCGGCCTACGACCGTTGCTGGGTCAGCCGGTCGTTCAGAAACGGGTTGCGAGAGATGGGCTATCGCAAGGTCTGGCAGCTGCCATTTTGGTCGCACGAATATTTCAATCCGTTTCCCGGCTTGCGGGAGTGCGACCGCGTTATCAACAAGATCGCCGAACGCGTCAATCTGACCAGCATCGCGAGCTATTGCTACACGATCGTCGTTAAATGATTCGGGAGATAGCTCACGGCCGCTTGGCGGCGTCGTCGAAGTGTCCCCGCGCCCGGCCGGCGAATTCGCCGTCGGATGCGCAGAATTTGGCGGCCGACCGTTTTTCGCCGGCGACATAGGCCTCGGCTCGCGCGTCGAGCTGTTTCGCGCGCCCCGGCGCCATCCCGCTCTGCCGCACGCGATCGGCAACCGCGCGTTCGAGCGCGGCCGTCTTCGCGTCGTCCATACCGAAGCCGCAGGCGATATTGCCGTACCGGGCCACATAGAATTCGAAGACCTCCGTTTCATCTTCGCCGTTGGCCGGTGGAACGGCCGCGGCACCGCGAGCCCTGAGCTCGGCACTCGCGGCGGTGATCAGTTTAAAGTTCGGATCGGCGACGACCGCGGCGTCCCAATCGGCGGACGCCTCTCCCCCCTTGCCTGCTGCGTCATAGGCAAGGCCCCGCATCTCGAGCGCTCTTGCGTAATTGGGCTGGAGGTCTATAGCGGCGCTGTAATCCGCGATCGCGCGATCCCACTGTTTCAGCGCGGCATAGGCGTTGCCGCGATTGTAGTGTTCCTTGGCGGATTTCGGGGCAAGATCGATAGCCTTGGTGTAGTACTCGATGGCGCGATCGTCCTGGCCTTTTTCCTGATAAGCGAGCGCCAGCCCGGAATAGGTGGATGCGTCTTTCGGGTCGAGCTCGATAGCCTTCTGGTATTCCGGGATCGCCTTATCGAACTGGGAATCCGACGTGAAGGCGAGGCCGCGCCCTTCATAGGCAGCGGCCAGCTTTGGATCGATGGCGATGGCCTGGTCGAATTGTTTGACGGCGTCGTCGAGGTGGTCGTCGCCGATCGCCTGGTAGCCGCGAATGATGTAAATCCTGGCGAGTTTCGGGTTGAGGCGGAGCGCCGCATCGAAGTCGGCGTCGGCCTTGTCGCGCTGATCCGTCAACGTATAGACAAGCCCCCGGCTGAAGACGGCAGCCGCGAGCCGGTCGGGCGGCTCCTGCGCGGCTTCGATGACCTTCGTGCATGCGGCGATCACGGCGTTGTCGTCAGTCCCCGTGTCGGGACGCTGCGTGCATTGCGTCCATTCCGGGCTGTCCTCCGCCCGGCCCGGCACGGCCGCGAGGAGCAGCAACAAACACGGCGCCAGCAGACGCGGCCATATCCACGACATAACGGCTTTCTCGCCAAAAACGCGAATTGCCAAGCTATACGCCCAGAGCGGCCGGAAGGTTTGGATCTTATGCCAAATCGAACCGGACGAGTCCCGTTTGCGCGCAGCGCATATGCCGACAGCTAATAAGCCAGGCTTACGACCTTGCCTTTGATGCGAGGCTGCGCCAGCATGACGCAGCCTTCGAGGCGAGCCTGCGGGCGTCTGGCCGGGGCAGTTGTCAGATGGAGGAGAACGACAGATGGCGCGTCAATACAAGCGGATCGATTCCGACGGTCACATCCTGGAGCCGGTGACGCTGTGGGCCGATTACATGGACCCGAATTTCCGCGAGCGCGCGCCCAAGCTCATCATCGACAATGACGGCAAGGAGAAGCTGCTTCTGGAAAACCAGGTGCTCGGCTCGCAGCAGGGCATGGGCGGCATCGGCGGGGTCGGCGCGCGCCAGGGCGAGATCAAGGCCGAAACGCTGAAATACGAGGATGGGCGTCCGGGCGGCTTCGACCCCCACAAGCGCATTCCCGACATGGACCTCGACGGGATCGACGCGGCGTTCCTCTACCCGAGCATGGGGCTTTTCTCGGGCGCGGTGCACGACCCGGCGCTCGCCGGCGCGCTGTGCCGTGCCTATAACCGCTGGCTCGCCGATTACTGCAAGCCGTATCCGGATCGGCTGTTTGGCATCGCGATGCTGCCGATGCAGGATGTCGACACCGCGATCCAGGAAATGAAATTCGCCCGCAAGGAGCTTGGCATGCGGGGCGGGTTTATGCGGCCGAACCCCTATAACGACCGGCTGATCCACGACCCGGCCTACGAGCCGTTCTGGACCGCGTGCGAGGAGTACGATTTTGTCGTCGGCTTCCACGAAGGCGGGTCGAGCGGCATGCCGACGGTCGGCATCGACCGCTTCCAGGGCCGCGCCGCGCAGCACATCATCAGCCACACGATGGAGATGATGCTGGCCGCGCTCAGCATGATCTGGGGCGGCGTTTGCGAGCGGCACCCGAAATTGCGGGTCGGGTTTTTGGAGAGCGGCGGCGGCTGGATCGCGCCGTGGCTCGACCGCATGGACCGCCATTTTGACGACCAAGGCTTTAACGACAGCGGCTTGAAGAACCGGCCGAGCGACATCTTCCGCCGCCAATGCTGGATTTCGTTCGAGCCGGTCGAGGGCAGCCTCGCGCATCTCGCGGATTATGTCGGCGCCAACAAGATCCTGTGGGCGACCGACTACCCGCACCGCGACGGGTTCTTCCCCGGTGCGCCGGACATGATCGAGAAGCAATTGGACGCTGCCGGCGTCTCGGCGGCGACCAAACAGGGCGTCATGGCCGGCGGCGCGATGGCGTTTTACGGGCTGAACTGACCCTTCGGTTGTCATTGCGAGGAGCGCAGCGACGCGGCAATCCCGTTCCGAGAGTTCTCTGGAATGAGATTGCTTCGCTGCGCTCGCAATGACGCCACCATGAGATAGGAAGCTTCAATGCCGCGCAGTTACAACGTCGTCGATGCGGACGCTCATATCCTCGAGCCGCTTGATCTGTGGGAACGCTATATCGACCCAGGGTTTCGCGACCGTGCGCCCAAACTGATTACTGACAAGGACGGCAAGCAGCGCCTGCTGATCGAAGATCGCATCGTCGGCAGCTCGAAGGGGTTGGGGGTTGCCGGGGCGATCGGCGCGCGCGACGGTGTCGTGTGCGACGACACGATGGAATACAGCGAGGGCCGTCCCGGCGGGTTCGATCCCCATAAGCGCATGCCCGACATGGACATGGA
>DATMLO010000233.1:0-8997 GCA_035570495.1 Allostellaceae bacterium | reverse complement strand
CTCAGCAGCGATCGCGGTGCTGGCTGGCGGCGTCTTGCTAGCCGATCCGGCGCACGGGGTCGCGACGCTAACCTATGTGCTGATCGCTTTCTTCCTGATCGACGGCATCATCATCATCGTGATGGCTCTCGAGCACCGGCGCGAGCTGTCGGGCCGCTGGGAGTGGATGATGCTCGGCGGTGTCATGGATCTGGTCCTCGCCGCGATCATCATCTCCGGCCTGCCGGGAACGCTCGCCTGGGCGCTGGGACTATTGGTCGGCATCGACCTGCTCTGGGGCGGCATGACGCTGATCGCGATGGCGCTGCACGGGCGCAACAGCAGCGCCTAGCCGAGGCTCACCACCGCCCAGAGCACCACGAAGCCGGCGATCGCCAAGCCGGCGTGAAATGCCACGAGGACGCCCGGCGGCCGCACCCGGAAGAAGGCGATCGCCAAGCCGAGGATCAGCGCCAAGCCGATAAACACGGCAGAAGCCGGGCCGAACCCCGTAGTACCCATCGCGCTCGGCGGCAGACCGCGGTTAAGCGCGAAGCAAGGCCGCTAAGCCCGCTGCCCCCAATACGCCATGGGCCGCCCGGACCAGCCAGGGCAACCGTCGCGCAATCACTCGGAGATAGGGCAGCGCCAGTGCGCTGCCCAGCACGACCGTTGCACAGAGGATGTAGAACGCGATTTTCAGGAACACGCCAGCCGGTCGTCCCGGCGAAAGCCGGAATCCACTCACCCCACTTCTACGTGGCGGATCAATGGATCCCGGCCTCCGCCGGGATGACCCCTATGGGGTCACTTCGCCGCGTCGCGCACCGTCGGCTTCGCACGGAAATGCGGCATGACCTCCTCGGCGACGATCTGAAACTGCTCGAGCATGATATCCTTGGGCGTTGTGAGCGGCGGCGATAGGCTCATCAGCTCCATGCCGGGATAGTCTTCCTCGATCTTTTTGAGGCGTTCGACGAGGTCTTGCGGCGTTCCCGCGAACCACGAGCCGAGATTGACGTAATGCTCGACGCTCGGCACGCCGGCGGCGTCCCAGCCGCCGCGCTTGGCAATCGCGGCAACCTGTGCCGGTGTCGCACCGGGGACAAAACCCAGCGGCGCGAACATCTTGGCATGCTCCTCATAAAGCGGCTTGAGAGCTCTCAATGCCGCTTCCTTGGTCTTGCCGACCATGAAATGGATGCCGATCGTCAGGTTCTCGCCGAGCTTCAAGTTCTTGCCGGCGCGGTGCGCGGCGTCCATGTAGCCCTGGATCGGCCCGGCTTGCATCGTCGCCGCGCCGCCACCGACCGCGCCCTTGATATTGTGCCGCACCATGAAGTCGAGGCCGCGCGGGCTCGCGCTCACGATCGGCTGCCAGCATTCGACCGGCATGTTGACCGGGCGCGGCACCAGGCTCAGCTCTTTGAGGTCGTAGCCGCGATACGGCACGGCGGGCGGCAGCGTGTAGTGCTGCCCCTTATGCGAGAAGCTCTCGTTGTTGAACGCCTTCATCATGATCTCGACCTGTTCCTCGAACAGCTCGCGATTGGCGTCGCCATCCATCATCGGCGCGCCAAAGGTCTCGACCTCGCGCGTGTGGTAGCCGCGGCCGACACCGAACACCGTGCGGCCCTTGGTCAGGATGTCGGCGACCGCGAAATCCTCGGCGAGGCGCAGCGGGTGCCACATCGGCGTGATGTTGAAGCCGCAACCGATCTTGATGTTCTTGGTCACGTGGCAGAGATGCACCGCCAGCATCAGGATGTTGGGGATGCACTCATAGCCTTCGTGCTGAAAGTGGTGCTCGGCCATCCACATCATGTCGTAGCCGAGCTTGTCCATTGTCTTGGCGATCGCCTCCGACTTCTCGAAGACGCTGGCGAGTTGATCGTTGGTGAACCGGCGCTCGTTCGCCGGCGTCGCGTCCTGCCCATGATCGGGGAAATCGATATGGCCGGCATAGACGGTGGTGAATTTGCTGATCGCCATGGGGGGTCCTTTCGCCGGTGTGTGTGCTCTACGTGACGCGAAGGCTAGAGGATAATCGGCCGCGACGGAACCGCTATGCCGGATCGAGGCCGTCGGATCGAGGCCGTCGGATCGGGCAGCCACACGTCCTTTCGCCTCCACGGAAATCGGTCGACAGGTCGTGATTTTTTCCGCCAAACTTGTTTTGCTGATCAAATCAACGAGCGGTGGAACCGCGCACGCTTTATCCGCGAATACGCAGCGGGACGTCGTCAACATGGAGACCGGATAATGAAGATGAAGGTTTTTGCGGCCGCGGCCTTGGCCACGGCAATCGTTACGGGGCCCGTTCTGGTAACGCCAGCGTCGGCGGCGCCAGGCGTCGCCGCCGGTGTGTTGAGCTGCAATGTCTCGAGCGGCTGGGGCTTTGTTTTCGGTTCGTCGCGCTCGTTGAACTGCACGCTCACAGGCACCAACGGCAACTCCGAACACTATACCGGGAACATCACGAAATTCGGCGCCGACATCGGTTACACCTCGGGCGGTGTCATCGTGTGGACCGTGTTCGCTCCGCAGGCGGTGCTCATGCCTGGTGCGCTCAATGGCGGTTACGCCGGCGGCACAGCCAGCGCGACGGTCGGGGTTGGCATAGGTGCGAATGCGCTGATTGGCGGCTCGGGCAACACGATCGCGCTCCAGCCGCTCAGCATCGAGGGGAACACCGGCCTCAATGTCGCGGCCGGCATCGGCGCGATTACGCTGACGCAGGTCCCCTAACCGGGACGGAATCTGAAAAGGCGCCGCTCTGGCCGCAAGCCGGGGCGGCGCCTTTTTCAATCCACCAGCTTGCGGAACAGATAGGTGAATTCGAGGGCGTTGCGTCGCGCGCGTTCCTCGAGGTTGGCGGCGGCCGCGTGCCCGCCGTCGATATTCTCGTAGTAGAGGAACGGCAGGCTCATCGACGCCATTTTCGCCGCCATCTTGCGTGCATGACCGGGATGCACCCGGTCGTCCTTTGTCGAGGTGAGGAAGAACACCTCGGGATAGGAAGCGCCGGCGCGCAGATGGTGATAGGGCGAAATGCGTTCGAGAAACGGCCGTTCCGTCGGGTTGTCGGGATCGCCGTACTCGGCCATCCACGATGCGCCGGCCAAGAGCTTGTGGTAGCGCAGCATGTCGAGGAGCGGCACCTGGCAGACGATCGCCCGGAACAGATCGGGGCGCTGCGTCAGCATCACGCCCATCAAAAGCCCGCCATTCGAGCCGCCCATGATGCCTAGCCGGCGCGGCGAGGTGATCTTGCGGGCGATCAGCTCTTCGGCGACGGCGATGAAATCGTCATAGGCGCGCTGGCGATGCTCCTTGAGCGCAGCCTGATGCCACTCGGGGCCAAACTCGCCGCCGCCGCGGATATTGGCCATCACGTAGACGCCGCCCGCCTCGACCCACATCTTGCCCACGCCGCCGGAATAGGCTGCGTTCATTGAGACCTGGAACCCGCCATAGCCGTAAAGCAGGGTCGGCGCGGCGCCGTCGAACGCAAGATCGCGCGGCCGCACGACAAAATAGGGAATTTGCGTACCGTCCGCCGATGTCGCGTCGAACTGCTCGACCACGGCTTTCGATCCGTCAAACCGCGCCGGCAGCGACTTCACCGCCTCTGCCGTGCCGGAAGCGAGATTGGCGAGATAGAGTGTGTTGGGCAGCAGATAACCGGCGACATCGATAAACGCGCTGTCGTCATGGTCGCTGGTCGCGATCAGGCTGACCGAGGCGTTCTCAGGCAGCGGCAATGACGTCGATTGCCAGCGGCCATCAACAAAGCGGAAGACGACGGCGCTCCCGCGCACATTGCGATATATCGCGACGAGCAACCGTGCGCGGCTCGCGGCGACGCCCTCGATGGTCTCGCGCCGGCCGGGCGCGTAGACCAATACCGGCCGCAACGCGTAGATATTCGCCTGGCATTGCGCGAGGTCCAGTGACACCAGCGCCCCGGACGGAAAGACCTGTCCGTCGCGCCGCCACTCCTCTTCGAGGCTGAAGACCATCTGTCCCGAAACAAAAGCCTGCAGGCTCGCTTTGCCCGGCAGCGGCAGCTTGACTGGCCCGGCCTCGGTCAGCAGAAAGCGTTCGCTGACATAGAAATCGATCGCGCGCGTCGCGACGATGCCGCACACCGCACCATCCGGATCGCGCAACGGCCCGGCGCGCACGCTGACATCGTCTTGTGTGCCGCGAAAGATTTCCGAGGCCGCGTCGAGTGGCGTGCCGCGCCGCCAACGCTTGACGATGAATGGATAGCCCGAGGCGGTCATCGTCCCCGGCCCCCAGTCCCGCCCGACGAGCAAGGTGTCGGCATCGAGCCAAGTCACGTTCTGCTTGCCTTCGGGCAGGAAGAAGCCGCCTTCGACGAACCGCCCGGCGGCGCTGTCGAACTCGCGGACTTCCGCCGCGTCCTTGCCGCCGTTCGACAGCCCGATCATGCAGGACCGATCGTCTGGCGGCAGCACCTCGGTGCCCGCCATGACCCAGTTTTTGCCCTCGGCGGCGGCAAGGGCGTCCAGGTCCAGGATCGTCCGCCACTCCGGCGCGGGCGAGCGGTATGCGTCGAGCGAGGTCCTTCGCCAAAGCCCGCGGACATGGCCCGAATCCTGCCAGAAATTAGCGAGCGCACCGCCGAGAAAACGCGGATAGGGGATGCGGTCCTCGGCGGTGATGATGGCGAGCGTCGCGTCGTAGAGGCGCTGGTAGCGCGGATCGGCTTCGAGCAGCGCGAGGCTGCGCGCATTCTGCTCGCGTACCCAGTCGAGCGCCGTCTCGCCCTCGACATCTTCGAGCCAGAGATGGGGATCGTTGATTCCGGTGTCAGTCATTGCCCTGCAACTCGTCATGGCCGGACTTGATCCGGCGCCCTCTTCTAAAGAACGACGAGAGGCCCGGGTCAAGCCCGGGTAGGACAAATCAGGCCGGCAAATCGCGATGCGGGTGGAAGACAAACCCGGCGGGGCGGCCGGCAAGCCAGGCCGCTTCGCCGGGGGGCAGCGCTGGGTTCCACAGATTGGCGTCAAAGCGCCAGCCATTGACCCCGTCGGCCTCGCGCGAAGCGACGAAGTTCATCGGCCCTGTCATCTCCTCGGGCTCGACAAGGCGCGGGAAACGGCCCTCGGCGGCCGCGACCTTCGCCTCCTCGGCCATGCCGGGCGTGTTGGCTCCGGCGCCAGGGTTGACGATGTTGACCGTCATGCCGGTACCGGCGGCATCCTTGGCCCACACCTCGGTCGCCAGTTCGAGCGCCGCTTTCGACGCCCCGTAAGGGTGCGTGCCGATGCGATTCATCGTGTCGAGCTTGGTCGTGACGTTGACGATGCGACCCCAGCCGCGCTCGATCATTTCGGGCGCGACGCGCCGGGCGAGGCGATCGGCGGCGATGAAGTTGGTGGTGATGACGTTCTCGATGATCTCGTCATCGACCTGCCAGAAGCGCTGCAGACTGCCGCGGCGAAACCGCGCCGGGTCGATATAGGTAAAGGTCAACCCGGCGCTGTTGACGAGGATATCGACTTTGCCAAAGCGCCCGCGCGCCGCCGCGACGACGCGGTCGCATTCGCCGGGATCGCGCAGATCGGCGGCGAGCGGGTGGAACTGCCGGCTGACCTGCAGTTTTTCGGCCTCGGCCTGCATTTCGACAATGTCGCTCTCAATATGGCCGACCGCGACCACCGGATGCCCCTCGCGCGCCAAACCGAGCGCCATCGCCTTGCCCAGCCCACGCAACCCGCCGGTCACGAGCGCCACGCGGTTTTCGCGATCGTTGTCAGGCATCCAATCCTCCGAGCTTCTTCCGTCGTTCCGGGGCGCGAGCTGGTAGCTAAACCTGCGCCAGGCCCATCGGGTTACCGGAGAAGGCTGGCATGATCTCCTCGGCGAAGGTGCGCAGATGCGCGACCGAGGCGCCCGGCGCGGCAAACAACACATTCTCGACGCCGCCGGCTTCGAGACGCTTTAGCTGGGCGACAATCTCCTCTGGCATGCCAAGAAGCGGCGCGTCATCGATCTGGAAAGCGTCGGCGTCGTCCTTGATGTTGTGGTAGCGCTCGGCGCCCGGACCCCGCGCGAGATCGCCGATGTTTTTCAGCACCTCGCGGCGGGTTCGGATCGCCTGCTTGCGTTCCGATTCCCTGCGGATGATCTGCAAGCCGCGGGTGACACCGACCATCGCGGGATCATAGGCGCGACCGATCGTCTCGCACTCCTCGCGGAACACCTTGACCCGCTCGATGATCAAATCAATCGGGGCGATCTGGTCGAGTAGCAGATTGTAACCCTCGCGCGCGGCACGGCGGATCGATTCCGCGCTGCCGGCGCCAAGCCAGAACGGCGGGTGCGGGCGCTGGATCGGGCTCGGTTCGACGACGATGTTTTCGTAGCTGTACCATCTGCCCGAATAGGAAAACCGCTTTCCGCCGGAATTCCATGCCCGGCGGATCACCTCCATCGCTTCGTCGAAACGTTCGGTCGCCTCTTCCTGCCGGATGCAAAAACCGGAGAATTCGTAGGGCCGGTAGCCCTTGCCGACACCAAAATCGAGCCGGCCGTTCGACAGCAGATCAAGCGTCGCGGCCTGTTCGGCGATCAACACCGGGTTGTGCCACGGCAGCACCACGACCGCGGTGCCGAGGCGAATGCGGTAGGTGCGCGCCGCGAGATAGCTCAACAAGTTGAGCGATGCGGACACCTGACCGAAGCCGGTGAAATGATGCTCGACCAGAAATACGCTCGAAAAGCCGAGCCGCTCCGCCTCGACGACGTAGTTGATGAAGTCGTGATAGCCGTCGCTGTCGCCCGCCGGCCCGCCGCGTGCCCGCGCCCCGCCAAAAAGTCCGAATTTCATCAATTTACCCCGCTGAGCCTCTAACGCTCATGTAGGACGCCAATTCCGCGAAATCGAGCGCGAACGGGAGCCATCGCCCCTTTCCACGACCACACCACTCGGCTTGACGCTCAGGCACCGACCAACGCGGTGATGAAATGGCCGAGCCTGCCGCGCCGCTTTCGCGCCGCCGGCGGTTCCATGACGCTTCGATCACTCGGCGCAATCGCCGGAAACCTTTCGCCAGACGCGTAATAGGCGTTGATCCGCCGCTCCATCTCGGGCGGCAGCGGCGGGATACGGAGCTCCGCCGATAGCGATTGTGAGGCGGCCAGAACAAGCAAATCGGTGCCGGCCGGCGCCGGGTGATCCTCGACTAGACCGAATCCTGCTTCGGCGGCTTCCGGTGCGGTGATTGACTCGCCGTCAAAGCCGACACAGTCGACAGCAACGGCGACACCCTCCCCCCATGCGAACAGGTCGTCCGTCATTTCCTGAATTTCGGTGTCCGCTCGTTCCATCGCGACCGTACCCCCCATTTGCCCCCGCCCGGCTGTGCACCGCATCGGTTCATCGGTCAAGGCGGCCTCGGATTTCCGGGATTCCGTCAGCCAGCTTCGTGGCTTAGCACGGAAGACCGAACGGCGAGCGAGCGGCGCTAACGGTACGGTAGCGCACGATTCGCGCGGCCGCGGGCCATCAGGATACCCGGCCGGTCAAGCCGTCCCGACAAAGCAGGACAAAAGTCGCCGAACCGCTGGTTGCGGTGCCTCGTATTTGTCGGACGTTAACGACTTTGGGCGATAACGGGGGTGTGGCCGCAACGCCACAACGGCAAGTGGCAAGGGAACACCGTTGGCTGCCGAGATCGGTCACGTACTGGGCTACATCCCGCTGAGCGAGGTGCAGCTGCTGCTCGAGCGCATCGGCGATCGGATGAGCCAGATCGACGAGCCGCTTGCCCCCGAGTACGTGCTCGACCCCTTCCCCGGCGGCATCGAGCGGAAAATCCATCAGATGTGCCAGCGGCGCAAAGCGCTGTTCTTGCGGCTGATCCAAGACGAGCTGACGGCGGAACAAGAACGCTTCGCCAGCACCGACGACGAGAAAAACTAGTCGCGGAACTGCGGCGCAATCTTCTCTAGGAACAGGGTCAGGCTTTCCGCTGCGACCTCGTGCGGCATCGGCCCGAGGCGGAACGTGCCAATGATCCCGCCGATCCCGAGCCGGTCGATCGCGGCGACGTCTTCGGCAACCCGCGCCGGCGCGCCGTGGAGCAGCCCTTCACCGCGAGCTTTGCGGGCGCCGGGCAGAGCGTCTGCCGGCACGATGCGCTGCCCCATCGCCGCATAACGGTCGCGCATCTCGGCACGGGTTCGGGTCATCGTCTCGAAAGCGGGGATGCCGATGCTCGCGGCCTTCTCATCGTTATCGGCGACGTAGAAGTTGCGCCAGACCCAGCTCGCTTCGAGGTTCGCGGCGACCCGCTCCTCGCCGAACCCGGTGCCGAGCATCGTCTGCCGGTAAAGATCGATGCGGTGGCTTGTGGTTTCGAGCGATTGCACGTTCATCATGAACGGCTTGCCCTCGCGCGCCAGCTCGACGAGCGAGGCGTCGGTCGACGAACCGCGGATCACCGCCGGGTGCGGCCGGGTGTAGGGCAGCGGCCGCAGCATCGGCACCTCCACCTGCCAGAACTGCCCGTTGTGCTCGAACTGGTCCCCGCTCCACGCCTTGACCATGATCGCCTCGGCCTCGTCGAGCCGCGCCTGCGCCTCGTGATGGTCGATGCCAAAGCCTTGATAGTCGTAAATGTTATAGGAGCTGCCGCGACCCAGCCCGACGATCAGCTTTCCTTTCACCAGATGGTCAAGCAACGCCATCTGCTCGGCGAGGCGGACCGGGTGGTGCAGCGCCGTCTGGATCACCGCGAAGCCGAGCCCAGCCCGCTTCAGCGAGGCGGCGAGCGCGCCGGCCAGCACCATCGGGTCGGCGTAGACCGAGATGCCGTCGAAATGATGCTCGGCGAGCCAGACGATATCAGCGCCGAGCTCGTCGGCCAGCATCGCCTCGCGGACCGTCTCGTCGATAACCTGGCCGTCGCGCGCCGGGTCGCGGCTATCGGGAAAGAGAAACGTACTGAATTTCACATCCTGTCCCCCGGCCGGCCGGCT
>DATMLO010000232.1:0-36172 GCA_035570495.1 Allostellaceae bacterium | reverse complement strand
CTTCCTGGCGTGCGCGCTGCAGTCTCCGTGGGGTGGCCTGCTCGGTACGGCTGCCGGCCTCGTAAGTGTCGCTCACGGCGCGGCTCCGGCGTGCAACACGGTTGCGATCAGCGCGAGACCCGTCTCGATGATGTGCTCAACCGCCGGCACGAAAAACGGGATCAGCGCGATAACCGCAGCGACGCCGACCCACATGAATACCGAGAACCCAACAGACATCACGTTGAACTGCGGCGCGACGCGCGACACAAAGCCGACCGCGAGATGCGTTGCGAGCAGGACGGCAACGACCGGCAGCGCGAGCCATACGCCCATCTGAAACAGCACCGCGCCGGCCCGCGCCAGCGCCTGCCAGCCATCGGCGCTGATGCCGCTGCCCGCCGCAATCGGCACGATCGTGAAGCTCTTCACCAGGACGCCGAGCAGGACCAGATGGCCGTTGAGCGCGATAAACAGCAGCAGCGCGACGAGGCCGAAAAAATTGCCCATCACGGGCACCTGAAATCCGCTCTGGAAATCAAACAGGCTGGCAAAACCGAACCCCATCTGCATGCCAACAAACTCGCCGGCGAGCTGCATCGCGGTCAGCGTCAGCTGCATCGCGAAACCAATCGCCAGACCGACAAGCACCTGCTCAACCGCAAGAACCACCGTCGCCCAGGAGAGATCGAGCGGCGCGGTCTGGCGCACGGAGCCGGCGACCGCCACGGCGATAACAAAGGCCAGCGCAACCTTTGCCCGCGCCGGGATCGACACCGAGTTGAACGCAGGCGCCGCGCCGAAGAGAGCAAGGATGCGTATAAATGGCCAAAAAAACTGACCGATCCATTGGGTGAGCTCGGCGTCGGTAAAACTCAGCACCGGCTCACTCGTGCAGCCGAGCCGAGGTGATCGCAGCCCGCTCAAGATAGTGCGTCATGTGCGCTCCGGCCCACGACGTCGCGAGAGCCACGACCAGCAGCACCGCAAAAAATCGTGGCACAAAGCTCAAGGTGAGGTCGTTCATGCGGGTAGCCGCCTGGAACAGCCCGATCGCCAGGCTCGCCGTCACCGCCGCCAGCAAAAACGGCGTCGCGAGCAGCAGCACGAACCCCATCATCTCGCGCGCGGCGCTGATGATGTCGGTCGGGTTCACCGCAAGAAGCCCTCGGCCAGAGAGCCGATTACCAATGTCCAGCCATTGACCAGCACGAACAGGGCGAGCTTGAGCGGCAGCGACACGCTGGTCGGCGACAGCAGCATCATGCCGAGGGACATCATCACCGCGGCGACGACGATGTCGATGACCAGGAACGGCAGGAAAATCAGGAAGCCGATCTGAAACCCGGTCTTCAGTTCGGAGGTGACAAAGGCCGGCACCAGCACCGGGAACGGCACATCCTCGGCGCTGTCATAAGTCTTGCCGCCGGCGAGCTTGAGGAACAGGCCGAGATCGTCGCGCCGCGTCTGCTTGAGCATGAATTCGCGGATAGGTCCCTGCGCTTTGGCGAGCGCGTCTTCGGTGGTGATCTTGTTGTCGATCAGCGGCTGCACCGCATCGTTGCCGACCCGGGTAAAGACCGGGCCCATCACGAACAACGTCAGGAACAGCGCGAGCCCGATGAGCACTTGATTGGGCGGGGTTTGCGTCAAACCCAACGCCTGGCGCAGCAGCGACAGCACGATGATGATGCGGGTGAACGAGGTCATCGTTAAGAGGATGGCTGGGAGAAACACCAGCCCGGCCATCAACAGCAGCAACTGCACCGGCACCGTATAGGCCTGCCCGCCATGCCCGTCCGGGTGCATATCAAGCGCGCCAATGCTCGCGGCATGCGCCGCCGC
Organism: Allostellaceae bacterium; assembly: GCA_035570495.1. Taxonomy (GTDB): domain Bacteria; phylum Pseudomonadota; class Alphaproteobacteria; order ATCC43930; family CGMCC-115725; genus DATARH01. The sequence continues at coordinate 34,348 of DATMLO010000232.1, read as the reverse complement.
GCCGCCCAACGACGCAGCGAGAATCGCGACCGCGAAGCCCAGGATCAGCCGCCGCGCCATCGCCCCACCGCTTTCCTGACCGCCTCGCCAAAGCGGTCGTCACCGGTCGACACCGGCAGCCTTTCGTCGAGCTCGCAGATCAGCGAGACCGAGGCCGAACCGATCCCGATCACCAACTGCCGCGCGCCGATTTCAACGACGAGAAGCCGCTCGCGCGGACCCAGTGCAAGCGAGCGCAGGATCGTGCAGTCGCGCGCATTGCCGAGCCCGACACCGGGGCGCATTCGACGCATCGCCCAGATGCCGCCCCACAACAGCAGCACGATGATCCCCAGGGTAAGCGACAGCGAGCCGAGTCCGTCCGCGTCATACGGCACGTTGGACTCCAGCCGTGGGCATGGGCGGCGTCATTCGACGATGAGCGTGCTGAACAGGACGTTCTGAATGAATTCGGTGCTTCCCGTCTCCGCCGTCATCTTGGTGATGCGATCATCACCAAGGACGCGCTTCACCACCTCGTTGAGGTGTTCTTTCACCGCCCTACGCACTTTGTTGACGCCGTCGGAGGTCTGCAGATCCTCGGTCTTGAAGCCGAGGAGGGTTTGCCGCATCGCGTCCTGAATTTCCGGCAACACGGCGGTGATCATGTCGCCAGCGGCGGCGCGCGGCAGCTGCAAGCTGACGCCCAATTGCACAAAATGCGACGTGCCGCCGGCGCTCGGCAGGCTGACGACAAACGGCTTTAACTCCATGAAGTAGGGTAGCGGCGTCTCGACCTGCTTGGCCTGCTGCGGGCTGAAATGCTCTTTGCCGCCGAGAAAGAAATACCAGACCGCACCGCCACCACCGATCAATCCAAGCACGACGATGCCGATCAGTCCCCATTTGACCAGAGGACTGCGACCACTTGGCTCGTCGAGATCGAGAGCCGCTGCTTGGTCGATATCGGTCATCGCACGAAATTCCGGTTTACGTCACGCCTCCGTTACGAGGTTTTGTTTACGCGTTGCAGCAAGTCGTCGATCTCCGCCTGGCTGCGGCGCAGCGCCGTCGCCAATTCGCGCTCGATCGCACGTTCGTTGACAATCTCGTAGGTGCGCTTCTCGCGGCGAATCTCGACGAGCTCCTCCCATTGCCGGTTGCACGCCGCCTCGAGCCGGCCGACCTCGTTCTCCTGACGCATCACGACTTCCTCGATCTGGCCGATAAAGCCGATATACGCCATCGTCGACATCGCCGGCATGCCTTCGCCGAGCCCGGCGTTGAGCATTTCGCGATAGCGTTCGACGTGCTGCTTCAGCAGCGACAGCTTCAAGAGCGCCTCATCGCATTGCGCCTTAAGCCGCTGCCAGGTCGCGACCGCGGCGTCGCTCTTCTTCCCGGCTACGCTGATCAGCTTGTGTAATGCGGCCATGGTCCCCCTACCATGTTTTGGCCTAACCCACGATCTGCCCGAGCGAGGCGAAGCTCTCGTCGAACCGCACCGCGTCGGTCATGTTCTGGCACAAGAACTGGTTGATCGCCGATTGCAGCGAGACGGCGCGATCGAGCTCGGGGTCATGGCCCGGGCGATAGCCGCCGATGGCGATCAGATCCCGGCTTTCCTCAAGCCGATTGTGGAGCTGCTTGAACCGCTGCGTCGCGGTCATCTGCTCCGGCGGCACGACCGCCGCCATCACGCGGCTCACCGAGGCACCGACATCGAGCGCCGGATAATGTCCGCGATCGGCCAGCTTGCGCGACAGCACCAGGTGTCCATCGAGGATCGAACGCGCCGAGTCGCCGACCGGGTCGTTCGGGTCGTCACCCTCCACCAACACCGTGTAAAAGGCGGTGATGCTGCCGGCGCCCTCCGCGCCGTTGCCGGCGCGCTCGCACAGCGACGAAATCTGCCCAAACACCGATGGCGGATAACCACGGCTCGCCGGTATCTCGCCGACGGCAAGACCGATCTCGCGCTGGGCCATGGCAAACCGCGTCAGCGAATCCATCAGCAACAGAACCTCATGCCCCTGGTCACGGAAGTATTCCGCGATCGCGGTCGCCCGGTAGGCGCCGTGCACACGTCCCAGCGCCGACTCGTTTGCCGGCGCGGCAACGACGACAGCCTTGGCCAGCCCCGCGGGCCCCAAGATGCGCTCAACAAATTCTTTGACCTCGCGGCTTCGCTCGCCGATCAACCCCACCACGACGATATCGGCACTCGTGTAGCGGGCCATCATACCCAACAGCACGCTCTTCCCCACGCCGCTTCCCGCAAACAGCCCCAGCCGCGAGCCGCGGCCGATCGAAAACAGCGCATTTATTGAACGAACACCGACATCTAGCGGTTCGTCGACAAGCGCGCGCTCCATCGGATTGACGCTCTGCCCGAACAGCGGAACGCGCTCGGTATGGCGAATCTGTCCCTTGCCGTCGATCGGTTGACCGCCGCCGTCGATGACCCGGCCGAGCAGCTCGGGGCCGACCGCGACCTCCATTGTCCGGCCCGCGGGGATGACCCGGGCGCCGGGCGCAAGCCCATCGGCGTGACCCTCGGCCATCAACAGCACGCGGCCGCCGTCGAAGCCGACAACCTCGGCCGACATCAACCGCCCCGATTCACTTTCGATAAAGCAGCGCTCGCCGATCGCGACGTGAATGCCCCGCGCCTCCATGACCAATCCGACCGTACGCAACAGGCTGCCGTGGACCTTCGGGCCATGGTCGAAACTGTGAAGCCGCGTCTGGTAGCGGTCGAGCCCCGCGGCCAGCCGTTCGGCAAGGCCCGCATCGACGGCGGTCATCCGGCATCCTCGCCATCAAACAGGGCCAGCATCACAGCGCGCCAGCGCGACGGCAGCGTCAAGTTGACCTGGGACACGCCGTCGGCGTTGCGCGGGTTCCACCGTCGATCCTTGATCCGCCGGTCATCGCCATCGGCGACAACAAGGGCGCCACCAAGTTCGATCGTGTCGTCGCCGACGAGCATCACATTGCCCGCTTCGACTTCGGGGACCAGGTTGCGAACGAGGTCGAGATCGACGGGGTTGAGCAGAACTCGCGGCGCGCCCATGTCGAGCGGCACCTTGGCTATGGCCTCGCGCACCAGCCTGGCGAGAAATTCCCGCGACCGCTTGACCTCCTCGCCAATCACGCAGCGCGCGACCTCGAGCGCCAGGGCCGCCACGGCCTCCTCCACCGGCTGATCGAGCGCCGTCAGCGGAGCCCCGAGCCGCTCGACGATCGCCGCGAGACGACTCACCTCGTCCGCGAGCCTTGCTTCGACTGCTTTGGTCGCCTCACCGAAGCCGGCCGCGTAGCCGCGCTCACGCCCCTCACCAAGACCTTGTCGAAAACCTTCTTCGCGCGCCGCGGCGAACTCCGCCGCGGCTTTCGCGGCGACTTCCGCGGCAGCTAGCTCGAGCGTGGCGTCGGCCTCGGCCAGCGCATCGTCGTCGGGCGATGGCGACAGCGCGACCGAAGGAGCCGGGTCCTCTGCCGCGGCATCCCGGTCGCCGAGCGCGGGGAACGGGTACGGGTGAACCGTTGCTCCTGTCAAATTGAAGCGCACGCTCATCCGCTACTCGCCTGCAGCCAAAGGCCGCGCACATAGGCGATCAGGAGCCGCCCCACGATCAGAAGGAACTGCACCGCCGAGACAATGACCCACGCGCCGATAAAATCGGCCAGCAGGCGGACGCCGACGATCATCGCGTAGCCCCACATCGGGACATCGGCAGCACTGCCGATATCCTGATACTCGACGAACCAGAAAAGGCCGAGCCCGGCAGCCAACAGTATCGGGCGCGTCGCCCCGCCGCCGCGTGGAGCGGAGGGGGGTTTTGCTGCCGCTGCGCGTTTTGCGGTCTTGGCCATCGGCGGCGGAGCGCTTCCTTAATGCCTAGCGCGCCGGCGCGGGCAGCAGGGATGTCGGCGCCGCTGGGGCGGGCGCTGCGGGTGCCGGTGGCACGGTCGGCGCCGCCGCTGGGGCGGGAGTAGTGGGCCTCGGTGCTTCAGCTGGAGCCGAAGCCGCTGACGTCGGGGCAACCGCTGCAGCCGGCTGCGTCGGCGCGGAGGTCGGGGCAGCCGCAGGCGGGTCGCTGCCAAGAAGCCGCGAACGCGCCGGGTCCTTGCCCTCGAGGGGTGATACGACGACGATCGAGACCCGGCGATTAGCTGACTTTCCTTCAGTCGTATTGTTCAGCGCGACCGGGTGATACTCGCCAAACCCGGCGCCGACCAGCAGGGTCGGATCGATCCCCGCGGCGACGAAGCGTTTGACGACAGAAATCGCTCGGGTCGCCGACAAATCCCAGTTCGAATCGAACTGCGCGGTGTGGATCGGCACGTTGTCGGTGAAGCCGTTGACCTGGATCTGGTACTGCAGATCGGCCAGGATTTTGGCGATTTGATCGATGAGCGGCAGCGCGTCTGGCGTCAAATCCGCTTTGCCGCTGTGAAACAGCAGCACCTCGTTAATATCGATGACCACACCGAGCGACTGCAACGAGACGTTGACTTCGCCTTTGCGGATCATCGAGGCGAGCGACTTCGAGAGCTGCTGATAGGCCTCATCGAGACCTTTGACCCGCTCCGCGACCTCCTGTTGCGTCTTGGCGTCGGCGTGCTGTTGCTCCTCCGTCTCGGTCGCCGCGCCGCCTTTTGGCAGGAATTGGCCGTTGTTCTTTAGGTTCGGGTCGCCCTTCGTATCTTCCTGCCGCAGCGCCGGCGGAGCCTCTCTGACCATGACCTCGCGGGTGATCACTGGGAGGTGCACCGGGTTCGGCATGAAGTTGAACGGCCCCCTGACGGCCGCCGCGAACCCGCTGTCGTGGTTGTTGTTGATGCGGCCCATAAAGGCGGTATTGAACGCCTCGGCCATCTCTTGGAATTTTGACGAGTTGATCGTCGATACCGCGTACATGACGACGAAGGTCGCGAGCAGCAGCGTCACGAAATCGGCGTAGGAAATGACCCAACGCTCGTGATTTGGGGCTTTTTCCGGTTCCTGGCCCTTCATCGGAATTCTCCGTTATCGCTGCGGGCTTAGTCGGCCCCGGCGGGGCTCGGGTTCGCCGAAGCGGCATCATCCTGGGCATGGTCGCCGCCCTCGGCGGCTTCGCCATGTTCAAGAAAGCTGCGCAACCTCATCTCGAGCTGCAGCGGGCTTTCCAGAACGGCGATTCCAATCATCCCCTCGGTGATCATTTCGAGCCGGCGGATACGCCGCTTGACCAAGAATTTCAGCTTGCCGGCGATCGGAAGGAACAGCAGGTTGGCGCTGGCGACACCGTAAACGGTCGCGACGAACGCGGTGGCGATGCCCTCGCCAAGTTTCGACGGGTCGTCGAGATGCGCCATAACCGTGATAAGGCCCATCACCGCGCCGAGAATGCCGACCGTCGGTGCGTATCCACCCATGGCCTCGTACATCTCCGCCGCCACCATTTCTTCATGCGACGACGTCTGGATGTTCGATTCGAGGACGATTCGGATCTGCGGTGCCTCGACACCGTCAACGACAAGCCGCAGCGCCTGCTTGATGAACGGGTCAGTCTGCTGCTCCGCGACCGGATCGAGCGCTAACACGAATTGATGACGCGCGATGCGTAGCCAGTCGGTGATCTGGCGCAGCTGCTCGGGGCGATCGTCCTTCGGCGGGAAGAACGCCCACATCGCCATCTTCAGCCCGCGGATGAAGATGGGAAGAGGCGTCTGCAGCATGGTCGCCGCGAAGGTGCCGCCGCCGACGATGATCAAGGCCGAAAGCTGCAGCAGCGATAGCAAATTGCCACCGTCGAGCGTCATCGACCCGATGATGGAGCCGAGCGCCAAGACGATGCCGATTATCGATAAAATATCCACCGACTAATCCCCCGATCCCGGCGATGACGATGCCTCCGCGCGCCAATCGGCGAGTACATCTCGCAGCATCAACAAGGCGCGACCGTGTATCCGGCACACAGTCGATTTATCGAGGCCAAGCACCGCGCCGACCTCTTCCATGTTGAGTTCCTGCTCGTAATAGAGCGACAAAACGAGCTTCTCGCGTTCCGGTAGCGCAGCGATCGACTCGGCGAGCGCGTTCATGACGCGGCCCTTATCGATCGCCGCATCCCGCTCAGCCACTTCCTGCATCCGGTCGTCGGCGTGATCTTCGAACTCATTGATGTCGAGCAGCCTGATACCGGCGATCTCGACCAGCGCGGCGTGATAGTCGGCGAGCGGAATCCGCATCTCGGCGGCCACCTCGTCATCGGTACCATCGCGGCCAAGACGGAGCTTTACCGCCCGCATTGCCTGGCTGACGGACTTGGCGAGCCGCACCGTGCGTACCGGAGCCCAGGCCTCGCGACGCGCTTCGTCGATCATCGCGTTGACGATCGAACGCTGCAGGGCCGGATCGGTCGACGGCGCCAGCGCACCGTGACGCGCCAGCCGCAAGACCGCGATCAGCCCCGCTTGGATCAGATCGTCGAGCTGAACGGTCTCCGGCATGCGGCCCTTGAGGCGCAGCGCCAGCCGTTTCACGACCGGGACAAACTGCCGGATGATCTCGGCCTCGTCGACCTGCGCGGCATACCCGCCAAAGCCGGTCGAATAGCCGCCGCGCCGCGCCGCCGGAGCCGCCGCCGGACGCTCCATGAGCTGGAGTTCCGCCTCAGTCGCCATCGCTCGGCTTCCCGACCGGGCGGCCCAGCAACTCGACGACCTTTATCCTCTTTTCGGGCGGAATTTCGGTGTAGGAGAACACCCAAATGCGCGGTTGCACCGGACGCAACAGCTGCGCCGCCAGCTCGCGCAACTCCGGTCGCGTGACGAGAGCGGCAACCGAAGCGGCCTCCTCGAGCCGTGCTGCCGCCGCCGAACCAACGGCGCGCAGCTCTCCAGCCAAACCCGGCTCGATACCGAACGCGTTTGTGCCCGACGACAGCTTCAGCACTTCCTGCAACAGGCGCTCGAGATCGGGTTCGAGCGCCATGACCTTCAACTCGTCGACGGCGCCAAACACGGTCTGCACGATATAGCCGCCGAGCTTCAGCCGGACCAATTCGAGCAGCGCCCGCGGCTCCTGGGTCACCGCCGCACCATCGATCAGCGCGCCCACGATGGTCCGCAAGTCGCGGATCGGCACCTGCTCCGCGAGTAGCCCGTTGAGCACCGCGTGCACCGCCGTCAGTGGAAGCAATTTAGGAGTCAGCTCCTCGACGAGTTTGGGGATCAGTTTGTTAAGGTAGGCGAGCACCGCATCGAGCTCAGCCCGTCCGAACAGCGTCTCGATATGGTCGCGCACGAGGCGCTCGAAATGCGTGGCCATGACGACCGCCGCATCGAACACCGTGTAGCCCGCGGCGCGCGCCTGATCGGCCTGCGCCGGCATGATCCAGTGCGCCGGGCGGCCGAACACCGGGTCGCGGGTTAGCAGGCCTTGTATTTCGGTCAGCACTTTTCCGGACGACATCGCCAATAAGCGATCGGGCTGCACCTCTCCGGCGGCGCGCTCGACCCCGTAGACGAGGATGCGATACCCGGTCGATTTGAGATCGGGGTTGTCGCGGACATGCACGACCGGCACCAGAAAACCGAACTCCCGCGACACCTGGCGACGCACCGCTCGCAGACGGCGCAACAGCCCGCCGTCACGGTCTTTGCTGACCAGGCCGACAAGCCGGTAGCCGACCTGTATTTCCAGCGGCTCGACCAGCTCGACGACACCGATATCGATCTCCGCGGGCTCGGCGACGGGCGGTGGAGGCGGTGGTGCTACGGCCGCGCGCGCCTGCTCCCGGTTGATCCAGCGCGCGGCACCGCCGAGCAACCCGGCAAAGAACAGGAACGGTATATGCGGCATGCCCGGAACGAGCCCGCACAGCCCGACAATGCCCGAAGCAAGCCACCAGGCTTTCGGAAAGATCGCCAGTTGCGAGACGATCTGGCTCCCGACATCAACGCCGGTCGTCACCCGGCTGACGACAATGCCGGCCGCCGACGAGATGACGAGCGCCGGGATCTGCGCGACAAGACCGTCGCCGATCGTCAACAGCGTATAGGTTTGCGCCGCCTCGCCGAGCGACAGCCCGTGCTGCCAGACGCCGATGATCAGCCCGCCGACCAGGTTGATGAACAAGATCATCACCGCAGCGATGGCGTCGCCGCGCACGAACTTGCTGGCGCCGTCCATCGCGCCGAAGAAATCGGCCTCGCGGCCAACCTCCTGGCGTCGTTTCGTGGCCTCTTCCTGGTTGATCAGCCCGGCATTGAGGTCGGCGTCGATTGCCATCTGCTTGCCGGGCATGCCGTCCAATATAAAGCGCGCCGCGACTTCGGCGATGCGCCCCGCGCCCTTGGTGATGACGACGAAATTGATGATGACAAGAATTGCGAAGACCGCGATACCGACCGCGTAATTGCCGCCGATCACGAAAGCGCCGAACGATTCGATCACGTGGCCGGCGGCGTCACTGCCCTCATAGCCATTCAAAAGAATGACCCGCGCCGCGGCGACGTTGAGCGACAGGCGCAGCAACGTCGTCATCAGCAGCAGGGTCGGAAATGACGAGAAATCGGTTGGCTTCGCCGTGTAAAGCGACGCCAGCAGGATCATCAGTCCGAAGCAGATATTGAAGGTGAAGAGAATATCGAGACCGAATGCCGGCAGCGGCACCACGATCATCGCCAGGATCAGCACAAACCCGGTGGGACCGGCAAGCGACGGCAGGTTTCGCCGCAATAAGGCGAAATTAAACCCGGCGCGAGCCGTCGGCGCGGCGGGGACGCTCACGACAACATCCCCGGCAGGCCGGTAAACACCGCCACCGCGAAGCTCTCAAGCTGCCGCAGCAGCCACGGGCCTAGCAGCAAGAGCGCCAGCGCCGTACCGAAAAACTTGGGCACAAAACTCAAAGTCGGCTCGTTGAGCTGGGTGACGGCGAGAAACACACTCACCGTCAGGCCGATCACCAGGATGACGCCGAGTACCGGGCCCGCGACAACAAAGATTGTCAGCAGCGCGCCGTGGGTGGCTTGTGAGACGCCGCCCATCACCGCCCCTAGTCCAACCGCTTGACGCGTTCGGCCTGGCTGACCACCTCGACAAACCGGAGGCCGAGCCGTTCGGAATTCACGAGAACCACTTCGCCGCGACCGATCAGTACACCGTTGACGCGCACATCGAGCGGCGCACCAGGGCCGCGATCCAATTCGATGATCGATCCGCGCCCGAGATTCACCACATCGCGGATCGGCACCTCGGTGCGTCCCAATTCAACCGACAGGCAGACCGGGACATCGAAGACAAGATCAAGCCGGCCGGCCGCCAAACCGTTGGCAGCGCCCGTGACGACAGGAGCCGGTGCACCCTCCGGCGACGGCTCAAGCGCCGCGAAGGGAGATGCCTCGGCCGCCGGGTCCGCGATGTCGACAGTTTCGCCGGTCGGAGGATCGTCGGCCATCAGCCGTCCTCCCTTACGTGTTGCCTAATCGAGCGCTGTGAGTCGTCGAGCGGGGCAAGACGCTCCTCGACCATCACGCCGACCTTACGGCCGTGTCGCCCCCAACGGCCCCGGAACAGCGGAACGCCACCGGCCTCGACAACAAGGCTGTCCGGGCGATCCATTTCGAAGATATTGCCAGGCTGAAGCGCGACGAGATCACCGACGCTGATGTCGATCTTGCCGAGCTCGACATTGAGGGTGATCAATGCCTGCTGAACATTGTTCTTGAGCGTTTCCGACCAACGAGGGTCGTCAGCTTCCACTTCGGCGATATGCCCCGCCAGCAATTGCTCCTTCAACGGCTCAATCGCGACATAGGGTATATAGGCGGCCATATGGCCGCTCGACTGATCCACCGAAACCTCGAACACCGAGACCAGAATCTCCTCGTCGGCTTGTGCGAAGCCGGCGAATTGCGGATTGGTCTCATTCCGTACAGGGCCGATATCGAAGCGGCCGAGCGCTTCCCATGCGAGCGCGTATTGCTCGAGCGCGGTGTCGACAACGCGCCGCATTGATTTCAGCTCGAAAGCGGTGAAATCGCGGTTCGCGGTGTTGATCGGAAAGCGGCCGTTACCGCCGAACCGGCTCTCGACAAGAGACACCACGAGAGGCGCGTCGAACATCAGCATGAGGCCGCCATGCAGCGGCTTCATCGTGAACAGCGTCAGATAGGACGGATTGCCGAGCTTTTCGATCAATTCGCGGTGCTCGACCAGTTGCACCCCAGTCGACGTCACCGTGACGCCACGGCGCAGATGCTGTAGCAGCGCGGCGCGAAGGTTGCGCACAAAACGGTCATTGATCCGCTGCAACGCCGGCTCGATGCTCGCCGTCCAGTTCGCGGCGCCGGTCTCCGACAGGAGATCGTAGACGGGCGGCTCCTGAGTCTGCTCGACGATGTCAGACATAGATATTCAGCCCCGACGAAGAGGGTTGAGAGACCGCGGCGGCTGGCGCCGCAGCAGCCGCGGCGAGCGACGCGCCGACCTGCGATGCCGCCGGCGAATTGTTCCAACCCTGCTGGCGCGCTCCCGACGTATCGCCGCCTACCCACGCGCCGGCGAGGTTGTACCCGGCACCGCCGAGATCCGTTTGAAGCTGGCCGAGCGCCGCGCTGATCGCCGCTTGTACCTGCGGTTGCGGCGAGGCGAACCACGCGGAGACGTCTCGGCCGTTGACCGCGACGCGCATCGTGAGGTCGCCAAGCTCTGGCGGGTGCAACCGCATGGTCACCTCGCGCGTGCCGTTCGACAGCATACGGGCCATATGCCCCGCGATCTGGTCGGCCATCGAGCCCGCCCCCGCAGGGTCGGGGGTCAGGGCTGGGGTGGCAGCGGCCGCGGCCGCGAGCGCCGGGCTGTTGCCGCCGGACACGGTAGCGGTCGCCGTAGCCGCAGCGGCGTCGCCAGTATCAGTCGCCGCCGCGATTGGCGAAAAACGATCGCGTGTCGTGGACGCAAATGCGCCGCCGCCATCCGCCATCGCCGACTGCCCCATGTCGACAGCAGGCAAGGACGGTTGGGTCGCAGACGGCGAGTCGGCCAGGCCGCGCATCGCATCGAGGCGAGGCCCCGCTGGTGCGGCCCCCGGCAACGGCGAAACGCCGGCCACGTCCGCAGTGGCTGCGAACGTGGCGATATCTGGTGATCCGGCGGCGGCGACATCGCCATCAGGTGCCGTGAGTGCGGTCTCGAGCTTTTGATCCGGTTGCCCCTGCCCGGAGAGCGCCGCGTTCGGCGTCGGCACCGAACCGGATGCGGGTGCGTCGGTCGTCGTTGCCGCAGCGGCGGGCGACGATGGGATAGCCGGGTCGCTACGGGCGTCGGCGGCGCGGTCCGAGAGCGGCGCTCCCGCCGCTGCGCCGGCGATTGTTGCGGCGCCGCTGTTTGCGGCTGCGGTCGCGACGAGCGATCCGGCAACGCCCGCGACGATGCCCGACGCGTCGTTGCCTTTGGTCTGGCTGTTGTCGCGCTTGCGCAACCCGGATGAGTCGTCGGATCGGCCACCGTCCTTGCTCGTCCCCCCCGCCGCAACACCGAGCGCGAGCGCGAAACCGCTGTCGTCGGCATGCTCCGGCCGGCCCGCATCACCGATGGTTGGCGGTGCGATTGCTCGGTTCTGATGGCTGATGCGCAGCGAGGACATTTTTCGGTCAGCTCACCATATCGCTGCCATCGGTCGGCAGGATGATCGTGCCCTCGCGCTCCAGACGCTGAGCGATTCCGACGATCTCTTGCCTGGCGGCGTCGATCTCCGTGACCCGCATCGGGCCCCGCGACGAGATTTCTTCGCGCAACATTTCGGCGGAGCGCTGCGACAGGTTGCGCATCACCTTGTCGAGCAGCTTTGCGTCGGCACCCTTGAGCGCAGAGGCAAGAAGTTTCTGATCGATCGTGCGCAACAGCATCTGGAAGTTGCGGTCGTCGAGGCGAATCAAGTCCTCGAACATGAACATGTTGTTTTGGATTTGTTGGGCGAGATCGGCGTCGATCGCCTTGATCTGACCGAGAATGGATTCGACGCGATCGCCATCGATACGATTGAGTAACTTGGCTGCCATGTTGATGCCGCCGACGCTGACTCTGGAGTGCTGCGCCTCGCTGGCCAACAGATCCTCGATCGCTTCGTTGAGCTCGCGAACCGCGGCGGGCGGGATCGAGTCGAGCGTCGCAAGTCGCGGTATGACCTGATCGACCAATTCCGGCGGCAGATAGTGGATCAGCGCATCCGCCTGCTCCGGTTCGAGATACGCGATGATCATTGCGACGATCTGCGGATGCTCGTTCTTGATCATCTCCGCGAGCACGCGCGGGTCCTGGAGCTGGACCGCTTCGATCCCGGCAAAATAATCCCCCTGGCCGAGCCGCGCCGCGACCCGCTCCGCCTTGTCGGTGCCGAGGGCGCGCTCGAGCACGCCGTGGATATAGGTGCTCGACCCGATGCCGATTGATGTCTCCTGCAGCATCGTGTCGATAAACTCTTGGTAGACCGCCGTCACTTCGGTCTTGGAGACGCTGGAGATCCGGGCCATCGCCAGCGACAGCACATTTATCTCCAGCTGAGTCATATGCTTCATGACCTCGGCTGCGGCCTCCTCGCCAATCGACAGCATGACGACCGCCGATTTTTCGAGGTCGGTCAGGCCGAGATCAATCGGCTCGCTTAAGATCGCCTCTGCCACCGGCTATCCATCCTCTGATGACTTGCGCCGTGCGCGCAGGGTCGCCTGTGACCAGCGTCTGCACGGTTTCCGCCTCGATGCTCAACACGTCCTGCGGTTCGGCTCTGGCGCGCGGCAACGGCCGCATTGTCGAGTTCGCCGCGTCGATCAGATACGACGAGTCGGCGGAAACCCCCGCGCGGATCGCGGCCGCCTTTGCGGCGATCGACGCGGCGACCGACGCCTGCAATGTCTTCAAGCGGCGCGTCGCCGGGAAGAAGCCGCCGAACAACGCTAAAAGCCCTGCCACGGCGAGCAGCGCGTTCTGGCCGACGCCGCTCGCCCAAGGCGCACGCCACCACGGCCCGGTCATCGCGACGTTGGCCGTATCCGGCGGCTCGAACGGTAAATCGACCACGGTCACATGCGGGTTTTGCCCGGCACCGATCGCGGACGTGACAAGCTTGTTGACCGATTGCAGGCGCTCGGCCGGCAACGGGCTGCCGCTCGGATTATTAACCAGCACCGCGATGCTGATGCCGCGCAGCTGCCACGGCGGGTGTTCGAGGAACTCCACCGTCTTGTCGATGTCGTAATTCGTCGTCTTGTGCGTATCGGACGGCGGCACCACGGTGTCTTTGGCCGCCGGTGGCGCCTGCGTCGTCGCTTGACTCGGCGTGTTTGCTTGACCCGGTGTGTTTGCCTGCGCCGGCTGGTTCTGTTGCTGGTTTTGCTGTTGCGGGTTGGCGGTGGTCGGGGTTTGCGGACGCTCGTTCGACAAGGCACCCGGGATGCCGATGGCCTGGTCCCCAGTGCCCTTGATGCGGACGGTCTCGTCCTGGCTCAGCACATGGCTATCGCCGTATTTAACGAGGCTTTCCTTGCCGTGCGAAAAATCGATGTCGGCATCTGACGAAACACGGAAATTCCCGCGGCCGAGCACCGGCACCAGCAGGTCGGTGATCAGCGTCTCGTAGCGATGATTGATTTCGCGGGTCAGATCGAGCTGTTGCGGGGCCTGCATGGCGAGGCCATCGCCGGTCGGGTTGAGCACCGTGCCGCTCTGGTCGACGACCGTGACGTTCTCTCGCGCCAACCCCGGCACGCTCGATGCCACAAGGCCGACAATGCCGGTCACCTGCGGACCGCTCAGCGTCTTGCCCGGCGCGAGCCGTACCAGGACCGAGGCGCTCGGCTTTGGCGAATCCGCAAGAAAATCGGTCTGCTTCGGCAGCGCCAGCGTCACCTTAGCGGATACGACGCCATCGACCTCGCCGACCGTGCGCGACAGCGCGGCCTCGATGCCGCGCACATAATGCACCTGCTCGACGAACGGGCTGACCCCCAAGCTTTCGTTGTCGAGGATGGCCCATTCATCGCCGTCATGTTTGACGGCCCCGCTGGCGGCCAGCTGAAGCCGGGCGCGGCCGACATCGGACGCCGGCACCTCGATCACCCGCCCGCCTTCGGTGATGCGGTAGGGGATATTGAGCTTTTGCAGCTCAGCGATGGCGCGCCCGCCCTCTTCGCCCGACAGCCCGGCGTAGAGCACCGCGTAGTTCGAGCCCCAGAACCATAGCGTCGCCAGCGCGACGAGCGTCGCCGCCACCGCGCCGCCGGCAATGACTGTCGCGCGGGTCCGCCCGCCCAAAACCGGACGCACCCGTTCCAGGATCGCTTGAGGGTTGATCGCGTCCAGAAAGGCCACGCGCTACCCGGCCTTTTCTCAGACCTGCATGTTCATGACGCTCGAGTAGGCGGCGACCACCTTGTCGCGCACACCCGAGGCCATTTGCAGCGCCAAATTCGCCTGTTCGAGCGACACCATCACGTCGCTCAGCGGGATGTTCTGATCGCCCGACGAAAACGCTTTGGCGGACGCGTCGGCATTGGCGATCGCGCCATCGACGCGATCGAGCGCATTTTGCAGCGACTGCGTGAAGCTTGGCGCGCTGGCGTCGGACGCACCGACATCGGGCACAACCTGATCGGTCGACGGCGCCGTCGCAGCGCCGGCGAGCGACTGCAGCTCGGACAGTACCGAACCCAGTGCGGAAACGGCCTCGATCATCGCCCTGCCCTCGCCGTGTGCATCGGCCGCTGCGCCAGTTGCCGCCGCTGCGCCAAGAACGCGAGGCGGGTCACCGCCTCTTCCGTTTCAAGGGATGTTTCCGCGAGCTCCGCCTGCACGAAGCAGCCGCCATCATCGTCCGGCATCGCACTCGCGACGCGGGCATAAAGGATGATCGGCTCGAGGAAATTCGGGTCGAAGTAAAGTTTGATTCGAAGCCAGTCGCCAGCGCCGAGCGGCCGCGGCGAATGCCATGCGAGGCGATCCATTCCCAACTCGATGTCGCGCACCGCTGGCAAGGCCACATCGCGATAGGTCAACCGTCCCAGCATCTCGATCACGATGTCGAGCTTGATTCGCAGCGGCGCCAATGCCTCGGCCAGGCGCTCGTCGGCCGGCCGCTGCGCCGCATCGATCTCGACACCGTGCAGCAGGAAGCCGAGGATTCCGGCATTGCTCCATGCCGCCTTTCCGCAATCCTCGGGAGAAGGCTCGTGATCAAGCGCTTCCCACGACACGGGTAGGGCGAGCCGGCTCAAGTATATTGGGCGATCCGACATGGCTGCTCAAAAGGCTCGCCAAGGCGTCGCGGCCGTTCGATCCCCTGGCATGACGACTACTCCCCGCCTCGTGTTCTCTACAACAAAACGAAAACTTGACGAAAAAACGAAATACCGCATTTCTTCGTAACATGTGAAGCGTCGCCTTGGCAAGCCTGGAAAGCGAATGGGTCGTGCGGCGACGATCGTTTAACGATCTGTCCCACGTTGAATGAAAATGATCGTGACGCCGCTAATCTCGGCGCCGAGAAGCGACGAAATACTTCGCAGCGTTTAAGTTGACGCGCCGCGCAGAGGTGCTAGCGGCGGCTCGCCGGGCCCCTATCTGGTGAGCGCTCCGCGGTTTCGCGCGGATCGGGCCAATCGCCCCCATAGCCCTGGCCGACAAAGGCAAGGAAACCGCCATTGTCGACCGCCGCCACGCACATCATACCGAGCATGTTCACGGTGCGGCAGGTCGAACAAGTCGCCTTCTTGGCGCGCTCGGCATAGGCTTCGAACATGCGGGCCGCGTTCATGACCCGGCAAAATCCGCCGCGGAAGATAAAGATGCAAAGCATTTGATAGTTAATTGAGATGACTTAACCAAACATCAGATCTTTCATTGAAAGCGTGGCTTTTGCTACCCGGCGGCTTTTCCAGGCCAGGCGGCCGCGGCGCTATCGTTCGGCGCACGGTTCGTCCAGATACTTCGCGTAAATGGACTTGCGCTGCGCGCGTCGGCCGCCAATGCTGCGCGGACGCGGGGGTCGACGGACAACGCGACGCCGGACAGGGGGAGGAAATGATCATGGCTCAATCCGGGATGACACGACGCGGCGTTCTTGGTGCGATGGCAGGAGCGGCCACCTTGCGCATCGGCGGTGCCCATGCCGCCGACCTGCCGCCGCTACCTGCCTCTCCGGTCGCGCTCAACGTCGTGGACGTCGCCGGCAATCTCGCTGTGACCCAGCGAGCGATCGAAGCCTACGCTAAGGCAAACCCCAAGCTTGTGTCGCACATCACCTTCTCGAAGGCGCCGGCGCCGGAACTGCCCGGCAAGATCAAGGCCGAGCAAGACGCGCACCAGATGGATATCGATATCGTGCTGACCGGCATCGATGCGCTGTCCGCCGGCGTCGACCAGAAATTATGGGTGCCGCTGTTGCCCGATTTCGCGTCGAAACTGCCTAAGCTCGACGACATTTACCTGCCCGGCGCCAAGTCAATGCAGACCCTGGCGCAGAACCAGGGCGTCTGCATCGTGTTCGCGCCGGCGGGGCCGCTGCTCGAATACATGCCTGACCGGGTCAAGGAGGCGCCGAAGACGCCGGCCGATCTACTCGCCTGGGCGAAGGCGAATCCCAATCGGTTCCTTTATGCCCGCCCGGCAAATTCGGGGCCCGGCCGCGTCTTTATGATGGGGCTGCCGTACCTGCTCGGAGACAAAGACCCGCACGACCCGAAAGATGGCTGGGACAAGACCTGGGCTTTTCTGAAGGAGCTCGGCCAGTACGTCGAATACTACCCCGCCGGCACTGGCCCGACGATGAAGGAGCTGGGCGAGGGCTCGCGCGACATGATCCCGAGCCAGATGGGATGGGACATCAACCCGCGCGCGCTTGGGGTCGTGCCGAAGGAAGCTAAGGTGCAGGCGTTCGACGGGTTCCATTGGGTGATGGATGCGCACTACCTATGCATCCCGAAGGAGGTCGCGCCGGACAAGATCGCCGTGGCGGTCGATCTGCTCGCTTATCTTTTGACCAAGCCCGCGCAGGCCATGACCTACGACAAGGGCTATTTCTATCCCGGCCCGGCGATCAAGGACGTGCCGCTGTCGATGGCGCCCGACGACAGCCAGGACGTGATCAAAGAGTTCGGCCGGCCGGAATATGCCGACCTGATCGCCGGCCATCCTCAGGAATTGCCGCTCTTGCCCGACAAGCTTGTCTACGCGTTTAGCCGCTGGGACCAGGAAGTCGGCGCCGCGAAGTCGAAATAGCACCGGATGTCCTCGGTTTCGCGCGATTTCCGGCGGCTTCGGTTTGACCGGGTCAGCCGGCAGTTTGGCTCGCTTGCCGCCCTGCGCGAGGTTTCGCTCGAGGTCGCGCGGGGCGAGTTCATCGCGCTGCTCGGGCCTTCGGGCTGCGGCAAGACCACCGCGCTCAATTGTCTCGCCGGGCTGTTGCCGCTGACCGGCGGCGGCATCTGGCTTGACGACGTGCGGATCGACCGGCTGAAGCCCGAGGTGCGCGGCTTTGGCATGGTGTTCCAGAATTACGCGTTGTTCCCGCATATGAGCGTGCGGCGCAATGTCGGCTTCGGCCTCAAGATGCAGAAGCGCGGGCGCGCCGAAATCGCCCAGAAGGTCGAGGCCGCGCTGGCGCTCGTGCGGCTCAGCGACCAGGGCGACAAATTGCCCGGACAGCTGTCCGGCGGCCAGCAGCAGCGCGTCGCTATCGCCCGCGCAATCGTGATCGAGCCGCCGCTTGTTCTGATGGACGAGCCGCTGTCAAATCTCGACGCCAAGCTCCGCCTCGAAATGCGCGCGGAGATCCGCCGCATCCACGACCAGGTCGGCTCGACGACGGTTTATGTCACGCACGACCAAGACGAGGCGGTCTCGCTCGCCGACCGGATCGTGGTCATGCAGGGCGGAACGGTGCGACAGGTCGGACCGCCGGACGAACTCTACGCCCGTCCGGCGCATGCCGACGTCGCCGAGTTCATGGGCTATCGCAATCTGCTGCCGGCACGGGTGCTGTCGAGCGACGCGGCGGGTGCGCGCATCTCGATCGGAGACGCGGAGCTCACCGGCACGGTGATCGAGACATTGACGAGCGACGCGGCGCTCGCCGCGCTCCGACCGGACGATCTTATGCCCCACGCCGACGGGCCGCTCGCGGCAACCGTCGCCGCGGTCGAGTATCGCGGCCGCGGCTTCTTTGGCACCGCACACACCGCCACGGGCACCGAATTGTTCTTTCGCTCGGACGCCAAGGTCGAACCGGGCGAGGCGCTGCGCCTCGGCGCCGATCCGGCGCGGGTGCTGATCTATGCGGGCCCGCCATGAGCGCAGCCGACGCCGTCAGCGAGCGGGTGCCGCTGCGCCTCAGGCTGGCGCGTCGCGGGATCGACGGCGTTACCTTGCTTGTCGCACCGTCGATCTTGTTTGTACTCGCACTGTTCATCTATCCGTTTCTCTACGGGCTCGCGCTCTCCTTCGCGCCCAAGGAAGGCGGCTGGTTGGCCAACTACGAGAAGTTCTTCTCCGACCCGTTCTTTTACGACACGATTTGGAAGACGCTCCGGCTCGCCGTGCCGGTGACGGTCATCAACGTGCTACTGTCGATCCCGATCGCATTGCGCGTGCGGACGATGCGGCATCAGCGGATATTGACGACGATCCTGGTCTTGCCGATCACGCTCGGCACGGTGCTGGTCGCTGACGGGCTTCTGACCTATCTCGGCCCGCGCGGCTGGTTGAACCGGCTCCTGCTCGACAGCGGCCTGTCGGCAAGCCCGGTGCACCTTGTGCACAATTATTGGGGCGTCCTGTTAGCGCTGATCGTCTCGATCTTTCCGTTCACGTTCCTGTTGACCTTGTCCTCGCTGACCGGAATCGACCCGTCGCTTGAAGGCGCCGCATCGACCCTCGGCGCGACCCCGCGAGCGCGTTTCTGGAATATCCTTTTGCCGTTGCTGGCGCCGGGGCTGGCGATCAATTTCTGCCTATCTTTCGTACAGGCGTTCTCGGTATTCCCCTCTGCGGTGTTGCTCGGCGATCCAGCCGGAACCACGCGCGTCATCTCGATCGCCGCCTACACCGCAGCGTTCGAGCAGTACGATTATCCGCTGGCCTCAGCGATCGCGATAATCATGGGGCTCGTGCAGCTTGTCATTGTCGCGGCGGTGCTGTCGTCACGTGGCTTCTTTTACCGCGGCTCCGCGGTCGCGGCTAAAGGCTAGGCGCGATGGAACGCGATCAGCCGGTCGGCGCCCGGCTATGGGCGATCGCCGTATGGGGAACCGTTGGGTTCTTCATCCTCAACCTGTTAGCGGTGATCGCCAGCGTCGTCGTCAATT
Organism: Allostellaceae bacterium; assembly: GCA_035570495.1. Taxonomy (GTDB): domain Bacteria; phylum Pseudomonadota; class Alphaproteobacteria; order ATCC43930; family CGMCC-115725; genus DATARH01. The sequence goes on along the minus strand of DATMLO010000232.1, from coordinate 15,013 downwards.
CGTTTGGCACGCGCTGGTTTAACACCTGGCTCCCGGCCGGCTTCACGACCCGCTGGTACGTCGCGGCGTGGGAGGAATTCCAGCTCGACCAAGTGTTGATCGTAACCCTGGAGGTAGTCGCTGCGGTCGTCGTTCTGTCGGCGCTCTTTGGCGTCCCGGCGGCCTATGCACTGGCGCGGCGCGACTTTCCGGGAAAACGGCTGGTCATGCTCTTGTTTCTATTGCCGCTGATGGTGCCGCCGATCACCTTCGGCATTCCGCTCGCGACGGTGCTTTACCGGGTCGGCCTCGCGGGTTCGCTGTCCGGGGTGATTGTCGCCAATTTGGTGCCGACAGTGCCGTTCGTGATCCTGGTGATGATCCCGTTTGTCGAGCAGATCGACCCGCGTGTCGAGGCGGCGGCGAGGGTTTTCGGCGCCGGCACGTGGCGGCTCTTCACAAACATACTGGTGCCGCTCCTGGCGCCCGGCATTCTTGCGGCGTTGCTGCTGGTGTTGGTGCGCACAATCGCGATGTTCGAATTGACCTTCTTCACCTCGGGGCCGACCAGCCAGACCCTTGTCGTCGCTCTCTACTACGCGGTATCCGCGGCCGGGATACGCTCGGGCCAGTCGATCGACGCGATGGCCGTCATCTACATGGTGACGACGCTCATATGGCTGTTGATTGCTTTGCGCTTCGTCAACCCGACCCAGATCGTCGGCCGAGCTCGGACGTGAAGCGGATCTAAGAGGCGCGCAAGACAGCCTTCAGTTCCGGGACGCAGGAGCCACAGTTGGTGCCGGCGCGCAGCGCCGAGCCGATTTCGGCGACCGTACTGAGACGCCGGCCGGCGATCGCCGCATGAAGCGTGCGCAAGCTCACCCCAAAGCACGTGCATACCGTGGGATCGCCGGAGGCTGTGTCGTTGGCGGCCCGGCCGCAGAGCAGGCCGAGCCGGGCAGCCGCAGAAATTTCGCCGCGCAGCGTCGCGGCGGCGCCTTCGCGCGCGGGCAGCTCGCTACGCCGGCGGGCGAGAAACAGGCAGGCTTCGAGACGCTCCTCGACGATTGTCGCGTAACGAAATATGCCGCGTGCGGGGTCGGCAAAAATGACCATCTCGGCGTCCGGTGACGAACCCATCAATTCCGCTACCCAGGTCTCTGTGCCGCGCCCGCTCGGCAACGGCTCCCAGCCCGCGAGATCGAATGCGTGCCCTTCTTCCAGCGGCGTGCGCGCCCAGTAATAGCTGTCGCCGGCAGGCAAGCCGTCGCGCCGCAGCAAGAGGCCACGCCAGAGCGCCGCCACCGGCGAAACGCGCGCGGGTGTACCCTTCAGCTCCGGCTGCCCGGAGACGGGATCGGTCACTGCGCCGACGAGCCGGGCGACCGGGCCGGCCGAGGCAAAGCCGTCGGACCAGTGCATCGGCACGAATACCTCGCCGGGCCGCTGATCGCTCGTCACCAGCACTGGCAGCACGCTCGCGCCATGGCGCGTTTCGACCCGCGCAAGGCCGTCCACGGAAAGCCTATACCGTTCTGCATCGTTGGGATGGATTTCGAGGAATGGCTCAGCGCGATGCGTCATCAGCCGCGGCACCGACCCCGTGCGGGTCATCGTGTGCCATTGATCGCGCACGCGGCCGGTGTTGAGCACCAGCGGAAATTCCGCACCCGCCGGTTCGGCCAGCGCCCGATAAGGAGTGGCGACAAAGCGTGCTTTTCCATCGGGCGTCGGAAAGCCTTTGCCTTTGGTGAAAAGGCGCGACGTGCCTTCCACAGCGCCGGCCGAGACTGGCCATTGCACCGGCGCGAGCGTGTCGTAGGCCTCGTCGTCAAAAGCAGCGAGCGCGGCAATGTCAAACAGTCGCCCGCCATCATTCTCGAACGCGGACAAAGCGGCATGCTCGCGAAAGATGTCCGCGGGGCCGCGATAAGCAAACGCGCGGCCCCAACCGAGGCGGCGCGCCACTTCGCCGAGCGCCCACCAATCCGGTCGAGCCTCGCCGGGCGGGGGGCGAAACGCGCGCTGGCGCGAAATGCGGCGCTCGGAATTGGTGACTGTGCCGTCCTTCTCGCCCCAGCCGGCGGCCGGCAGCACAATGTCCGCAAAGCGCGTCGTGTCGGTCGGCCAGCAATCGCTGACCACGACGAGAGGGCAGGCCGTCAGTGCTTCGCGCACGCGGGCGGCGCGCGGCATGCTGTCTGCTGGGTTGGTGCCCATGATCCACAGCGCCTTGACCCGGCCGGCGAGCACCGCATCGAACAGCTCGACCGCTTTGAGCCCAGGTTTTGTCGCGATGCGCGGCGCGTTCCAGAAGCGCCGCACGCGATCAATGCTCGCCTGGTCAAAACCCATATGCGCGGCGAGCTGATTGGCGAGGCCGCCGACCTCGCGGCCGCCCATCGCATTGGGCTGCCCGGTTAGCGAAAGCGGCCCCATGCCGGGCCGGCCGATCCGACCGGTCGCGAGGTGACAATTGACGATGGCATTGACCTTGTCGGTGCCAGCCGACGACTGGTTCACGCCTTGCGAATAGAGCGTCACCGTGCGCTCGGTCGCGGCGAACCAGTCGTAGAACCGGGCCAGATCGGCGACTGGCAAGTCGGCGAGCGCAGCGACCGCCTCGATCGACGGCGCCGCCGCACGCGCCGCAGTCAATGCACCCTCGAAACCCTGGGCTGGCGTTGCGTCACAGACGCCGCTTTCGGCGAGATGGACGAGCAGCCCGGCGAAGACCGCAACGTCACTGCCCGGCCGCAGCGCCAAATGCAAATCGGCAATCTCGCAGGTTGCGGTGCGGCGCGGGTCAACGACGACCACCCGCGTCCCCCGCGCCTCCTTCGCGGCGGCGAGGCGCTGGTAGAGCACCGGATGGCACCACGCCATATTGCTGCCGATGAGCACGACGAGGTCAGCCGCTTCGATGTCCTCATAGCAGCCGGGGACGATGTCCTCGCCAAACGCACGGATATGCCCCGCGACCGACGAGGCCATGCAGAGGCGGGAGTTGGTGTCGATATTGGCGCTGCCGATAAAGCCTTTCATCAGCTTGTTGGCGACGTAGTAGTCCTCGGTCAGGAACTGGCCGGAGACGTAGAGCGCCACCGCGTCCGGCCCGTGCTCGGCGATCACCCGGCTAAACCCGTCGGCGATCCGGTCGAGCGCCTCTTCCCAGCTCGCTTCCCGGTTGCCGATCTGCGGCCGCAGCAGTCTTCCTGCATCGATCAGCGTCTCCGCCAGCGCGACGCCCTTTGAGCATAGCCGCCCGCGATTGGCGGGGTGCTCGGGATCGCCCGCGATCTTGCCGTTGGCAGCGGCCAAGACGCCGCAGCCGACGCCGCAATAAGGGCAGGTCGTTTTGACGGGAGCCGGGGGGGTCATGCGGCTTACCGGCCGCAGGTTTCGAGCACCGGCACTTCGAGCCAGATCCGGCCCGCCTCGATTTTCACCGGAACCGCGTGTGTGCTCCCTTCGTCCGGCGCTTCGGCTTCGCCGCTATCGAGCTTGATCACCCAGCCATGCAGCGGGCAGGCCACCGCACAGCCCTGTACGATACCCTCGGAAAGTGGCCCGGCCTTATGCGGGCAGCGATCGACCAGCGCGAAGATCTGGTCGTCGGCGGTGCGGAACACCGCGATCGGCAAAGCTGCGCCGGGCCGCGTCACGCAGCGCGCCCCGCGACGCGGGATGTCGTCGATCCCGCCGATTTCGATCCAGCGCTCTTCTGGCTTTCTGGGCGGCATCTCAGCCGAGCTCGGCCATGACGCGGTATTCGTGCGCCGCTTCGCCCGCCGCACGCTTCGCCCAGGGATCGTCCTGCACGCTGCGCTGCGAGGCGAGGAAGCGCTGGTAGAGCGCGTGGCGGTTGCTGGCATCGGCGACGATACGCTCCCGCACATAGTCGATGCCCATGCGAGCGACCCACGGCGCGGTGCGCTCGAGATAGCGCGCCTCTTCGCGGTAGATCTGCATAAAGGCGCCGACATATTCGAGCACCTCTGCCTCGGTCGAGACGCGCACGAGGTGGTCGGTAACGCGGACCTCGATCCCGCCGTTACCACCGACAACAATGTCGTAGCCCGCCTCGACGCAGACCACGCCGAGATCTTTGATCGTCGCCTCCGCGCAATTGCGCGGGCAACCCGAGACCGCGAGCTTCACCTTGTGCGGGGTCCACGAGCCCCAGCACATCTGCTCGATCTTGACCCCGAGCCCGGTCGAATCCTGGGTGCCGAAGCGGCACCATTCGCTGCCGACACAGGTCTTCACCGTGCGCAGCGCCTTGCCGTAGGCATGGCCGGAGACTAGCCCGGCCTCGTTAAGCTCGCCCCAGACGCTCGGCAGCTGCTCCTTCTTGACGCCGAGCAGATCGATGCGCTGGCCGCCGGTGATCTTGACCGTCGGGATCGCGTATTTTTCGGCGACATCGGCGATGGCGCGCAGCTCGCGCGGGTTGGTAAGGCCGCCCCACATGCGCGGCACGACCGAAAAGGTGCCATCTTTCTGGATGTTGGCATGCACCCGCTCATTGACGAAGCGCGACTGAGCGTCGTCGCAATAGCTCTCCGGCCAGGTGCAGATCAGATAGTAGTTCAGCGCCGGGCGGCATTTCTGGCAGCCGTCCGCCATCTTCCAGCCGAGTGCTTCGCGCACCTCACCAACCGTCTTGAACTCGCGTTCGCGGATCGCCTGGCGCACGAAATCATGGCCGAGATCGGTGCATTTACACATCGGCGGATCGGCGCTGTGCGCGACTGCCCCGCCCATATGTGCGAGGATCGCCTCGACCTTCGCGGTGCACTGCCCGCACGAAGCCGACGCCTTGGTGTGCGCACGCACAGCGTCGAGCGTCACGAGCCCCTTCTCGCTGATGGCCGCGCAGATGCGCCCTTTCGAAACACCGTTGCAGTCGCACACCTGCTCGTCGTCGGGCATCGCGGCGATATCGATCTTGGGTGCCGGTGCTCCCGCCTGCTCGGCGAAAGCGCGGCCAAAGACTAGCTGATCGCGAAACGCCGAAACGTCGGTCCTCTCGCGCATCAGCTGCACGTACCAAGGACCATCAACGACATGGCCGTAGAGCACGCTGCCGACGATGCGGTTGTCGCGCAGGATGACCTTCTTGTAGATGCCGCGCCTGGCGTCGTGCAGCGTGATTTCCTCATCTGCCTCGTCGGCTGCAGCCAGCGCGCCCGCCGAGAAGACGTCGACCCCGGTGATCTTGAGGCTGGTGAAGACCGGCGGCGGGACGTAAACCGCCACCTCGTCGCCAGCCAGCCGCGCACCGCAGACTTTTGCCTGCTCCCAGATCGGGGCGACGAGGCCAAACACCTGACCGTTATGCTCGATACACTCGCCGACCGCATAGATATCGGGATCGCTGGTTCGCATGTCATCGCCGACAAGAAGCCCGCGATTGACGTCGAGCCCCGCCGCGCGCGCGAGGTCAATATTGGGGCGAATGCCGATCGCCAGCACGACAAGATCGGCGTCGATCTTCCTGCCGTCGGCGAGCTGGACGCCTTCTGCCCGCTCCTCGCCCAGAATTTCCTCGGTTTGCCCTTCGGTGAAAAAGGCAATGCCGCGCGCGTCGAGATCACGCTGCAGCAATTCGCCGGCGGTCGTGTCGAGCTGGCGCTCCATGAGCGTCGACATCAGATGGACGACCGCGACCGACATGCCGCGGCGCTTCAACCCCCAAGCCGCTTCGAGACCTAAGAGACCGCCGCCGATCACCACCGCGCGCTTGTGGCTGACGGACGCTTCGACCATCGCATCGACATCGGCGATGTCGCGAAAGGCGCGCACGCCGGGCAGGTGCAGACCGGGGATCGGCGGCGCCAACGGCTTCGAGCCGGTGCCAAGCAACAGCTTGTCGTAGACAATGGCCTCGCCAGCGACCGTTATGGTCTTCGCCGCCGGATCGATCTGCGTGACCAGGTCGCCGGTCAGCAGCGTCACGTCGTTCTCGGCGTACCAGTCGCGCCCGTTGATGACGATGTCATCGACCGTCTTCTCGCCCGCCAGCACCGAGGACAGCATGATGCGGTTGTAGTTGGGGTGCGGCTCGGCACCGATCACGGTGATCGCGAAGCGGTCTGGCGCGCGCGCCATCAGCTCTTCGACCGTGCGCATCGCCGCCATCCCGTTACCGACGACGACGAGCCGCTCGCGGGGAAAAACGCTTCCGTCCATGGCTCAGCTCTCCGGGTAGGCGGCGGCGATCATCGCCATCGACAGCGCGCCATAAGCGGCCGCCCAGGCGGTGCTCACATCGACGGTGAAGTCGCCCCCCAGCCCTTGTTCCAAGGTCCACAGCAGCGCCGCTCCAACGGGCGCGTAGTGCTCCGGCCGGACGCCATAGCCGACATGGCGTTTCGCCAGTTCCTGGGCAACTGGGACGACGGCTCCCAGATTGTCGAGATTGGTCACCACGGTCGTGATCGCGCCCATAAGCTTCTGCCCCTGCAGGGTCATATCGCCGTGGAACAGCGCGCGGGTCTCCGGCGCCGTCTCGAACAGACGGCCGTAGAACGAAGCGGCCGCCTGGTCGGCGATCGGCGTGACCTTGGCAAAGCTCGACTGGACGAGCGCCACCTGTTGCGGGGTCATCGCGCGGCCTCAGATACGCGCTTGCGCCAGGTTCGTTGGCGCCAGCTGAGCGAAAAGGTTCTTGCGCAGGTAGTACCACCAGGTCAGCGCGATGCAGGTGACGTAGAACAGAAGATAGATTTCGAGCGCGAGATGCGGGCCGCCAGTCGCCGCGATCGAGGCGCCAAAGCCGCGCGGGATCAAATAGCCGCCACACGCTCCGACCGCGCCGATAAAGCCCAGCGCCGCGCCGCTTTCGATGCTCGCCGCGCGCAGCGCCGCGGCTTTCGCCTCGGGGCCGGCGCCGGCTGCTCGCAGCTTCTCCTGGCGGAAGATCGACGGGATCATGCGGTAGGTCGAGCCGTTGCCGACCCCCGTCGCGACGAACAGCACCAGAAACATCGCGAGGAAGCCGGGGAAGCTCTTGATCTCGACGTAATACATGACTCCCAGCGTCGCGAGGCCCATCGCCACGAAGTTCCAGAATGTCACCTTGGCGCCGCCGATCTTGTCGGCGAGCAGGCCGCCAAATGGACGGGAGATCGAGCCGACGAGCGGTCCGAGGAATGCCACCGGAAGGGCGACCGCCGGAAATTGCGTCTTGATCAGCAGCGGGAAAGCCGCCGAGTAGCCGATGAATGAGCCGAACGTGCCGATATAGATCCACGACATCACCCAGGTGTGCTTGCGCTTGGTGATGGCGAACTGGTCCCTGAAGCTGGCCTTCGCGGAGGTCAGGTTGTTCATAAACCGCCAGGCGCAGAACACCGCGACCGCGAGGGGGAGCAGCCACATCAGCCCGGCATTCTGGATGTAGACGCCACCAGCCCCTGGGTTTGCCTGATAGAGGTTGATGACTCCAAGGCTCAGCAGCAGCGGCACCAGCAACTGCACCGTGCTGACCCCGATATTCCCGCCCGCGGCGTTAAGCCCCAGCGCCCAGCCCTTCATGCGATCGGGGTAAAAGAATGAGATGTTGGCCATGCTGGAGGCGAAATTGCCGCCGCCCAGTCCGGCGGTCGCCGCGACCAGCAGCATCACGCTGAATGGCGTATCCGGCTGGGTCGAGAAATACGCGAGCGCTGTCGTCGGGATGAACAGCACCGCGGCGCTAAACATGGTCCAGTTGCGCCCGCCAAACGTCGTAACGGCGAAGGTATAGGGAAATCGGATCAGCGATCCGATCAGGCCCGGCAGCGCAACGAGTTGGAACAGCTGGTCGGTGGAGTAGTGAAACCCGGCGGCGGGGAGCTTCGTAACGACGATGCTCCACACCAGCCAGATCGAGAAGCCGATATGCTCTGCCAGGATCGAGAAGATCAGGTTGCGGCGGGCAATCGTCTTGCCTTTCGTCTCCCAGAAAGCCTTGTCTTCGGGATTCCAATCGGAAATCCAGCTATCGCGCTTCGCCATGTCTGAGCCTGTGTCGCGGTGAGCCGCCCTTGGCCCACGATCACGTATGGAGGCTAAACCGCCTCGCGATCGGATTGCCCCGCCCTTGGGACCATCCAGCTCTCGCTATTGCGCCGCGATGTCCACCGCCGGAGAGCACTCAATAAAGAGCAAGCTGCGTGCCAAGAAAAATTCGGCCCATTACGCCAATTAAGGACAGTATTTCTGACTGTCTTGCCTGATTTTCGAGCAAGCGGCGCAATTTTGTGCGCTGCACAATAATCGAGCAAATAAGAGCTTCCATTATTGGTCCCTCAACTCGCCGGATCAAAAACGGCACCATCCATGAAGGCGTCCGGCCCCATCGCGATCGGGCCAGGCTTGGCAGGTAACTGCCAGTCGGAGCCATGCCATCCCTCGCTTTTGATCGACGCCGCCGGTACCGGCATCCCGATTGCGCCCGCCGCCCTTGCGTAGAGGTCAGGGCGAAAAATTACCGTTGCGGCATCCGTGCCAACACTTGCGTCGAGATATCCCCAGCGCCGCATCTGGCCGAGAAACCACGCCGCGTGCGAACGCCACGGGAAGGTCGCTGCATTCGCGAAGAAGACAGGGACATCGCTGCCGCTTCTCGACCTCGCGCCCGGCAGCGAGCTCATGATCGTCTCGTGCGGTAGCCCGAGATAGCGATCGTCCGCGAGAATGCCGGCGATCGAGGCCGCATTCGCCGGCTCGTCGCAATAGGCCGCCGCGTGCAGCAGCGTCCGGAGCACCGCGAAAAGCCGCTCGGGGTCTTGCTCGGCGACGCGCTGCCGCACGGCAAATATCTTTTCCGTGCCGTGGCTCCAGATCCCGCTCGACGTCGCGACGGCGCGGCCATATCCACCGCGCGCAGCGACCTCGCCCCAGGGCGCGCCCGCGCAGAACCCGTCGATTTTGCCGTCGATAAGCGCCTCCGCCGTCTTGGCCGGCGGCACGACGGTAAAGCTCACCTCGCGCTCGGGATCGATGCCGCCCGCCGCCAGCCAATAGCGCAACAGGAAATTGTGAGTAGAGAAGGTGTGCACCACGGCGAGTACCGGCTTTTCCCCGCGCTCGCGGATCAGCGAGCGGAACCGTCGCGCCGTCTCGATCGCCGGCATTGCCGTCTCGCCACCGAGGATCGCGCCAGCCCAGCGCTCCGCCAAGGTGACGGTGTTGCCGTTGAGGCTCAGCGCGGCCGGCACGACGATCGGTTCAGGCCCGCCGCCGCCGCTCAAGCCCAGATGCAACGCCAAAGCTAGTGGCGGCAGCAGCATCGCTCCGTCGAGCAGGCCGTACGAGAGTTTGTCGGCGATATTTGCCCAAGACGCCTCGACCGACAGCGACACCTCGATATTCTCGGCGGCGAAATAGCCCAACTCGCGGGCGACGATCAGCGGCGCGGCATCGGTCAGTCGCATGATCCCGATGTTAAAGACCGATCGGCTTGTCATTCGGGCGCTTTCCCTTCCTTGGCGATCAGTTCGGCGGCGATGTCGCCGATCCGCCGGCTCTGGTTCATGGCTCGCCGCTGTAGCCAGCGATAGGCTCGCGGCTCATCGAAATGGCGTTGCCGCATCAGCATCGATTTGGCGCGATTGATGGTGTCGTGCTCCAGCAGCGTCGCCTTCGCCTGGGTGAGATCGTCGGCCACTTGCTGGTGCTTGCGGAAGATCGCCACTGCCGCCATGACGATCGGCTTGATATCGGGAAAAGCGGCGTCGACGACGTTGTAAGAGCTCACGCCGGCGGCAATCGCCTCCTCCATAAAGGCGCGATCGTCGCGGTCGACAAACATCACGACAGGTCGCGGGTTGGCCGCACCGGCACGGCGCAGGTCGTCGAGCCCGTCGCGGTCGGGGCGCGCCATGTCGACGATGATGACGTCGGGAACCAGCTCTGGCACCGCGTCGATCAGGCTGCGCCCAGCTGGCAGGCGCAGGATCACCGCCTCGCTGATCTCGCGAAGCCGCTGTTCAAGGATCGCCGCCCGCTCCGGATCGGAGTCCGCCAGCAGCACTCTGATCGAGCCGGGTGAGCTCGCAATTCTCGCCATGCGGCTGGTTGCCCAGCAAACCGGGTGCCATCAGCCGATCGTCAGGGCGAGCGGGCACGATCCGCGGCCGCCGCAAACAAACGGCGGCCATTGACGGTCAGAACTCGACGCGCGCGCGAAAGCCGAGAACCGCCGCGTCGTGGATGTTGGCCTGAGCGTTAGGCCGAAAGACATATTGAAAGTCGGGTTGGAAGTGCACGCCTCTATAGACGTGAATGTCGTAGTTCATCTCGAAGATCATCTCGTGCGATTGGACGCCGGTCGCACGGTTCGACAGGGGCAGTCCGAGCGACTGCTCGATGCCTTCGACCGCGGCAAGCCGATTGCTGACCCCGACATAGGTGAAGAGGAGGCCCGCGCCGTCCTGCGGTCGCGCGTCCCAGAAGCCACGATCGAGCAACGCGGCAATATATTGATGCCCGTATTGGGCGTTGTTCGGGTCGTTCTCGATGAGGCCGGCGAGCGCGATCAGCCCTTGATCGTTGCCAGGCCGATTACGGAGGAGCATCTGGTCGGCCAGCGCCCATCCTTGGAAATTCCCGGTGTGCGTCTGCGCGACATACCCCGGCACTCCGGCCGCGGCGAGGGCGTTGGTAAAGTCCTTGTAGGTCGACGAGGTGTCGTAGCCGAAGCCGAGCTTGTAATGACCGGGCAGCTGGTCTGGGCCCAGTTTAGGCAGCCAGGCAGCCTCGACGGGTATGTAAACGCCGCTGTCTTGCGACGTATCGAACTTCCAGCCAGTGCGAAAATTCGCATCGCTGTAGAGCCCCTGGTTCACCTCATAGACGCCGCTCTCGACGTAGGTGTCGGATGTTGGCCGCACGCGTAGACGCATCGCCCAGACCGCATCGGGATAGGCGCTGTGTCCGATGTCGCCGCCCGGCAGCGCTTTCGGATCGCCACACAGCGCATTGTTGAGAAAGCCGCAATAGAGCGGCGAGCTGGCGAAGTCGTTTTCGACATTCATCCGGCCGAGCGCGACGTCGAAGCGGCGGTTGTCGAAGGTTTCCTCCGCATAGGCAGAGACGAGATGAGCGGCAACGTTGCCTCCCGAACCGTAGATCTCCTGTACCGGTAGCAGATTGTCGCCGAAGGAATGGCTGTCGCTGGCGCCCGATCGATTGACGATGATCGTGTGGGTCGAAAGACCGGTGATCCCCGCGAGGCGCTCCCAGTTGATATCGGCCGAAAAGCCGATCTGGTTGGCGAATGTCGAACCGCGTTGCGTGCCGCCGGTGACATTTCCGGCGAATTCGGTAAGCGCGTTGAATTGCAGATTGATGCCGAGCGATTGGAGCGTGGGCTGCACGCCGCCCCAATCGCCGAACAGCCTCTCGACCGGCGCCGGATCGACGGCCTCGGTTGGCGCGGGTGCGGGCAACGGGGTCTGTTCGTGGGCCGCTCCCAGACCGGTGCGGTAATTGATCGTCTGTCCCGGGACGGGTGGCTGGTCGTCCGCGTGGACGACCGTGGCGAACATGGTAATGGCCGCAGACAGCAAAGCACCGCTCATCACGACGCGCAAAACCGCGACGCCGCTCAAATGGCTTAGCCGGTGGGTTCGGGGCACCATCGCTCGCCGTTCCGTGCGATGCCGCTATTCGGCGGGATGGGGAGCGGCCGAATCCTCCCATTGGAGCTCGATTTCTTCGAGGCTGTGGCCCTTGGTCTCGGGCACCATGGCGACCACGAAAATGAGCGCCGCGACGCTCAAAACCGCGTACGCCAGGAAGGCACCGGCGCTCCCAACCGCAGCGACAAGGTCGAGAAACGTCACCGATACGACGAGGTTGAAGCCCCAATTGGCGACGGTCGCGAGGCTCATGGCTCTGCCGCGTAGCGCCAGCGGGAAAATTTCGGCGATCAGAAGCCAGAAAACCGGGCCGAGCCCGATCGCGAAAAACCCGACGAAGGCCGCGACCGAGGCAACAGCAATCCAAGCGAGCCCGCTCGCGATGCCAGCATAGAACGCGCCCGCGAGCACAAGCAGCGTGAGAGTCATCCCACCCAAGCTCCAATAGAGGAGCTGCCGGCGGCCCAGGCGATCGATGAGCCGGATCGAGACGATCGTCATGATGACGTTAACCGCCCCGACCCCGGCGGTCGCGAGAATCGAGATGGCGGCCGAAGACAATCCCGCCGTTTGAAAGATCGTCGGCGCGAAATAGATCACCGTGTTGATGCCGGTGATCTGCTGAAACATCGCGAGCCCGATCCCGATCGCAAGCGGCCGCCGCAACCGGGCCGAAAGCATCTCGCCCCACCCAGCAAGTTGCCGCCCCTCGCGAGCGATATCGGTGCGCAACGCGCCCAGTTCTTCGGAAACGTCGGCGCCGCCGCGCAACTGCTTAAGGACGGCTTCCGCGTCGTCGCTACGGCCGTGACCGGCAAGCCAACGCGGGCTCTCGGGCAAAATCAGCATACCGATCGCAAGAATGACGCCCGGCAGCGCGCCGATGCCGAGCATCCAGCGCCACCCCCCGGTAACCGCGGCGAGCGCAAAGCCAACCAGGTACGAAACGAGGATACCGATGGTGATACAGAGCTGGTTCAGCGACACGACCGCGCCGCGGTCGCGCGCGGGCGCTATCTCGGCGAGATAGAGCGGCGTCAGCATCGAGGCGGTGCCGATCGCCAGCCCGACGAGAAACCGGCCACCCAGCAGCGCGGGCAGCCCCGCCGCCAGGGCCGAGACAATGGCGCCGATAACGAATAGCAAGGCCGCCGCCAGAATGACATGACGTCGGCCGAAGCGATCCGACAGCGATCCGGCGAATGCGGCGCCGAGCGCGGCACCCGCCAGCACGATCGCAACGACGATTCCTTGCATTGTCGGCGAAAGCGCTAACGCGTCGCGTATGAAAAGGAGCGCGCCGGAGATCACCCCCGTGTCGTAGCCGAACAGAAGGCCACCCAACGCCGCGATGCCCGCGATGAAGTAGAAAGACATGGCTCTCCCCCCTTTGGACATCCCGGCGGACACGCGCGGACCGCCTCCCGCACCTGCGGGCATTGCGGAGAAACTTCGCGCGTCGAGCGCAGCCGCGCCAACGAAATTATCGCGGTAAGATACCCAGTGTGCCTACAGGGAGGAAGCGCCGCCTCTATCGATTGCTGGGTTCCCGCTTCGGCGCGTCTTTTGCGGTCCCAAATCCAGTCTCCTGCCTGTTGCCGGGCCGAGGGCTCATAGCAGCGCAACGCCGCCGCTCCCGCCGGCGGAGCCAATAAGGGCCCGGAATAAGATTGGTTCGGTTGATGTTCCCAGTGGCTCCGTGGTAATTCCCTGGCCCCCGCTCAGATGGAGAGGTGCCGGAGCGGTCGATCGGGGCGGTCTCGAAAACCGTTGTCCCTCTTACGGGGGACCGAGGGTTCGAATCCCTCCCTCTCCGCCATTCCTTATTGTGCTGGGCTCTCGTTAAGCCTCAAGCCGCATCCACTTGGCAAAATGCCTGCTCGAAAAGGCTCGCCTCGTGTCGGGTCTTGAAGGTGAGTTGAAGCTCGACCGCGCCCGATGGCGTGACGATATGCCTGAGCTCCAGCGGCCGAACTTTATTGCGATCCAACCATGGTTCAAGCCGCTGCATCGTCTGAAGCAGCGACTGACCGTTGAGGGCTTCGAAGAAGACATGATGCTCTTCGCTCGGCATGACAAATACCTTTGTGAATTGGCTGGCTGAGGGGTTGGCTAGTCCGACGACGATGCCGTGAGCTGGCTGAGTGTCTCGATCAACTTGGCGATCTGGCGATCGGGGTCGAGATCGTCGCGCGCCGCGTGTTGCAAGGCGGCTTTTGAGAGTTGCTCATAGTGATCCGGGTTGGACCACAACGTGGCAACGGTATCCGCCCAAATCGCGGGCGGTGCGTTGTACGGCAGGACGATGCCGCCCGGGCCGACAGACTCGGGCAGCCCGCCGCGATCGCTGGTGATGACCGGGATGCCGCTGAACTGCGCCTCCGTCACGACGCGACCCCAGGTCTCGTCTTCCCACTGGCTGGGCACCAGCAAAATCCGCGTTTCGCGATAGATCGTGCGCATATCCGTGGTGCGGTCCCGCAACTCGACATTTCCTAGCCGAGCGGCCGCTCGCCGCAGACGCGCCTTTTCACCGAGACCAAGCGGCCAGCCGAGCACGAACGCGAAGGGAATGTGAGGACAGAGATCGGCAATCCGCAGTGCAAGATCGACACCCTTGACTGCGACCGGATTGATAAATGTCACCATCGGACCGTTTACCGCCGTGGCGTAGTCGGCGCGGCGAAAAATCGGCGGCAGCACAGTCGGCTGCAGCCCAAAGCGCCGGTGAAACCGTTCCGCCGTGAATTGCGAATTGGCGATGTAGCCACGGAACGGCAGCCCAGCGGGTTGATCGGGCCAGGTCTCGAAGCCGAGGCCATGAAGATAGGCGACCGAGGGCACGGCGATACGCGCAAACTCCGCCGCTAGATCCAGCATTGGGCCGTTCTGCACGACGGCTACATTTGGCCGCGGTAGTGCGCCGGTGTGATGTGCCGGCTGCCGGGCGCGAAACACCGGATAGCCCAAATCGCGGTCGATCCAGAGCTTGTGGCCCGAGACCGCGATCCGCGCCGCCCGCCACACTCCGAAGCGGTTGCGCAGCGACAATTTCGCCAACACGCAAACGTCGTTGCCTCGGCGCAGCAACTCCTGCGCCAAGGCGTGCGTGTTGACCTCGACGCCGCCCACCACCTGGGGCATGTGCGGGTTGCCCGAAACAAACGCGATATTCATGCCACAACTCACGCGGCGACGACGATCTCGGCAGCGCGCGACGCCGAGACCGGCGTCTTTGCGGTCAGTAGCAGCCAGCGTTGCAGCCCAGTGCGGCGCTCGTTCATCAGCTCGACCGCAAGGCGCGGGAACCATCGCCGAAGGCTTGGCAGAAAATCGGGCGGAAAATCGTCGAGCACACGCGGCCGCGCCGTAAAGCAGGTGATGTCGTGCGTCGCCTG
>DATMLO010000231.1:0-10926 GCA_035570495.1 Allostellaceae bacterium | reverse complement strand
ACAATGGCGGCGCGGGCGGAAATGGTGCCCTTCGGCGTCTCCACCGTGACGTTCCGCCTGGTGTCGATGGCGATGGCCGGCGTCGACAGCTCGACCGGGATTCCTTCGGCGAGCGCGGCAATGAGCGAGCCGAAACCTTGCCGGCAGAAGGCATCGGTGTCGCGCTCGGCGGATTTCGCGAAATCCACTGCCGAGACCTCCGCCAGGTCTTTGGCGCAACTGAACGGGCCGAGCACGAATTCGACCGCCGGTCGCCAGTCGGCGAGATCGTTGGGCAGCGCCTGCGCGCTCGCGACATCGCCCTTGCGCGCAGCGTCGGCGATGGCGCGATTGGCGCGCACCCGCAAGGTGAGGAAATCCTCGAGCTCGCCCTCGCGCGCGTAGCGCCGGCCGATGCGCACCTTCTGGCTCTCCGGCGCCGGATAGACCTCGATGCCGCGGCGCGGCGCGAGCTTGGTGACCGGGTTGAGGTCGGGCGTATGAATCCAGTGCGCGCCGCGGTCATAGGGCACGCCGAAAGTGCGCGTGTCGGTGATGCAGCGCCCGCCGATATGGTCGGCCGCCTCGATCAGCACGAACTTGCGCCCGGCGGCGGTGATTTTACGCGCGGCCGCGATACCTGCCGCACCGGCTCCAACGATGACCACGTCGATGCTGGGCAAGGCCGGGGCGATGGCGCCGAACGACGGGCGTGTCGCCAACGCGGCCGAGGCCGCCGAGGCGGCGAGGAACGAGCGGCGGCTCAGTCGCAGCATGGTTTTCAGATGCCGGTGGTCGGCCGCACCTTGCCCGAAGGCCGTGCGCCGCGCAAACGTGCCGGGGGATTCGCGGCACCTTGTGCTCGCCGGGCGTCGTCGTTACCTCTGCCTGCTGCCATGCTCGACGACGCGGTCAAGGCGCTTGCCCAGATGTTCTCGCCGCCATTGCGCGCGGTGCTGTGGAAATCGATCGGGCTCGCCTTGGCGCTTATTGTCGCCGTCGGGATCGCGCTCGAGCGGCTGATCGTGTGGCTGGTCGGGAGCGGCAGCGCGTCGGTCGAGACGACGCTTGGACCGCACGCCCATCTGCCGGCGAGCATCCTCGCCTGGTTCCTCTCGGTCGCCGCCGGCCTCGGCATTATTGTCGGCAGCGTCATGCTCATGCCGGCGGTGAGCGCCTTCGTCGCCAGCTTTTTTGCCGACGAGATCGCGGACGAGGTCGAGCGCGCGCACTCTCCGGCCGATCCGCGCGGCACCGCACTGCCGCTGTGGCGGGCGGTCCTCGAAGGCGGCAAGACCGCGCTGCTCGCGGTCCTGGTCTATCTTTGCGCCGCGCCGTTCCTGTTGCTCGCCGGATTCGGCGTCATCATCTTTTTTCTCGCCACCGCCTGGCTTCTCGGCCGCGAATATTTCGAGCTCGCCGCCATGCGCTTTCGGCCGCCCGACGAAGCCAAGGCGTTGCGCAAACGCTACGCCGCGACGGTCTATGCCGGCGGACTGCTGATCGCCGCCTTTGTCTCGATCCCGCTCGTCAATCTGGCGACGCCGCTCTTCGCCACGGCGCTCATGGTGCATGTTCATAAGCGGCTCGGCGGGGCGAAGTCGCTGGCGCGGCCGATCTGAGCGCGCGTTCAGGCCCAGACTTCGTCCGCCAGCTCGACGATCATCCGCAGCTTCGCCCATTGCTCGTCTTCGGCGAGGACGTTGCCTTCCTCGGTCGAGGCGAAGCCGCATTGCGGCGAGAGGCAAAGCTGATCGAGCGCGACATATTTGGTCGCTTCCTCGATGCGGCGTTTGACGTCGGCCTTCTTCTCCAGCGTCCCAGTCTTGGTGGTGACGAGACCGAGCACGACGATCTTTTCGCCCTTGGGCAGGAAGCGCAGCGGCTCGAAGCCGCCGGCGCGCGCGGTGTCGTATTCGAGGAAGTAGCCGTCATAGTTCAACGCACCGAGCAGGATTTCGGCGACCGGCTCGTAGCCGCCCTCGGAAATCCAGGTCGAGCGGAAATTGCCGCGGCACACATGCGTCGTGATCACCATGTCGGCGGGCTTGCCTTCGAGCGCTCGATTGACCAGGCGGGCATAGTCCTGCGCCAGCCGCTCGGCGTTGAGCCCGCGATCGCGCGCCTTCTTCAGCTCGGCCTGCGAGCACAGATAGGCCCAGGCGGTGTCGTCGAATTGCAGATAGCGGCAGCCGGCGTCGTAGAACGCGCGCACCGCCTGCCGGTAGGTCTTCGCCAGGTCATCGAAGATGGCGTCGCGGTCGGCGTACTCCTTGGCGGTCACCGCATTCGGCTCGAGGCGGAAATGCAGCGTGGCCGGGCTCGGGATGCACATCTTCGGCACCGTGCGCGTGTGCGCCTTGAGGAACTTGAAATGCTCCAGCATCGGGTGATGGGAGAAGCCGAGCTTCGCCTTGATGCGAATGCTCTGCGTCTTGGTCTGCACCCCGTGGAACTGAATGCCGTGGTCGAGTTCGTACATTTCCACGCCGTCGAGCATGCCGTAGAAATCGAAGTGCCACCACGAGCGGCGGAACTCGCCGTCGGTCGCGAGCTTGAGCCCGGCCGCCTCCTGCTTCTTGATGATCTTCTCGATCTCGCGACCCTCGACCTCGCTGAGCTGAGCCGCGGTGATCTGACCTTTTTCGCGTTTCGCGCGCGCCTCCTTGAGCGGCGCGGTGCGCAACAGGCTGCCGACCACATCGGCGCGGAACGGCGGCTTGCTTCTGGTCATCGCTGGTCTCCTCGGGCGGCTTTTTTGTCAGTACCAACCGGGACCGCGCGCCTCGTCAACTGCAAAAACGGCGTGGCCGATTGGGCGTCATCCCGCGGTTGCCGCCGGCCCTGATTCGGCCGCAGGCGAATAGCGGGTGGCGAATCGGTCATGCTGGTCCGGTCGCCGTTCACCATTTTTGCTATTTGCCGCCTTACCCAGGTGTGGCCAAACAGCGCGGCGGCGAGCTCTTCCGTGCCGCACTCGCCCGCGGACACGACATCTGCTAGTGGGGGCCGCTGACGCTTGCGGAGGAGATGGCCGATTGAGGCGCGAGCAGCCGATCTGGAGCGCGGAATGCTGAAGCGACTGCGCGCTGCCGCGCATTCCTTCGACGGAAAGGTCGGGTTCAGTCGACTGGGCGTGGCCCTCAGCCTCACCATCATCATCGTCGCGGCGATCGTGCTCTATCGCATCCTGCGCGACATCGATCTCGAAGAGCTTCTCGACGCGCTGGAAGCGACCGACTGGCGCACGCTCGGCATTGCCGCCTTCTTCGTCGCCGCCGCTTACCTGTCGCTGACCCTCTATGATCTCTTTGCGCTGCGCACGATCGGCCGCTTCGACGTGCCGTACCGCATCGCCGCGCTCGCCGGCTTCACCAGCTATGCCGTCGGGCACAATGTCGGCGCCAGCGTGTTCTCCGGCGGCGCGGTGCGCTACCGGATTTACTCGGCTTGGGGGTTGGGCGTCGTCGAGGTCACCAAGATCTGCTTCGTCGCCGGGCTCACTTTCTGGCTCGGCAATGCCACCGTGCTCGGCCTCGGCGTGCTCGACGCGCCGCAGGCGGCGCGCGACATCGATCAGCTGCCGCTCTGGCTCAACCGCGTCATCGCGCTCGTGATCCTCGCTCTCCTTTGCGCCTATGTGGCCTGGGTCTGGATCAAGCCGCGGGTCATCGGCCGCGACGGCTGGCAGGTCACGCTGCCCGGCGGGCCGTTGACGCTCCTGCAGATCGTGATCGGCATGCTCGATCTGTCGTGTTGCGCCTTCGCCATGTACATGCTGCTGCCGGACCAGCCCAATCTCGGCTTCGTCACCGTCGCGGTGATCTTTGTCGCCGCGACGCTGCTCGGCTTTGCCAGCCATGCGCCCGGCGGCCTCGGCGTGTTCGACGCAGCAATGATGGTGGCGCTGTGGCAGTTCGACAAGGAAGACCTGCTGGCCGGCCTGCTCCTGTTCCGCCTCCTTTATTACATCGTGCCGTTCGCGCTCTCGCTGCTGATCCTGGGAACGCGCGAAGTCTTGCTCGGTCGTGCCGCGCGCCGCCTCGCCGGACCGGCGGCGCCGCCGATGGACAGGGTAACCGGATTGGCGCGGGAAAAACCGGACCTGTCTTGAATTCCCGGCCGGAACACCGGTCGTCGACAAGCGGGTCCTGCGAGCGTGTGCCTTGATCTCGTGTCATGAGCTTGAATGAAAGTCGGTTGGCGCTGCGAAGAAACGGGTGGCGTGGCATGCGATCGGTGACCATCGCCGCGGCGATCGTGTTCGCCGGTTTGGCGATCATCGGCGTCCTGGCGATCGGCTACGCGGCCGCCGGCTTTGCGATCGTCGCATCGGCCGCTTTTCTTGCCGCGCGTGCCGGCGAGGAGGTCAGCCAGGCGGCGCGACCGGTCGCGGTTTCCGAGCGCGCCGCCGATCCGCTGCGAGCGGTCGTCGCCGGCCTGCCCGACCCGGTCATTGCGCTCGACCGCGACGGCCGCGTGCTCGCGCTCAACGACGGCGCCCGTTCGCTCGCCCCGGCGCTGCGCCAGGGCGATCCGGTTTCGCTCGCGCTGCGGATGCCGGAGCTGATCGAGGCGGTGAGCCGCGCCTACGCACGCGGCGAAGAGCAGCGCGTCCAATATTCCGAGCGCGTGCCGATCGAGCGCTGGTTCGAGACCATCGTGATTCCGGTCCAGCGCGAGGCGAAGCTGGGCCGGCCCGATCTGGTGCTGATGACCTTCCACGATCTCACGCCGCTGCGGCGCGTCGAGGAGATGCGCGCCGATTTCGTCGCCAATGCGAGCCACGAGCTGCGCACGCCGCTCGCCGCACTCTCCGGCTTTATCGAGACCCTACAGGGCCCGGCGCGCGAGGACGCCAAGGCACGCGAGCGCTTCCTCGCCATCATGCAGGAGCAGGCGCGGCGCATGGCGCGCCTGATCGACGACCTGCTGTCGCTGTCGCGCATCGAGCTCAATGCGCACCGCCGTCCGGACACGCCGGTCGATCTCGT
Organism: Allostellaceae bacterium; assembly: GCA_035570495.1. GTDB lineage: Bacteria > Pseudomonadota > Alphaproteobacteria > ATCC43930 > CGMCC-115725 > DATARH01. Next base: position 5,953 of record DATMLO010000231.1, on the reverse strand, counting down.
GCCGATCGTCCGCCACGTGGTCGACGGCCTCGAGACCTTGGCTCGCGATCGTGGGGTGACCGTCCATATCGCGGCGGCGCCGTCGCTCCTCGTTCCCGGCGATCGCGACGAACTGGTCCGCGTGTTCGAAAACCTCGTGGAGAATGCCCTCAAATACGGCGCCGCCGGCAAGCGCGTCGATATTGCGCTGAAAGAGGCCGTCTCTCCGGACGGGGGCCCCGAAGCGCAGGTCGACATCCGCGATTACGGGCCGGGCATCGCGCCCGAGCACCTGCCGCGGCTGACCGAGCGGTTCTACCGCGTCGATGTCACCGAGAGCCGCGCCCAGGGCGGAACCGGGCTCGGTCTGGCGCTGGTCAAGCATAGTCTCAACCGGCACCGCGGCCGTCTGTCGATCGAGAGCACGGCGGGCGCCGGGGCCACTTTCGCCGTGCACCTACCCGCGGTGGCGCGGCCGCCGACCTGATAATTCATGTGTTAGATCAATGAGTTTTACTGTCATCCAATTGTCATGTGCGGCTCATAGAACGGTGACGTGCCGCACTTAAGCATGCCATAGCCGCGGGTCTGCTTGGATCAAGCCATCATTGCCGCGGCGCGTTGCCTTAAGACGTCGAACAGAACGCAAGGTCCCGACGGGGACCAAAGCCGACGTGGGTCAGGGACCCGCGTCGCCCGAAATCCCGCTGACAGGAGGCACCTCGTGAGGCATTTGAGAACGATCGCTGTCGCCGGCATTCTCGCCGCGACGATTCTTCCCGCCGCGGCCCTGGATATCTCCGGCGCCGGAGCGACCTTTCCATATCCGATCTACGCGAAATGGGCGGACGCCTATAAAAAGGAGACCGGCGTCGGCCTCAACTATCAATCGATCGGCTCGGGCGGAGGCATCAAGCAGATCGAGGCGAGGACGGTCACGTTCGGCGCTACCGATGCGCCGCTCAAGGGGCCGGATCTCGACAAAAACGGCCTGATCCAGTTTCCGATGGTGATGGGCGCCATCGTACCAGTCGTCAACCTCGAAGGGATCAAGCCGGGCGGCCTAGTCCTCGACGGTCCAGCGCTGGCCGCGATTTTTCTTGGCGACATCAAGAGCTGGGACGATCCGGCGATCAAGAAGCTAAATCCCAACGCCAAGCTTCCTGCACAGGCGATTGCCGTCGTCCATCGTTCCGACGGATCCGGCACCACCTTCAATTTCACCTACTACCTGGCGCAAGTGAGCGCCGATTGGAAATCGAAAGTCGGCGCTGCCACGTCGGTCGAATGGCCCGCCGGCATCGGCGCCAAAGGCAATGAGGGTGTTGCCAACAACGTGACGCAGACCCAAGGCTCGATCGGTTATGTCGAGTTGGCCTATGCGCTGCAAAACAAGATGATCTACACCCACATGGTGAACAAGGACGGCAAGACCGTGCAGCCCGGCGGTTACTCGGTTCAGGCCGCCGCCGCCAATGCCGATTGGAGTTCGGTGCCGGGCTACGGCGTGATCCTGGCCAATCAGCCGGGCGCGGGATCTTGGCCGATGACTGCGGCGACGTTCATTCTCGTTCCCAAGCAGCCGACCGATGCCGCCGCCGCCGCCGAGGCGCTCAAGTTTTTCGCCTGGGCCTACGCCAAAGGCGAGAAGATGGCCGACGAACTCGACTATGTCCCGATGCCGAAGGCAGTCATCGAGCGAGTCGAGAAGCTTTGGGCGAGCGAAGTCAAGGATTCGGGCGGCAAGCCGCTCTATACCGCGATGACGCAGTGACTATGATGGCGGGCGTCGCCGCCGTGCCGCCCGCTCGTACTTGTCCACCGGCTTGGCGCACACATCTTGTGCGCCGGCCGGTAGCTCGTTTGAGTGGGCGCTCCGGCATGGCGGAACGGAGCGCCTCAGGGGATCGGGGCCCGGAGGCCATCCGTGGTTGACGTGGCGCTGCAGGACGGAGCGATGGTGACGGCCGAGGCGACAGCACGCGCCAGAGCGTTTGATCGGTTGCGCCTGAGCGATGTCGCTTTCCGCCACTTGACGCGCGCTGCGGCCCTTGGCGTGCTGGTCCTCCTGAGCGGCGTGATCGTCGCGCTGATCGACGGCTCGTTGCCGGCGCTAAGAACTTTCGGCTTCGGCTTCCTGATCGGCGAGCGATGGAATCCGGTCACCGAGAAGTTCGGGGCGCTGGCGCCGATCTACGGCACGCTCGTGACCTCGCTCATCGCCATGCTGATCGCGGTGCCGGTCGGTCTGATGATCGCTTTCTTTCTCACCGAGATGTGCCCGCAATGGCTGCGGCGGCCGATCGGCATCGCCATTGAGCTGCTCGCCGGCGTCCCGAGCATCATCTACGGCATCTGGGGACTTTTCATCTTCGCTCCGTTCCTGCAGCAGACGCTGCAGCCGTTCCTCATCAACACGCTCGGCGACGTGCCCGGCATTGCGCCGCTGTTTGCCGGACCGCCCTACGGCATCGGCATGCTGACCGCGGGATTGATCCTCGCCATCATGGTACTGCCGTTCGTCACCTCGATTTCACGCGACGTGTTCGAGGCGGTTCCCGCTGTGCTCAAGGAGGCTGCCTACGGTGTCGGTTGCACGACCTGGGAGGTGGTGCGCTACGTCGTGCTGCCTTACGCCAGGGTCGGCGTCATCGGCGGCGTCATGCTGGGCCTCGGCCGCGCCTTGGGCGAGACCATGGCGGTGACTTTCGTCATCGGCAACGCCCACAAGGTTTCTGCCTCGCTGCTCGCGCCCGCCACCACCATTTCCGCGACCATTGCCAATGAGTTCACCGAGGCGGTCGGCGACCTCTATACCTCGGCGCTGATCGCGCTCGGGTTAATCCTGTTCGTCATCACCTTCATCGTGCTCGCAGCGGCGCGCTATCTGCTGCTGCGCATCGAACGCCGGATCGGGTAACGCCATGCGGGTTCAGGACTTGCCCGCTCGCTACCCCGGCCGCCGCCGCCGCAATGCGGTCGCCATGGTGCTGGCGCTGGCGGCTACCGTTTTCGGCTTGGGCTGGCTGGTGCTGATCCTGGGCGCACTCCTTTGGCACGGCTTCGGCGGATTATCGGTTGCGGTGTTCACGCAAATGACGCCGCCGCCCGGTTCAGCCGGCGGATTGCTCAATCCGCTGATCGGCAGCCTCATGCTCACCGCCCTTGCCGTCGCGATCGGCACGCCGATCGGGATCCTTGCCGGCACCTACATGGCCGAATATGGCCGCTACGATCGCCTGAGCACCGTGGTGCGCTTCATCAACGATATCCTGTTGAGCGCGCCCTCGATCATCGTCGGGCTGTTCATCTACGAGGTGATGGTCGCGCCGCTGGGGCACTTTTCCGGCCTCGCCGGCGCCGTCGCGCTCGCTGTCATCGTCATACCGGTGGTCGTGCGCACGACCGAGGACATGCTCACGCTCGTGCCCAACGCGCTGCGCGAGGCCGCCACCTCCATCGGCCTGCCGCGTTCGATGGCGATCACGCATATCTGCTACCGCGCCGCGCGTGCCGGCATGGTGACTGGCGTGCTCCTGGCGGTCGCCCGCGTCAGCGGCGAAACCGCGCCGCTGCTGTTCACCTCGCTCAACAATCAGTTCTGGAGCACCAATCTCAACGCGCCGATCGCCAGTCTTCCGGTCGTCATCTTTCAGTTCGCGCTCAGTCCCTATAAGGATTGGCAATCGTTGGCCTGGACCGGCGCCCTCATCATTACGCTCGCCGTGCTGGCCTTGAGCATCTCGGCCCGCGCACTCGTTTCATCGGGAAGACAGTCATGAGTGTCGCCTCCGTTGCTGTTCCCTCCGTGTCCCAGGCGCCGACCGACCGCGCCGGCCTCGCCGAGAAGGTCACGATCAGCGGTCTTGACTTCTTCTATGGCGACTTCCGCGCCCTGAAGTCGATCAGCCTGCCGCTCTATCAGAACAAGGTGACCGCCTTCATCGGTCCGTCGGGCTGCGGCAAGTCGACATTGCTGCGCGTACTCAACCGCATGTACGACCTCTATCCGAACCAGCGGGCGACCGGCGAGGTGATGTTCGACGGCACCAATATCCTTTCGCCGCGGCAGGACCTCAATCTCCTGCGCGCGCGCATCGGCATGGTTTTTCAGAAGCCGACGCCGTTTCCGATGTCGATCTATGAGAACATCGCCTTCGGCATCCGGCTGTACGAGCGCCTGTCCAAATCCGAGATGGACGGCCGCGTGGAGACCGCGCTGCGGCGCGCGGCGCTGTGGGATGAAGTCAAGGACAAGCTCGGCGCCAACGGCCAGAGCCTTTCCGGCGGCCAGCAGCAGCGCCTATGCATCGCCCGCACCGTCGCGGTGCGGCCCGAGGTGATCCTGTTCGATGAGCCGTGCTCGGCGCTCGATCCGATCTCGACCGCCAAGATCGAGGAGCTGATCGACGAACTGACCGACGATTACACGATCGTGATCGTCACGCACAACATGCAGCAGGCCGCCCGGGTATCCGAGTTCACCGCCTTCATGTATCTCGGCGACCTGATCGAGTTCGACTCGACGAGCAAGATTTTCACGGCGCCGCACGACCAGCGCACGCAAGACTACATCACCGGCCGCTTTGGGTGACCGCCATGACCGACATCAACACCAGAGTGGACCATACCGCCAAGGCGTTCGATACCGACCTGCAGGAGATCACGCGCAAGGTCGCGGAAATGGGCGGACTTGCCGAGCGGCAGATCGCCGACGCGGCGCGGGCGCTGCTCGACCGCGACACGGAGCTTGCCGAGCGCGTGATCAGCACCGACCCGGCGATCGACGCGCTGCAGCACGAGATCGAGGAAAAGGCGATTCTCATCATCGCGCGGCGGCAGCCGATGGCCGTCGACCTGCGCGAGATCGTCGGCGCCATGCGCGTGTGCAACGATCTCGAGCGGATCGGCGATCATGCCAAGCATATCGGCAAGCGCGTGGTCGCGCTCGACGAGGACTTCTATCCGCAAAAGCTCATTCGCGGCGTGGCGCATATGGCGGCGCTGGTCTCGGCGCTGCTCAAGCAGGTGCTCGACGCCTACGCCAGCCGCGATCTGGCCGCCGCGCTCGCGGTCTGGAACGGCGACGAGGAGGTCGACGCGCTGTGCACCTCGCTCTATCGCGAGCTGCTCACCTATATGATGGAGGATCCGCGCAACATCACCTTCTGCATGCATCTGATGTTCTGCGCCAAGGACATCGAGCGCATCGGCGATCACGCCACCAACATCGCGGAAACCGTTTATTTCATGATTGAGGGGCGCCCTATCACCGACCAGCGGCCGAAGGGCGACTCGACGAATTTTGGTGCGACGTTATTGCGTAAAGGATGATCGAGGGAGATTCGGATGGGAGCCAACATCCTCATTGTGGAAGACGAGGAACCGCTGACGACGTTGTTGCGCTACAACCTCGAGGCCGAAGGCTACGAGGTCGACGCCGTCGCCCGCGGTGACGACGCCGATACGCGCTTGCGGGAGACCGCACCCGATCTGGTGGTGCTGGACTGGATGCTGCCGGGCCTCTCCGGCATCGAATTGTGCCGGCGGCTGCGGGCGCGGCCGCAGACCCAGGGCCTGCCGATCATCATGCTCACCGCGCGCGGCGAGGAAAGCGAGCGCGTGCGCGGGCTGGCGACCGGCGCCGACGATTACATCGTCAAGCCGTTTTCGGTGCCGGAACTGCTCGCGCGCATTCGCGCCTTGCTGCGGCGGGCGAGTCCCGAGCGCGTCGCCATGGTGCTGGCCATCGGCGATCTCGAGCTCGATCGCGAAAAGAAGCGCGTCTCGCGCGGCGCCCGCCCGCTCGACCTCGGCCCGACCGAATTCCGCCTGCTGGAATTCCTGATGGAACGCCCGGGCCGGGTGTTTTCGCGGGAGCAATTGCTCGACGGCGTCTGGGGCAGCGACGTCTATATCGACGAGCGCACCGTCGACGTCCATGTCGGCCGCCTGCGCAAGGCGCTCAACCGCG
>DATMLO010000230.1:0-2408 GCA_035570495.1 Allostellaceae bacterium | reverse complement strand
ACGGCGCCGACGGGAGGCACGATCCAGCTCGCCGGATTGCAGGCGACGATGACGAGTTCCGATCCGGGCGATACTTTGGGCTTCTCGACCAGTTGGTCGTCGGCGAGCAGCTATAATCAGTACACTATCGGCCTCATATTCAATGGCAGCGGGACACATGTCGTCGATACGGGACCGGCGACTCAAGCTGTCGATGAACTGATCGTGGTGGGGCTTGGGAACGCGATCCCCGCGGCCGCCTCAAATCCGACCTGTGCCGGCGCGGGGAGCGATCAGGCTCAGCTCGATTGCGTCGCCGGGCAATACGACGCCCTCATTCCCTTCAACGTCACCACCACGTTCACGCTTGGCGGGCAGACCGCCAGTGACACCGTCGATTTCGTCCCGGAACCGGGAACGCTGACCTTGTTCGGCTCGGCGGTCGCCGGCCTCGGAGTTTTGCGGCGCCGTCGCAAGCGCGGCTGAACGGCAAGGCCCGGGGCCTAGTTCCGGGCGAGCGCTTCGATCAAGGGCCCAAGCTGATCGGCGTAACGTCGCCACCGCCCGACCGAGTTGTGGTAGATCGGTTGCCGCACCTGCAGCGCACTCGCGGTTCGCACCGGCCGCTCGGTCTTATGGAAGGCAAGACACGAATCGTCCCATTCGAGGCCGCAAAATGCGACGATGCGGCGCGCTTGCCCCTCGAGATCGGCGACGACTTCCTCGTATTGCACGTCCAGCAGGGATTCCGGCGGCAGAACGCCGCGCCAATGGCTCATGAGAGACTCATAAGCCCGGTAATAGCGGCCCAGATCGGCCAGGTCGTAGGTATGGGGCTGCTGCGCGGAGAACACCTTCGAAAAGATGGAAACACATGTGTCGAGCGGATCGCGACGCGTGTGGACGAAGCGCGCCCCCGGCAGCGCCATGTGAATGAGTCCCGCAAAAAAGAAATTCGACAGCATCTTGTTCGTGATCCGCCGCGCCCGGGGCGCGGTCCCGCGGATGCGATCAAGATAGATGGTGCCGAGTTCGCAAAGCTGCGCTGGTGTCACGTCCCGGCACATCACGAGAAATTCGTCGATGCGCCCCTCGATTTGAAACAGCTTCGCTGTGATCAACTCGAAATCGTTGATCTCGCCGGCGCCGTGCACGCCCGGGTGACTCGCAAGAACCTGCTCCACGAGCGTGCTGCCCGAGCGTGGCATGCCGATAATGAAGACCGGCACATCGGAGGGACACCCCGCGCCGTGGACACGGGCGAGTAGGCGAGGGGTAAACGTCTCGCGAACGCGATCGAAGCGTCGCAGCGTCGCCGCTTCGTCGTATTCGGCCGAGCCCCGCCGAAGGGCGTTCCCTTCGATCAGGTGGCGAAAGCAGCGCGCATAGTCCCCGGTATCGTCATAGGCCTTGCTCAACGCGAAGTGGAGTTCCATCTGATCGGCGGCGGCGAGCGATCCGATGTCGCGTTCAATTTCCTCCAGCGACATGAGCAGCGGGTCGCCCGCCGCGCATGTCACGGTGTTGGCCAGATCGCGGTAGAACGACATCTTGCGAGGCGCGAGCTCGATCGCTGCCGCGAACGATCTCCGCGCGGCCTCCTTATCGCCGAGCTCGCGCTGGGCACAGGCCAAATTACCGTGGACCTCGGCATTCCCGGGGTCGATCGCAATGGCCGTCTTGAAATGAGCAAAGGCCTCCCCATGCCGCCCGACCGACTGAAGCGCTATGCCGAGGTGGGCATGCGTTGCGACGTTGCGAGGCTGGAGGGCCGCCGCCTTCTCGAGGTAAGGAACAGCCTCGCGGGCCCGGTCCAGCGCGCAAAGCACAGTGCCGAGATTGGTCAGCGCGCTGCCATGATCGGGTGCCAGTGCGACAGCCTTCTCGAGACAAACCAGAGCGTCGTGTCGCCTGTTCCAGGCCAGAAACGCGAGACCCAGATTATTGTAAGCCTCGGCATAGCCCGGTTTCAGCGCAAGCGCCCGCTCGTAGCTTGCAACCGCGTCCGCGTGCTTGTTCAGGGCAAGGTAGCCGTTACCGAGATTGTTGTGCGCCTCGGCAGAATCCGGATTGACCGAGACGGCCCGCCGATGCCACGGCAGCGCTTCATCGTGACGACCCAGTTGCTGCAGCACATTGCCCAGATTGCATGCGGCCTCGGCGTGATAGGGGTCGCATCCGAGTGCGGCCTCGTAACAGAGGATCGCTTCGTGGTGTCTCGCCAAAGCCGCGAGCGCGAGCCCGCGAAGATAGTGGGCGGGGGCCACGGCAGGATCGCAACTCAACACTCTGTCGAGGAGTTCCACCGTTTCGGCAGGCCTCCCGGCGTGCAATTGAATGACGGCGAGGTTGTACAGCGCTTCGACATTGTCGGGGTCACGGCCGATAACCGCGCGATACAACCGTTCCGCTTCGGCCACGTCGCCGCG
>DATMLO010000229.1:0-3017 GCA_035570495.1 Allostellaceae bacterium | reverse complement strand
AGGGCGGGGTCGGTCGGAGGAAACGACATGCTCGGCATCGACGCTGCGGAAGTCTCTTCACATCGTGCCCCCTGGAACAAGGGCCGCCTCATCGGCCAGAAGCGCCCGCTGAAACCAAAGGAGGTCTGGGCAACCCGCGTCCGGCTTCAGCTCGAAGAGCGTCGACGCGACCTCGCTCTGTTCAATCTGGCCCTCGACAGCAAGCTGAGGGGCTGTGACCTCGTGCGGCTCCAGGTCAACGACGTGTGCGTCGGGGGCCGAGTCCGGGACCGCGCCACGGTGATCCAGCGGAAAACCGGCAGACCGGTCCAGTTCGAAATCACCGAACAAACCCGAGCAGCAATCCGCGATTGGGTCGCCAATAGCGTTCCAGGGAACGGGCAGTACCTCTTCCCGAGCCGCTTTCATGACCAGCCGCACATCTCGACACGACAATACGCTCGGATCGTCCACCGTTGGGTCGAGCGCGCCGGTCTCGACAGCTCGGCTTACGGGACCCACTCGATGCGGCGGACCAAGGCCGCGCAGATTTACAAGAAGACCGGCAATCTGAGGGCGGTTCAGCTCTTGCTCGGGCACACAAAGCTCGAAAGCACCGTCCGTTACCTTGGTATCGAGGTCGACGACGCGCTCAGCATCTCCGAGCAAGTGGAACTCTAAACCAAACCCGGTGGGTGGCCCTGCCTCTCGCGGGGCCACTGCGGCTCCGAGCCGGCGCTTCCGCTGCATCGGCGAAGCCGCTAGGCTGGACCGGAATCTGTTCGACAAAGCGTGGGGGCGATGCGGCTCGACCCGCTGTTCCGACCGGAATCGATCGCGGTAATTGGCGCCTCCGACAAGCCGACACCCGGCCGTCGGATCATCGCCTCGCTCGAACGTATCGGGTTTGCCGGCCGGATCTTTCCGGTCAACCCGAATTACCCGAGCGTCCTCAACCGCCCCTGCTACGCGAGCCCCGCCGAGCTTCCGGAAGCGCCGGATATCGCGGTCTTCTGCCTCGGCCACGAGCGCGTCTTCTCCGCGTTCGAAGCCGCCGCCAAGCGCGGCATGAAAGCCGCGGTGATCTACGATGGCGGCTTTGCCGAGCAGGGCGCGGAAGGCCGGGCGCTGCAGGCGCGCATCGCTGCGATTTGCGTCGAGGCCGGCATCGCGCTATGCGGTCCCAACTGCATGGGTATCCTCAACCCGCACCACAAAAGCACGACCTATCTGCAGGAGCTGCGCGAGCCTGCCGGACTGGCGGGCAATGTCGCGATCCTTTCACATAGCGGCGGGCTCTGCGTCGGTCTGCTGACGGACACCCGCCGCTTCGGCTTCAGCCATATCGTCTCCTCCGGCAACGAGGCGACGGTGAGCGCGGCGGCGTTCCTCGAATACCTCCTCGAGGACCCGCACACCGCCATCGTAGGCGGGTTCATCGAGGCGATCCGGGAGCCCGAGCGCTTTGCCGCCGCGCTCGACCGCGCCGCCGCGCTGGGCAAGCCGGTCGTGATGGTCAAGGTCGGTCGGCACGAGCGCACCAGGCGGGCGATCACGACCCATACCGGCGGCGATGCCGACGACCCCGCCGCCGTTTCCGCACTGCTGCGCGCGCATGGCGCGATCGAGGTCGCCGACATCGTCGAGCTGGCCGAGACGCTGGCCGCGTTCCAGACCGCGCAACGTCCGGCAGGGCGGCGGCTTGCGGTCATCACCTCATCGGGCGGGCTCGCCGAGTTGATCCTCGATATCGCGGCCGAAATCGGTATCGAGCTGCCGCCGCTGTCGCCCGCGCAGAAGGCCGAGATCGAGGCCGAGATCGGTTTCGTCACCGGCGACGGCAACCCGCTCGACGCCTGGGGCAGCGGCACCTTCGCGGCCAATCTGCCGCTGGCGCTGAAACTGTTCGATGCCAGCCCGGCACACGATGTGATCGCCTTTGTGCGCGACAATTTCGACGACCAGCCATTCGACGCGCCGGAAACCGCCCGCAGCTATATCGACATGTTCGCCGCAGCGGCGCGCCGGAGCGCGAAGCCGCATTATCTGCTCACCACCAGGCCGGGGGTCATGGACCGGGCGCTCGTCGGTGTTCTGCGTGAGCACGGAGTTGCCGCGGTCGGAGGCTTCCGCGAGGGGCTGATGGCGATCGACCGGTTGGCGCGCAACGCGAAATGAGGGAGGGAGCCGTGGCGGATGGGATCGTGCTCTACCAGGTCGACGACAAGGTCGGCATCATCACGCTGAACCGGCCGGAGAAATTGAACGCGATCAGCCGCGAGCTGCAGCTGGCATTGACCGAGGCGTTCGCCCGCGCCGACGCCGACCCGGCGACAAGCGTCGTGCTGCTGCGTGCCGAAGGTCGTAGCTTTTGCGCCGGCTACGACATCGGCGCCCAGCCCGAGGGAACTGACGACTGGCGGAGCAACCCGACCAAAGCGCATGCACATCTCGCACCACAGCTCGAATTCGAGATGGCGCCGTGGCTAATGAAGAAACCGGTGGTCGCCGCAGTGCAGGGCCATGTGCTGGGCGGCGGGTGCGAGTTGGTCATGCTGTGCGACATGACGATCGCCGCCGACAACGCCACCTTCGGCGAGCCGGAGGTACGCTTTTCGGCAGTCGGGCCGGCGATCGTTATGCCGATGATCATCGGCTACAAGAAGGCCCGCGAGCTGCTCTATCTCGGCGACCAGATCGATGCCAAGACGGCGCTCGATCTCGGCATGGTGAACCGCATCGTCCCCCTCGCCGAATTGCGCGAGGTGAGCCTCAAATTCGCTAAACGGCTATCGCTGATCTCGCCCGAGGCGCTCTACGCGACCAAGCGTGCGGTTAACCGCGTCGCAGACGCCGCCGGATTCCGCACCGCGCTCTATGCCGGGCTCGATGTCGTCGGCCCCCTCTACGCCACCAACACCGAATACGGCGCGCGGTTCCGCGAGATCGCCCAGACCGAAGGCGTGCCCGCCGCGGTCCGCTGGCGCTCCGCTCAGTTCGCCACCCGCAAATAACTCTTGACAGTTAAAATAACTAAC
>DATMLO010000228.1:0-3952 GCA_035570495.1 Allostellaceae bacterium | reverse complement strand
CGGCTCGGTCGACGATTGCGTGGCCCAGCTACGCGAGCATGTCGCCGTCGGCGTGCAGAAGATCATCTTCGTTCCCTACAAGTACCGGCCGGATCAGATCGAGACGATCGCGCGCGAGATCATCCCGCGCTTGAAATCGCTTTGATCGATGCGGCGAACCAGTAGAATAAGGCGGCGCCAATGACCGATCCCAACCAGCAGAAAATCCTCGACAAGATCGACGCCAGCCGCGAGCAAGCGATCGGCTTCCTGCAGAAGATGGTCGCCATTCCGAGCGTCACGGGGGATGAGGCGGCGATCCAGAAGTTCGTTTCGAACCATATGAAAGAGATCGGCCTTAAGGTCGATGTCTGGGAGACCGACTGGGAAGCGCTCAAGACGCATCCGGGCTATCGCCCGGTCCAGCGCGGCTACGAAGGGCGGCCCAATATCGTCGGCGTGTTGAAAGGCGTGGGCGGCGGCCGCTCGCTCCTGCTCAATGGCCATACCGATGTCATCCCGGTCGGCGCCGGCGAGAGCTGGAGCGACGATCCATGGTCAGGGCGGATCAAGAACGGGCGCATCTACGGGCGCGGGTCCTGCGACATGAAGAGCGGGGTCGCTAGTCACATCCTCGCCGTGCAGTACCTCAAGGAGCTCGGCCTCACCCCCAAAGGCGACGTCATGATCAACGTCGTCATCGACGAGGAGGTGAGCGGCCACGGCACGCTCGACACTGTGATCCGGGGCTACAAAGCCGACGCAGGCATTTCGGGCGAAACCAGCGACCTCGCCGTGCAGCCCGCCTGTATCGGCCGCATCTGGTTCGAGATCGAGATTCACGGCAAGGCGGCCGGCATCCAGAAGCGCTACGAGGGCATAAGCGGCATCGATCTTGGCAACAGAATCGCCAAGGCGGTCGCTGATCTCGAGGCCGAGCGCGTCGCGACCGTGACCCATCCGCTCTATCCAAGCGCAATCGATTCGCTGCCCTGCATCATCGGCAGCTTTCAGGCGGGAGGCTACCCAAGCGCCTTCCCGGCGAACTGCCTGCTCAAGGGGAGCATTGGCACCGTTCCCGGCGAGGACCACGAAGGCGTCAAGCAAAGCCTCGTCGATCGGGTGGCGCGGGCCGCCGAGGCAGATCCGTGGATGAAGGATCATCCGCCGAAGGTCCGGTTCGTCGGCTATGACGCCGAGGCGTCGGAGATTCCACGCGATCATCCGGTCGTCGCCACGGTGTCGCGCGCCTATACCGAGATTACCGGCAAAGCCCCTGTGATCACCGGCCGGCAGGGCGCGGCGGACACGCGCTTCCTTAACCGCTACGGCAATACGCCGACGGTCATTTTTGGACCGGGCTCGACGGCCGTCATGCACGCCGACGACGAATATGTCTCGATCGACGACTACCTCACGGCGATCAAGGTGATGGCGCTGGCGATTTACGACTGGTGCAACGCCGAGCCGATCGGTCGAAGCGCGTGACGCGATCGCCGCAGCTCGTGGACGCCACCGCATGTTACATGAGTCGCGGCTGAGGAAGGTCAGGAGATGAACGATCAAGGCGTAGGCGCCTCGGTCAAGCGCAAGGAGGACGACCGCTTCCTGCGTGGGCGCGGCCAGTATGTCGGCGATATCCGCCTTGCGGGCATGAAAGATGTCGCCTTCGTCCGCTCGCCGCTCGCCCACGCGAAGCTGCGCGCCGTTCTCATTCCCGACGAGCATCGCGGCAAGGCATTCACCGCCACAGACCTCGTCGGCGTGAAGCCGATCGTCGCCGTGTCCGGCCTGGTTGGATTCAAGGTGTCCGAGCAGCCGGTGCTCGCCAACCGCAAGGTGCGCCAGGTCGGTGAGCTGATCGCGATGTGCATCGGCCGCACACGCGCCGAGGCTGAGGATGTCGCCGCGAGCATCGAGGTGGATCTGGAGGAGCTGCCGGCCGTGCACGACATGCTGGCGGCGCGCTTGCCGAACGCGCCGCTGCTGCATGAGCATTGGGGCGACAACACATTCCTTGAGACCTTCGTCGACATTAATATCGAAGCCGCGTTCGACGCGCCGATCAAGATTACCCGCGAGATTTCCACCGCCCGCCAATGCATGGCCCCAATCGAGGGCCGCGGCACGGTCGCCTATTGGGACAGCCGCATGGAGCAGCTCGTTCTCTACACGGGCAGTCAGATGCCGCATATCGTGCGCACCGGCCTCGCGGAATGCCTGGGGCTGATGCAAACGCAGGTGCGGATCGTCTCGCCGGATGTCGGGGGTGGCTTCGGCTACAAGGGCATTCTTTTGCCGGAGGACGTCTGCCTCGGCTGGCTGGCAATGCGCTGCCGCCATCCGCTGCGTTGGCTTGAGGACCGACGCGAGCATCTGACCGCCAGCGCGAATTGCCGGGAGCATCATTACCGCATCACCGTCTACGCCGATCGCGATGGAACGCTGCGCGGCGTCGATTGCGAAGCGACGGTCGATTCGGGCGCCTATTCCTCCTACCCCTTCTCAGCCTGCCTTGAGGCGGCGCAGGTCGCGAGCATCCTGCCCGGCCCTTATGATTTCCCATCCTATCGCTGTCGCACCTGGTCGGTCGCGACCAACAAATGTCCGATCCTTCCCTATCGGGGCGTCGCGCGGACGGGAGTCTGCTACGCGCTCGAACTCATGCTCGACCTCGTCGCGCGCGAGGCGGGGCTCGAGCCCTTCGAGGTGCGAATGAAGAACCTCGTCCAGCCCGAGCAGATGCCGTTCGACAACATCACAAAAAAGCACTTCGACAGCGGCGACTATCCTGAAGCGCTGCGCCGGGCGCTGGCGGTGGCCGACCTTAAGGGCGTTCGCGAGCGCCAGAGGCGCGGCGAGCCGGATGGACGCCTTATCGGCGTTGGCCTTGCGGTCTATTGCGAGCAGGGCGCGCATGGCACCTCGGTCTACGCCGGTTGGGGCATTCCCATGGTGCCGGGGCATGAGCAGGCGACGGCGCGCATGACGCCCGACGGAGGGCTCGAGCTGAGGGTAGGCGTCCACTCGCACGGGCAGAGCATGGAGACGACCCTTGCCCAGGTGGCGCATGAGATTCTCGGCATCGAAACGGCCAAGATTAAACTTGTCCATGGCGATACGGAATACACCCCCTATTCGACCGGCAGCTGGGGCTCGCGCGGCGCGGTGATGGCTGGGGGAGCGGTCGCAACCGCGGCGCGGGAGGTGGCGCGTCTCGCGACAGCAATCGGAGCGCATCTGTTGCAGACCGACGCCGAATCCGTGGTGCTGCGCGATGGCGCGGTGCACGGGCAATCCGGCAGCGTCACGCTCGCGGAGATTGCCCACACCTGGTATCGGCGCCCACAGGATCTCCCGGCTTCAGTCGATCCGCGCGGCCTCGAGGCGACGATCGGTTATAAGCCGGGTCGCGACTCGGGCACCTTCAGCTACGCCGCCCATATCGCAACTGTCGCGGTCGACCCTGAGATCGGAGACATCGAGATTCTCGACTACGTCATCGTCGAGGATGGCGGCAAGCTCATCAACCCGATGGTGGTGGACGGCCAGATCTATGGCGGCTTCGCTCAGGGCGTCGGCACGGCTCTCTACGAGGAGATGAACTTCGACTCCACGGGCCAGCCGCTCGCGTCGACCTTCGCCGACTACCTCCTGCCGGGTCCGACGGAAGTCCCGGCGCCGCGGCTGCGCCACATGGAGACGCTTGCGCCCTACACCGAATTTGGCGTGAAGGGACTCGGCGAAGGCGGCGCCATCGCGCCGCCGGCGGCGATCGGCAACGCTGTCAATGACGCCTTGCGATCCCTCCGAGCCGAGATCCTTCGCTCGCCGATAACGCCGCGCCGCGTGCTTGAGGCGATCGCGGCGGCGAAGCGCGAAAGCGCGCCGGTCGGATTCGAGGAACTGGACGGTTGAAGCCAGTCAATTTCGATTATGCCCGCCCGACAGATGTAGACGCGTCGCTGTCGCT